>JBILVO010000167.1:0-7694 GCA_044370415.1 Pirellulales bacterium
GTTGTTCTTCTTGACCGGGTCGGCCTGGCTCGATCCGGTGATGGCATCACGGCTGGAATAGGCGCCGAAGGCGGGCACGTCCGGGTGCGAGCGGCTGGCGTCCTCGATGCAGAGGATCGTCGACGAAGTGCCGTCGGTGATCCGCTCGAAGCCCTTGTCGGCACAGTTGAGGCAGCCCTCCTGGACCTGGGCGAGCCAGTCCGCGCCGCCGGCCGGCGTCGTCCGCTGGCCATAGAGCGCGTGGCCGGCGGTCGACATGACGTCGGAGATCGCGGGGAACATGTAGTCGAAGCCGCCGTAGTTGCTGATCGGATCGCGGATGGCTCCCCCGGGCACGGACGGGCAGATGAACGTCTGGACAACCGTCTTCGCGGCGGTCTGCCCTGCGGTGTGCGCAGTGTCGTCGTAGGAGCGGCCCTTTGCCTTGGGGTGCAACACAGCGCTGCCAACTGTCCAGTTGCTGGAACCACCCCCCGTTGCTGAAGGGTAGGCAACATTAATGGCAGTTCTCGTGTCGAACTGATCATAGAGCGATGTCTGCTCCATGAACGGCAGGATCATCGTGGCCGGGGAGTGGACCATGTAGATGGTTGACGACGACCCGGTCGAGTCGCACTGCCCGGCGTAGGGCAGCTTCTTATTAGCCGACTCGAAGTTCATCACCCCCAGGCCGATCTGCTTCATCTGGTTCAAGCACTGGCTGCGGCGGGCCGACTCGCGGGCCGATTGCACGGCCGGCAGCAGCAGGCCGACGAGCGTGCCGATGATCGCGATCACGACGAGCAGTTCGACGAGCGTGAAGCCGCGTCGCTGTGTCGCACTGAATGGTCGATTCATGGGAAAAATCCTCGGATGATAAAACGTCGCAGCCGGGTGGCCCACCGGTGACATCCGGTGGCGGCCACTCAGCTGTTTCAGGCAGACTAAGGGCGGTGCATGAGTGGATGATGAGGCCGCACGCCGCCGTGTGTGTGGATGATGAGCGGATTGTTGTGCTCGCGACCGATCCCATGAAAACAAGCGCTTTTTGCAAGACTCGCTGCTACGCATTGAAAAAGCCGCTGCTACGCATCGGGAAAACCTTTGTGTTCTGGCTGCAACGCCGTGCGGCGGCTGGGCGGCCGCGACTCCGCCAGAGCCGACTGGCAACGCGGCGGTGTGCCGGGAATCAGCAGCATCGCCAGGGCGACGACCACGGCGAACGGCGAGCCCGGCCCGCACAGTGTCAGCATTGCCTGAGGCAGAACGGCGCGGAACGGCTGGCATCGGTGTCTCACCCTTAAAAAACACGATGACGGGAGAACCACCGGGTCTTCCTCCTTGACAATCGGGAGAACCATTCCATGCTCAAGTCATATCGGCCAGATCAACTGTGACACCGTGCAGCATCGAAAAATCCGATAGGAGCGGGAGGCGTCCGTGAGCTGGCTCAACTACCACCACCTGCTCTACTTCTGGACCGCCGCGCGGGAGGGGAGCATCACCAAGGCCTGCGAGGTGCTGCACCTCACGCAGCCCACCGTCAGCGGCCAGATCCGCGAGCTGGAGAAGTCGCTGAAGAGCCGGCTCTTCGAGCGCTCGGGCCGGTCGATCCGGCTCACCGAGGCCGGGCAGATCGCCTACCGCTACGCGGACGAGATCTTCACGCTGGGGCGGGAGCTGCAGGAAGCGCTGGCCGGCCGGCCGGCCGGGCTGTCGCTGCGGGTCGTCGTGGGCGTGGCCGACACGCTGTCGAAGCTGCTCGTGCAGCGGCTGCTGGCGCCGGCGCTCCATCTTGGCCAGGAGGTGCGGGTCACCTGCATCGACGGCGATCCCGATCGGCTGCTCGTGCAGCTGGCGGCGCACGAGATCGACATGGTGCTCAGCGACTTTCCCGCCAATCCCCGGGTCGGCCTCAAGGCCTTCAACCATCTGCTCGGCGACTGCGGCGTGACGGTCTTCGGCGCGAACGCGCTGGCCCGCCGCTACCGCGCCGGCTTTCCCCGGTCGCTCGACGGCGCTCCCATGCTCCTGCCCAGCGGCAACACGGCCCTGCGGCGGTCGCTGGAGCAGTGGTTCGACGAGATCGGCGTGCGGCCGCAGGTGCGGGCCGAGTTCACCGATAGCGCGCTGCTCAAGGCGTTCGGCAGCTTCGGCGACGGGCTGTTCGTGGCCCCCACCGCCGTGGAGGACGACATCAAGCGGATGTACGGGGTCGGCGTGGTGGGCAGGGAAGAATCGGTCCGGGAGAGGGTCTACGCGATCTCGATCGAGAAGCGGCTGAAGAATCCCACGGTGGTCGCGATCTCGAAGGCCGCCCGCCGGACGCTCGAGCACGACTGACGCCCACAGCGGCGGGCCGTGTTTCCCGGTTCGCGGGCCGTCGGGTATCGTCTCGGCTTCACCGGCCGAGGTGATCCGACGGCCCGACGATCCGCGACAGCCGGGAGCACTCCGTTCGTGCCCGCCATGCCACAGCCCAGCCGCACCGTGCTGATGGTGAGCCGCGGCCTCGATCCGATCGGCACGGGCCGGCAGGTCGAGCTCGCCGCCGCCGCCTTTCGCGACGCGGGCTGGCGGGTGCACGTCGCGGCGACGACCGCAGGAGGGGCGGTGCCGGAGCGTCTCGCGGCTGCGGGCTTCGCCATGCACCGGGTCGCCACCCGGCCCGTCGTCGACGCGGCCGCCGCGCTGCGGCTCGTGCGGTTCGCCCGGAGCCTGCGGCTCGAAGGCCCGGACGCGATCCTCACCTGGGGCCGGTCGCAGGCCCGGCTCGCCGCGGCATTGCGGCCGCTCCTGCCCCGTGCGCGGCTCGCCTGCCAGCTGGGCAGCCCGCCCCGCGACCGTCTCACCGGCTGGTGCCTGCGGCGGGCCGACCTCGTCGTCGCCGGGTCGCCGGCCGTCGCCCGCGGCTGCGGCGACCTGCACGTGGCGGACACCAGGGTCGTCACGATTCCGCCGACGGCCGACCCCGCGGCGGCCGCGGGGGTGACACGAGCCGAACTCGCGGTCCGCCTCGGCCTCGATCCCGACACGCTCTGGACGCTCTGCGTGGCGCCGCTCGAAGCGGAGGCACGGCTCGAGCGGCTGTTGTGGGCCATCGACCAGTTGGGAGTCGTCCATCGACGGCTCGAGCACGTGCTCGTCGGCGCGGGGCCGCAGCGGCAGCGGCTCATGCGTCGGGCCCGTATGCAGCAGGTGGGCGAGCGGCTCCACGTGTTTCCCCACCTCGACTGCCTCCCCGACCTGCTACGGCAGGTGGCGATCGTCTGGCAGTCGGGCGAGGTCGCCTGCGGAGGCGCGATCCTCGACGGCCAGGCGGTCGGCATTCCGGCGGTGGCCGTCGACAGCGCGGCGGCGCGGCAGTGCATCGTCGACGGCGAGACGGGCAGGATCGTGCCGGCCGATCCCGAGAGCGAATTCCCCCGCCGTGTCTTCGGGATCCTCGAGGACGACGCGCTGGCGGCACGCTACGCGACGGCTGCGCAGCACCGCACGGCCGCGGCGTTTCCGGCCGGCGGCATGGCCGCTCTCGTGGCGGCGGTCGCCGGCTGAGCCGGCGCGACGTGCCGGGCTCGCACCAGCCGCGTCTGCTCCATGACTCAGCGCCTCATGTGGCCCCTGTCACGGTCGTGTCCGGCTGAGTCCCGTCAGCCCGGGGGCTTGCGCGGCCACCACCAGGTGCGGTCGGTCCACCACGCCGGCACCCACGTGTGCCGCCGCAGGCCCCCGCAGCAGCCGGCCGCACACCGGCCGGCGCAGCAATCGCACACGTACTTCACCTTGCGCACGACCGTCGGCACCTCCTCGTCGACCGTCTCCAGCCTGAGCCGTTTGCAGGATCGCACGCGGCTGGGGCACTCGCACGGCTCCTCGCAGCAACTGGTGCACGTCGCGCGGTCGCGGCACCGATGGAGGTGCCAGGGCTTGGAGCCGCAGCCGGCCACGCAGATCGGTTCGCACTTCACCTCGAATTCTGTCTTGGGCCGCTTCTTTGTTCCAGGCTCGCACACGCACACGGCCGCGAGACCACAGGTGGCCCCGCAGTGCATGCAGGCAGGCTTCTCCTCCTCTTTCTTCTTCGCGTCTTTGTCCGGGGTCTTGCCCTTGTCCTTTTCTTTCGACGTGTCCTTTCCTTTCGCGTCGACCTTGGCTTTCCCGGCATCCTTCTCCCGCACCGCGGCCGTCTCCGCAGGCTTGTCGGCGGCCTTCTCCTTGTTGGCCGCCCCGCGGGCGTCGTTGGACGCGGACCAGGCCAGGAGGACTATTGCGACGAGCGGGGCCACGAGCGGGGCCACGATGGCGCGGCGGGTCATGGGGTGATTCTCCAGCAGTGTTCCGGTCAGAAGTCGTAGTCGAACCGCATGCCGTAGGCATCCGTCATGCTGTTGCCGGCACGCTTGTCCTCGAGAAACGCCCGGATGTAGTTGAATTTCCAGCGGGTGTAGGGGTTCAGGTACCAGTTGAGCCCGATGGTGAAGTCGGTGAGGTTGTTGCCGTTGACGTCCTTGTCGTTGAGCACGATGTTCGAGTACCGGGCCGCGATCTCCCAGGCGCCGAGCCCTGTCTGGATGCCCTGCGACTTCGTGCGGACGCGAAAGAAGTCCTCGAAGGGCTGGAGCCGCTTGTGAATGCCAAGCGTGCGGTCGTAGGGGCGGTGCTCGCCGGTGAGGAAGTAGCTCAGCTGCGCCATGTAGCCGTTGAAGAAGAGATCGGGTCGCCCGGTGCGGTGCACCACGGCGAGCGCGTACTCCGACTGGAGCGACAGCGGCCCGAGGATGAGCGCGAACTCCGGGTCGAATAGCTGGAAATGGTCGACGTCCTTGATGTTGCCGGTGTCGACGAAAATCGGCGCAAAGGGGCTGGGAACGCCGTTCTGGTAGTTGCTCGGTGACGGGGGGCCGACGGGTCCGAACACGTTGGGCGGCTGTTGCTTGCGGATTTCCGGCGTGTTCCGGAAGCGGACCTGATTCTGGAAGGCGTCGCGGTAGCTGTAGCCGCTCCCGAGATGCAGGTAGTACCGCCCGTCGCTCGCCTCGTCCCACCACGGCAGCCACGTGCCGCGCATCGTGAGCGCCTGGCCGCTGTCGAAGCTGTCGTTGCCGGTGTTGTCGCTGTTGGTGCGGAAGGTGCCGATCGCGTAAGTCGCGAGCTCGTCCTCGGTGGTGCCGTACACCATCGCGCCCATGTTGCGGGCCGGCGCGAACGTGTCGACGAGCGACCGCTCCATGAACGTGTTGTTGCGGTTCTGGGTGACGCGCTCGAGCGAGAAGGGTTCGAAGTAGTGGCCGACGCGGACATTCTGCAGCCAGGGCAGCTGCCTCCACTCGATGTAGTTGTCGAGGAAGCTCGGTTGGTTGGCCAGCGCGAAGTCGACGCCGAGCGAATACTCGAAGACCTCGAAGGCAGTGCCGCGGCCGCCGATACGGAGGCGGCGGAACTGGGCGCCGTCCTGCAGCTCGCCGACGGCAACGCGGCTTTCAGCATCCTGACCGAAGTAGACCTGGTCGGCCTGCATCTGGCCGCTGAGGATGAAGAGGGGCTTCTTGGCGTCGTCCTTCTTTTTCTTGTCGGCGGCGTCGGTGAGCTTGCCGAGGCCCTTCTCGAGGGTCGAAAGCCGGTCGGTGAGCGTCTCGCCGGCCTTGCCCGGGGCCGTGTCCGGGGCCGGCAGATTCTTCGCCGCGCGTAGCGACTCGATTTCCTTTTCCAGCCGACGGATGTCCGCCTGCATGGCGTCGATGGTAGCCGTCGGCGGCGGAAGTTCCTCCGCGAACACGAGCTCTGCGGCCGCTACGGGCGGGGAGACCGCGAGGAGGCACGCTGCCGCGACGGCGGCTGCCAGCCGCGCGATGATGGCCGTCGGTCCGTGTGCGGGGAGAGGCACCAAAGAGCCTGCGGGTGATTCGGGGCGCGGCCGCGGGCGATTCTCAGATCGCGCAGTGGTCCTAGAGGACGAACAATCCATTTAATCGGAAAAATCGCCCTCTCGGGTTTAGTCTTCCCAGACCTTCTATAACTCCGAGAATTCCAGGGCGGCACGGGTTGGGAAACCAACAGTACCTCTTTTTCTTATGGATCCAGTTCTTATGGATCCAGGGATGCTGGGCGTTCCAGCTCGCCAGTGCCTCGATGGCCCGCCTGACCTGTGGTGCGGGGCAGAGACGCCGTGGTGACATGCCACTTGCCGGTCATGGAGGTGGCGTAACCGGCGGACTTGGCTTCGGCACATCGGCAGCGGCGGTGTCGGCCAGCGGCGCGACGAGCGTCCGGCCCGCCGGTGTCGCCCGAATCTCGCCGTCTTCCGCGACCAGCACGCCCGCCTTGAACACCTGCGCCGGCATCGCGAACATCCGCGCGAGGTCGCGGTCGGGACGGTAGACGGTGATGTCGGCGTCGGCGCCCGCGCCCAGGTGCCCCTTCGCGGTGAGGCCCGCGATCCGCGCGGGGGCCGCCCGCGTGACGATGCAGAGCTCCTGGAGCGAATACTCCCGCGCGATGCCCGCCAGCGGGCTGCGGCGGCGCACGGCCGGATGGATCCGGGCCAGGGCCTCGCGGCGGAAGGCTTCGTCGCCGAGCAGCTTCATGAGGAGCGGATAGGCGAGGAAGTGCGCGCCGTTGGGATGATCGGTGGAGAGCACGAGCCGCCAGGGGTCGGCCACGGTGAGAAACCACTCCAGGCCGATCGCCCACTGCCAGGCATGGACCAGGCTCTTCTCACGGTAGCTGACCGGCAGCACGCCGCAGCCTCCCTCGAGGTGCAGGTCGTGCGCCATCCACGGCACGCCGGTTGCGTGGGCCAGGTGCTCGGCGGCGGCGGAGTCGCCCGTCATCGCCACGGTGTCGCCGAAGAGCACCTGTCCGACGTCGAGCGTCAGGCCGTCGTGGGCGTTGAAATGGTCGACGAGCGGAGCCACGCCCGAGCCGAACGTCGTCTCGTCGAGGTCGCCGCCCGCGTAGCTGTGGAACTGCACGTGCGCGAGGTGGGCCGGGATGCCGTCGAGGGTCCGCATCGTCTCGAGGAGCGTCCGCCAGTTGCCCGGCAGGCCGAGGTTCGCGGTGTGGACATGGAGCGGGTGCGGCAGCCCGACCGCCTGCACGGCGGCGGCGAGACGCTCGAGCAGCGTGCGGCCCGAGAGCGCCATGCCGGGCAGCGGCGTGTCGAGGTCATGGTGGTCGCCGCGGCGGCCGTGCTTCCAGAACGCCGGCCCGCCGGGATTGGCGACCTTCACAGCCCAGCCCCGTCCCCCGCCGACCGTGGCCGCCAGCAGCCGCGCCACCTCACCGCCGTCGTTGCGGTCGAGCGCCGTGAGCACGGCCGCGTCGTCGGCGGCGAGCAGGTAGATGCCCTTGTCGAGGATCGGCAGGTCGGCGAGCTCGAGGTGGGCGATCCGAGCCGCGGCGGTGGCGATCGCGGCGTCGAAGACGGTCGTGTAGCCGAGGGCCGCATAGAGCCCGCCGGTGGCGTGGATCGTGGGCACCGCGGCCGACGGTCCACGGGCCAGCTGCGGCGCGATCCGCCGGCCGGCGTTTACCTTCGGCCCGGCGACGTGGCTGTGCAGGTCGACGCCGCCGGGCATGACGACGCGGCCGGCGGCGTCGATCCGGGTGAAGCCGTGCGGATCCGCCGGGCGGGAGACGATGCGGCCGTCCGCCACCCAGATGTCGTCGACCGTGCCGTCGCGGCCGTTCGCGGGATCGTGGATCGTGCCTCCGAC
>JBILVO010000052.1:0-23190 GCA_044370415.1 Pirellulales bacterium
CTGGCCGGCTGCTACGTGATGGCCACCGATGCGATGGCCGATCGACGGGCTTTCGTCCGCGGCATGTTCGACCGCATGCTCGCCGTTCAGGCCGAGCTCGACTGGACGCCCGCCAAGGTGTCGGCAGACGTCTGGAGCCGTCGCATGGCCGGTATTCTCAAGATTGTCAACGTCGCCCTGGTGCTGGGCATCATCGGCATTATTCTCTGGCGGTCGATGAAATAGCCCTACAGGCGGCACAATCCGACATTTTCCGGACAGAAACCGCGACGACCGGCCGCCGGAGAGGACCGCGGCGGGGGCGCTCCTCGCCGATCGCATGGCATAGTAGAGCGCCGTCACAAACCTCCCACACCCCGCGATCCTGGCGTCCGGGTGCCACCATGCCACTCTCGTTCGAGTTCGATCCCGACAGCTTCCGTCAACAGATTGCCGGCGACAATCCCTGCGGCATCGACCTGCAGGCCGACGAAGCGGGCCGCGGCACTCGCTCGACGCTGCGGGATCTCAGGGAAGAGGCACGCCGCTTGGAGCGTCGCGCCGACGACGGTGACGCTTCCGAAGGGGGCTGGCCCGAGGCGGTCCCAATCTGGCGGCAGCTCCGGGACCACTCGCTGGAGGTCCTGAAGACGCAGTCCCGTGATCTGAGCGTTGCGGCACTTGCCATCGAGGCTCTGTCGAGAACCGATGGTTTCGCCGGCCTGACTGCCGGCTTCGACATGACGCGGGCCATGGTCGAGACCTCGTGGGCGAGTCTGTTCCCCGTTCCAGACCCGGAGGACGGGCCAGCCACCCCCGAAATGATCGTCGAGGAGCGATCGATGCCCCTGTCGAGACTCGTCGGTCTCGACTCCGAAGGGCTGCTCGTGCCCGCGATCCTGCATGTGCCACTGACGTCGGATCGCTCCGGTGGCAAGTATGGCCTGTGCCACTATCGCAGCAGCCGCGAGCTCATCAGCGAAACCGACGCCGACAAGATCCAGCTGGCCGTGTCCCGCGGAGCGACGTCGCCCGCACAGTTCAGCCAGTCCGCGCAGGCCACGCCGCTCGATTTTTTGAAGGGCAACTACCTCGACCTGACGGCTGCCGCCGCGGCATGGGAGGCCCTGTCCAAAGCCGTCGCCGATGCCTCCGAAGGCAAGGCCGTCGTGCCGGCTTCGCCGCTGCGATCGCTGTTCGAGGAGTGCGAGGTCGCCATGCGGGTGTTTGCGCCGCAGGCGATTCCCGAGTCGGCTGCTCCTGCAGCCGACGCCACGGACGGGACGGCTGCGACTGGCGATGCGGGCACCGACGCCTCGGGCTCCCCGGCCGGACGCGAGGAGGCCTTCCGGCAGCTGGAGAAGATCGCGGCGTATTTTGAGCGGCACGATCCCCACAGCCTGCTGGCCACCCAGATCCGCAATGTGGTTCGTCTGGGCAGGCTGCCACTGGCCGATTACTACAAGGAACTGATCGCCGACGGGTCAGCCCTGCAAACGCTGTTCAAGTTCGTCGGCATCGAAACGCCACCGTCTTCTGGCGGCTGAATCTGGCGGCTGTATCTGGCGGCATGTGACTCCGCGGGGTCAGCATGACCAGCGGTCTGTGCGGCTCGAGCGCGCCCACCCTTTCCGTGCGAATCCCACGTGTTGACAGTCGCGGGATTTCGACTACGATCATGCAGGGTTTTTCGGCACCTTGACGCCATCCAGACAGAGGCCATCCAACACCGGGCGGCAGGCGGGCTTCCTGTTCGAACGGTGGCTGGACAAGGGTGCTGTTGAGGGTGCTTATTGACCCTGTCCGGCATCTCGTCCTTCGCGCAGCCTCCCTACCACATCTTCACCGGCCCGCCATCTGGTCGTGGCCTCGGAGAATCGCCCATGCCAGAGTCGGTGCACTCGAAATTGACACGGGTTCGCAAGCCCCGTGTGCACATCACGTACGAGGTCGAGACCGAAGGGGCTGTGGTCGTGAAGGACCTGCCCTTCGTCGTCGGTGTGATGGGCGAGTTCTCGGGAAATCCCACCGAACCGCTCAAGCCGCTCAAGGACCGGAAATTCGTCTCCATCGACCGCGACTCGTTCGACGAGGTGATGCGGCGGATGACGCCGGGACTGGAGTTTCGCGTGGAAAACACGCTGGCCGACGACGGCAGTGAGATGCCCGTCAAGCTCAAGTTTTCGTCGATCGAAGACTTCGAGCCGGCCAACGTCGTCGAGCAGGTCGATCCGCTCCGCAAATTGCTCGACACCCGCAACCGTCTCCGCGAACTGCTGAGTGCGGTGGACCGGGCCGATGGGCTCGAGTCGGAACTGGAGAAGATCCTGCAAAGCGACGAGCAGATCAAGAAGCTGGCTGGTGAAATGGGCATCACGGCCGCGAAGGACGCGGCCGGCGGTGCCGCTCCCGATGGATCCAACCCTGACAAGAATCCTGAAGGGGGTGCGGCATGAGCACGGGAGCGGAATCACAAGGTGCGGCACAGGGCGGAGCCGCATCGACGCAGGCGGCAGGCAGCCTGCTCGACCAGATCACGCAGCGGATGCCCAAGGCGGTTGAGAAGCCCCGCCGCGATGAACTGATTCGCTCGCTCGTCGAGGAATCGATCAAGGGCACCGTCCGCTTCGACAAAAACGTCTCGAAGACGATCAACAGCGCGATTGCCGCCATCGACGTGGTCATGTCGAAGCAGTTGGCCGCCATCATGCACAACGAGGCCTTCCAGAAACTGGAGGGGTCGTGGCGTGGACTGCACTATCTCGTGCAGAATTCCGAGACCGGCGCCCAATTGAAACTGCGGGTGCTCAACGTCTCCAAGCGGGAACTTTTCAAGGATCTCGACAAAGCGATCGAGTTCGACCAGAGCCAGGCCTTCAAGAAGATTTACGAGGCGGAATTCGGCTCCCCGGGTGGCGAGCCCTACGGCGCGCTCATCGGCGACTACGAGTTCACGAATCATCCCGAGGACATTGACCTGCTCACGAAGATGTCGCAGGTCTCGGCCGCGGGCTTCTGTCCCTTCCTGTCGGCTGCCGACCCGGCCCTCCTCGGGCTGGAGAGCTTCGAGGATCTGTCGAAGCCTCGCGATCTGGAAAAGATCTTCCTCGACGAGTCGTTCACCAAGTGGCGGAGCTTCCGCGATTCCGAGGACTCCCGGTTCGTCACGCTGACGATGCCGCGCAGTCTTTCGCGGCTCCCGTATGGCAAGAACACGAAGGTCGTCGACGCCTTCGACTTCGAGGAGGTCGATCTCGACGAGCACGGCAACTCGAAGCCGGTCCCCCACGAGAACTACGCCTGGATGAACACGTCCTACGTGCTGGGCGCCCGCCTCACCGACGCCTTCGCCAAGTTTGGCTGGTGCACGGCGATCCGCGGTGCGGAGAATGGCGGCAAGGTCGAGGGTCTGCCGACCCACGTGTTCATGGCCGACGACGGTGACAAGGCGCTCAAGTGCCCGACTGAGATCGCCATCACCGACCGTCGCGAAGCCGAGCTCTCCAAGCTCGGCTTCCTGCCGCTGTGCTTCTACAAGAACACCGACTACGCGGTGTTCTTCGGCTCGCAGACGACACAGAAGCCCAAGAAGTATGACCGTCCGGAGGCCACTGCCAATGCGGCCATCTCGGCACGTTTGCCGTACATGATGGCTACGTCCAGGATGGCGCACTTCCTAAAGGTGATCGCCCGCGACAAGATCGGCTCGTTCATGGAACGGCAGGATTGCGAGGATTGGCTGAAGCGCTGGATCGCCAACTACGTGACGACCGATCCGAAGCCGTCCGACGAGATGAAGGCCCGCTATCCGCTCGCTGAGGCGGCCATCAAGGTGGAGGAGATTCCGGGTGCCCCGGGCAGCTACAACGCCGTGGCGTGGCTGCGTCCCTGGCTCCAGATGGAAGAACTCACGACCAGCATGCGGATGGTGGCGAAGATACCGGCGTTTGCCAAGGGTGCTTAAACATCAGGGTGCTTGAACTCAGGTGTGCTTGAACTCAGGCGTGCTTGACCATCAAACCCAGCTTGCCTGAATCCCTTGCCGGCGCTGCACATCATGGCTTCTTCGCCAACGGGCCAGCCCACATTCGGCGGACCTTCGGCGACCATGCTGTCTGCGGCGTCAACCGAGGCATCGCCCGCGTTCGTCAGCGGACGTTCCGGCCATGCACCGTTGCCGACGTTTTTTCGCGAATTGGCCGTCGCGTCCGATGCGCCGGCAGCGTCGGCAGCGGGTGCATTGCTCGCCGCCAGCACGCCGGCCGAGGTGCTGCGGGCCTGGGCTGCGGCCCGGGTGGCGGCCGGGGAGCGGATTTCTCGGGATGAACTGGCGATGCGGGTTGGCGAAGACATCGCCGTCATCGACGACGTGCTCTCCCGCCAGACCGATGCGATCCTGCACCACGCTCGATTCCGGTCGCTCGAGTCGTCGTGGCGCGGTCTCGAGTGGCTGGTGAAGCAGGCGGCGACCGCCGACGCCTCGGGCGATGGCAGCGGTCGCGTGGAAGTACGGGTGCTCAGCGTTTCCAAGCGCGAATTGGCCCGCGACCGCTCGAGCGCGGTGGAATTTGACCGCTCCGTCCTCTGGCGCAAGGTCTACGAGGAGGAGTTCGGCACCGCCGGCGGCACGCCCTTCGGGATGCTCGTCGCCGATTATCACTTCAGCCACCATCCCGACGACGTGAACCTGCTGACCGGGCTGACGGAGGTGGCGGCCGCCTCGTTTTCGCCGTTGCTCGCGACGCCGGCACCGGAACTGATGGGCATCGATTCCAACTCCCGGTTGAACACGTTCGTCGACCTCAAGATCCACCAGTCTGGTCCCGACTTCGTGAAATGGCGGGCGTTGCGGCGCCGCGAAGAGAGCCGATTTCTGGGGCTGCCCTTGCCACATGTCCTGGGCCGCCTGCCCTACGACGGCTGGGTCGGGCAGCAGCGTGTCGAGGCGTCGTTCGAGAAGTCTTGGGCCGAGCGTGGATTCCGCTACCGTGAAGAAGTCGACGGCCCCGGCCCCGGCAACCGGCTCTGGATCAGCGCCATCTGGCCGCTGGCCTCGGTCGTGCTGCGGGAGTTCGGCCGCACGGGCTGGTTTGCGGACATCCGCGGCGGCTCCCGCGGGATCGAGGGTGGCGGGGTGGTGGATGGCCTCCCGGTGGAAGGCTTCGACGGGTTCCATCTTGAATCGGCGTCCCGCGGACCGACGGAGGTGCTCGTCACTGATTCGACGCAGGCGCAGCTCGACGAGGCCGGGCTGATTCCCCTGTGCGGCACCGGGCCTGACGGACGGGCCGTGTTCCATTCCAATGCCTCGCTGCACGAGCCGGAGAAATTCGATTCGCCGATCGCCACGGCCAACGCGCGAATCTCGGCGATGCTGCAATACATGCTCTGTGTTTCCCGGTTCGCCCACTACCTCAAGGTGCTCGCCCGTGACCGGGTTGGATCATTCGTGGAGCCGGTCGATCTCGAGACATTCCTCAACGAATGGATCAATGACTACGTGACGCCCGACGACCAGGCCTCCGCGGAGGTCCGCGCCCGGCTGCCGCTGCGGGCCGCGAGCGTGGAGGTGCGGGAAGAGCCGGGCACGGCCGGAGCCTACCGCGTGATCATGCGGCTCCAGCCCCACTTCCAACTCGATCAGATCGACGCCACGCTCAAGCTCGTGACCACGATCCACCGCAGCGAGCAGCGGTAGCCCGGTCACAACCACTCGTTGTGGGTACCATTGTTTGCTTCCATTCGGAGGAGTCCACATATGGAAACGGTGAGGGAACTTCTGAAGTCGGGCAACCTGGCGGCGGCCATCGATGCCATCACTTCCAAGGTGAAATCCGCCCCGACAGACCTGGACGCCCGCTGGCTGCTCTCGGAGTTGCTGGTGGTTTCCGGCCAGAACGATCGGGCCGACCAGCAGCTCGACGCCCTGATGAATCTCGAGCCACGGGCCTCGGTGACCGCCGTCCCTGTGCGGCAGCTGCTGCGGGCCGAGGCGGCGCGGCGCCAATTCTTCGAAGAGGGCCGCGTGCCGGAACTGCTCGACGGTGCCGACGATGCCATCCGCGCCCGTCTCGAGGCGTTCGTGCTGCTGCGGGCCGGCGACCGGGCCGGCGCGGGCCGGATCGTCGAGCAGGCCGAGAAGGATCGTCCGGCACTGGCCGGAACGATGGGCGATCGCGGCTTCGGCGACTTTCGCGACCTCGACGACATCACCGCCGGGGTGTTCGAGGTGTTGACCCACACCGGGAAGTATTACTGGATCCCGATGCATCGGATCGACTCCATCGAATTCGTGCCGGCTGAGCGGCCGCTCGATCTTGTCTGGCGTCAGGCCCACATGGTGGTCCGCGACGCGTTCGAAGCCGACGTGCACCTGCCGGCGGTCTACGGCACGCTCCAAGGCAGTGACGACGCATCGCGACTCGGACGTCGGACGGACTGGCTGGGAGAAGATGGCGAGGCCGTGGTCGGCGTCGGCAGACGGGTGTTCGTGCTCGACGGGGAAGACACGATCGACATGATGGATCTCCAATCCCTGCGGTTCGGCTGATTGTCCCGGGCTGTTCCTCCGCCTGATTCCCCGCCATGCCAACCCCTCTTTCCAACCGCGAACTGTTGCTGCCCAGCCTGCTCGATCGGCTGTTCGACGACAGCCCGGAGCAGTCGACAGAACCGCTCTGGCACGAGGGAATGGTGCTGAAGGTGATCAAGCGGGGCCTCTGCCGGGATCTGCAGTATCTGCTCAATGCGCGGCGGCCGCTCGACCATATACCGGAGCAATACGCGGAGCTGCGCACGTCGCTGCTCAACTTCGGCCTCCCCGATCTGCAGAGCCTGGAAGTCCGTGAGGATTATGAGCTCTCCACGATCTGCCGTCGGATCGAGGAGGCCATCGCGGCCTTCGAGCCGCGCCTGCGGCATGTCCACGTGGTGCCTCGGCTCGACGGCCAGGACCGGCGGCCGATCGACCGGCGGCTGCGATTCATCATCGAGGCGGAGCTTGTCGTCGAGCCGCTGCGCGAGTCGATCCGGCTGGTCTCATCGCTCGATTCCGGCAGCGGTGACTTCGTCGTGGAGGGATTGACGTGATCGACGACCTGCTCCCGTTCTACGAACGCGAACTGGTGGTGCTGCGCCGGCGCGCGGCCCAGTTTGCCGAGCAGAATCCGAAGATCGCCGGCCGGCTCAGCCTGGGCCGCGACGACTCGCAGGATCCGCACGTCGAGCGGCTCCTGCAGGGAGTGGCCTTCCTCAACGCCCACCTCACCAAGCGGCTTGACGATGATTTTCCCGAGTTGGCCGACGCGTTGCTCGACCTGCTCTATCCGCACTACCTACGGCCGGTGCCCTCGATGACGATCGTCGAGATAGCGATCGATCCGAAACAGGCGGCGCTGATCGACGGCCACAGGGTGCCACGAGGGTCGCTGCTGGAGTCGGAGCGGATCGACGGGGATGTCTGCACCTACCGCACCTGTTTCGACATGTCTCTCTGGCCGGTGAAAATTGCCGATGCCAAGCTTTCGGGACCGCCGTTCCGCCTGCCGATTCTCCCGCCGGCCAACACGCAATCGGTGCTCGACATCCAGATCGAGCCGCTGTCGAAGGCCGTGCCCATCGGCAAGATGCATCTGGGCAAGCTGCGTTTCCACCTCCACGTGGGCGTTGGACAGCCGATCTACCTGCTCTACGAGCTGTTGATGACGCGCTGCGTGGGGATCGTGATCTCCAGTGGCCCCGAGGACGTCTCCCCGGTCGTGCTCCCGCGGGAGCGGCTCGTCGCGGCCGGCTTTGACACCGCGGATGCCTCCATCCCCGCAGATCCGCGGGCATTCCCCGGCTACCGGCTCCTGTCGGAACTTTTCGCCATGCCGCAGAAGTTCCTCTTCATCGATCTCGAGGGGCTTTCGCCGAGCGTCATCGGTCGATTGAGCGACCGGATGTGTGTCTCGATCTTGCTCTCGGCTGCGAGCCGGGAACTGGAGCGGCTCGTGTCACCGGCGGTGATCCGCCTCGGCTGTACGCCGGTCGTGAACCTGTTTCCTCACCGGCTGGATCCGCTGCGGATCACCGGCACACGGTCGGAATACTGCCTGGTGCCGGACGTCCGTCGCCCCCGCAGCATGGAGATCTACACGATCGATTCCGTCCGCGGCAGCACGCCCGGCGGCAAGCCCTTCAGCGTGCTTCCGTTTTACTCTCCCTCGACGGGAGCGGCAGGGGGCGTCGCGCCGGCAGCCGGAACGACGCTGCCGATGCGCTGGTCTGCCATGCGCCGGACGCATCAGGAGCCGCGACCGGACGGAGGCCTGGACGGTGCCAGCGACATCTGGATGGCGCTCGTCGACGCCGAGGGCGGCCCGACCCGCCTGCTCGACGTCACGATTCACTGTGAGGCGACCTGCTCGAATCGCAACATGCCCAACCGGCTGCCGTTTTCGGTGGGCAGGCCCCGCTTTGCGCTCACCGAGGGCCAGGGGCCGGTGGGGACGATCACCTGCCTGAGCCGTCCGACGCGGCCATTGCGTCGGCAGCCGGGCCGAGGCAACGCCTGGCGGCTGATCTCGCACCTATCGCTGAACCATCTTTCGCTGGTGGATGGGGGCGACGGCCGTGCGTCGCTGGCCCTGCGCGACATGCTGAATCTCTACCTGAACTCCGACCTGGAGGACTTCAGCCAGAAGCATCGCTGGATCCAGGGCCTCAGCGACATCCGCAGCCGCCGCATCGCCGGCCGCGTTCCCGGTCGGTTTGGCGGCGTGGCCCAGGGGCTGGAGGTGACGCTGGTCCTCGACGAGAGCCAGTTCGTCGACAACACGGCCTATCTTTTTTCCTCGGTCTTGGAGCGGTTTTTCGGCTCGTGGGTGACGATCAACGCGTTCACGCGGATGATCGCCACGTCCCGCCAGAGGGAAAGCCGTAAGGAGCAATGGACATGGCCGCCGCGGGCGGGGAACCAGGTCCTCGCCTGATCGACAGGCTGGTCAAGTTCCCCCATCAATTCGATTTTTTTCAGGCTGTGCGGCTCGCGCAGACCGCCGTCTATCTAGACGCCGTGGCGGCGGGTCGCGAACCGCCCAGCGAGGTCGGATCGACCGCCTCGAATGCCGATGCGGATCCACCGGTGACGTTTCACTGCGAGGTGACCCTCGGGTTTCCCGGAGCGGCGATCACCCGCGCCCAGATCCTCCCGGAGGCGGACGACGCCCGGGACGAGATCGCCGCAGACGCCGCAGCGGACCCGCGGGTGCCGCGGATCGATCTCGACGTCACCTGCTTTGGGCTGGTCGGGCCGATGGGCAGCCTGCCGCTCTCGTACACGACCTTGGTCATCGATCGCATCCGGCGGTTTCGCGACCACAGTCTGCGGGGCTTTCTCGACATCTTCAATCAGCGGGCGATCGCGCTGCTCTACCGCACCTGGGCAAAATACCGTCAGCCTATCCAGCAGGAGCGAACGCTCATCCGCGGCATCGGCACCGAATGGGACGATGGCGCGGCCAGGCCGCGTGATGCAATCACGGCCGCGGTCGCCTGCCTGGTCGGCCTCGGAGGGCGGGGGCTGGGCGGAAAACTGGCCGTCGATGACGACGTCATCTTCCGCTATGCCGGCCACTACTCCCACTTTCCGCGGTGTGCAGAGTCGCTGGAGTTGCTGCTCACCGATCTCTACGGCGTGCCGGTGCAGCTGCATCAGTTCATCGGCCGCTGGCTCGACCTTGAAAAGCCGGACCAGACGCGGCTGGGCACCCGCGAGCATCCCGACGGCTGGAACGCCCAACTGGGAAGCACGGCGATCGCCGGGTCACGGGTCTGGAGCGTGCAGTCGGCGCTGGAACTGTCGGTGGGTCCGCTGTCGCTCGAGCAGTTTCACCGCCGGCTGCCGGGCACCCGTGAACTCGCGAAGATCGGTGATCTCGCCCGCCTCTATATCAACCTCACTTACGACATCCACGTCCGGCCGATACTGGCGGCGGCGGATGTGCCGATGACGAAGCTCGGCGGCGCGATGCTGGAAGCGGATGGCTCGCCGGCCGGCAGCCGGCTGGGCTGGACGACATGGCTGCTCAGCAAGCCATCACGCGTCGACCGCCGCGATGCCGCCTTCGCGGTCGTGCCGTAGGATCACTGAGGCCCAAAGCCGAATGGCGCTATCCCAAGCCGAATGGCGCTATCCCAAGCCGAATGGCGCTATCCCAAGCGGATCGTCTTGCCGTCGATCGTCACGTCGTTGTCGGCCAGTTCGGTGATCCGGCCGGCCTTGAGGTCGTAATCGCCCTCCACCTTCGTGTGTATCCGGCCGATCCGGCGGTGGAGCGTTTCGGTGATCCACTGCGTGGCGTCGTTGAACCGCTCGAAGAGGTGGCGGGCCGTGAGTTCGAGCTTGGTGGCCACGATCTCGACCAGATCGCTCTTGAGAAACACCCCCTCCTTGGCCAGCATCTCGATCCGGCCCCGTGGAGCGTGAAACTCGATGTCGCCGGGCGCGGTGAACGTGGTCGTGCCGGTGCCCTCGAGCACGCCGATCACATACCACTCCGTCCCGCGGCTGATCACGAGCACGGTGTCGCCCACGACCGGCGCGTAGCTCTGCGCCACGGCCACGCGGGCGGTGCAGCGGCCGCCCGGATGGTCGAGCTCCACCTGCTTGTGCGACACCGCCGCCACGGTGGCCGGGCCGAGGTAGGGAGTCTCGGGGGCCGGCACGGCCGGCGGCTCGCGGAGCAGCTCCTCGACGGCGAGGTGGGTGTTCTTAAACGTGGGCTTCATGCGGCGACTCCGGTCGGATCGCCGGCAGGCGGCGTCGGCTGGATCCCCCGATTGTAGCAGTGCGGATGCAGGCCGCCATGGACTCTCTCCTGGAGGATTCAAGGCTCAGTTCGCGGGACGGCACCTCACAGCAGAAAAGCGGTGGCCGGTCAGCGCCCGGCTGCGACGGACCGAGCGTGCTGCCGTGCCAGCGCCGTTGCTGCTCGACCTTCGGGTCAGGGGCCGAAGAAGACCTTCGTCTGACTGGCGTGCACCTGATTGCCGACCGGCATGTTGCTGTTGGCTGTGTTGTTGTGGGCCACCATCACGCCGAGGTAGGCCGCGCCATGCCCCTCCACAAACACCTTCCGGCTGCCAATCTTGATCCGGCAGGGGCCGGCCACCGATCCCGACACCACGCCGCCGCCGGTGCCCGCCTCGTTGCCTGTGCTCATCCAGATTTCGGTGTTGGTGGTGGCCCCATGCTTCCCGACGATGAACACCTTCTGGGCGAGCGTGGGCAGCATCGCCTGCTGGAGCGCGGCGACGTTGGTGTAGGGAACGGGCACCTCCGTCTCGCCCTCTGGCACGATGCCTGCGTGGGCATCTGTGGGTGTCTTGCAGACGTCGTTGTGAGCCACGCACATGCCGGCGGGGCCGTTGTTGGTGGCGGGAAACGACACGGCTCGTACCTCTGCGGTGGATAGACGGCGGCTGCCGGACGTCTGCCCGGCACGGCATCGCTTGAGGATATCCGCCCTGGCTTTGGGGAGCAAAGAACGACCCGGACAGCCAGCCCGCCCCAGGCCGCACAGTTTCCCATGAAAGCTGGCGCAGCAGGGCTGGCTGCCGGAGAGCTGCTTCATCATGGAGGCGTCGACGCCGACCTACGGCGACGTGTTCGGGACGGTGCCCGTGGCGACGGGCGTCTGCGGCTGGGAGCTGCCCGGCGGCTGCCGGCTCGACGCCGCCCTGCGCTACGCCTATTCGGAGGCGCGGCTCGGCTGGTTCGACCGCTGGAGCCCGTCGGTCGTCCTTCGTGTTCCGGTCACGGACCGCCTCGAGGTCCATGTGGAGTATTTCGACACGTTCACCGAGCGGAACGTCATCAACACGAACCGGGCCTTCTTCAGCCCCGGCATGCACTACCTGCTGACGAAGCGGCTCGAGGTCGGCGTCCGCGTCGGCTGGGGAGTCACCGAGCTCGCCGCCCCGTTCTTCTCCGACGCCGGCTTCGGCTGGCGCTGGTGACGCCGATCCGGAGAGCGATGGCCGCGCGAGACAGCCGACCACTGCACGAGTCGCGGCACGGCTACGCAGGCCACTCATGCTACGCTGCTTTCAGCGGCGCTCGGCCGCAACGTCACCCAGGCTCCTGCACGCGGCCTTGGTTCGCCCCAGGCGCGGGCACGCTCAGGCCGACACGGACCGACACTGGCCGATCATGCAAGAAGCGATCCTCTCATCGGCGGCCATCCACCGCGCGGTCTGGCTCGGCGGATGCTGGATCGCCCTGGCCGCAGCCTGGGCGGCCGCCTGCACGTGGGGCGATCGCGACGCCCGCTATGTCTTCGGCTCGCAGACCCGATGGCCACTGGTCATGGCGGCGCCCGGTGTGGGTCTGCTCGTATCGGCGGCCCTGCTGGGATTCGCGGGCCTGTCCGCTCTCCTTGCGACGCTCGTGTGCATCGGCGCTGCATACCTGCGGCAGAGGGAAGCGACTGTCTTGCCCCCGCACCGCATCCTCACAGCGAGCCGGGCGACGAGCCTGCTGAAGAGGGCGACGCAGCGGTCAGCGGCCCGCGGGCCGGCTGCCAGCGGGCCAGCGGCGGCGCGACCGGCCGCGGGGCGCGACGACGACGGCGGCGTCATGCTGCTGCGGCGCGACGGCACGCCGCCGCCCGCACCGCCGCGCGGTCGCCGGCATCGACAGGCAGCCCGTACGGCCCGGGCCGCACGCGATCTCGTGGCGGAGGCAGTCTCAGCCCGTGCCACCCGCCTGCAGATCGACTCGCGGCCGGAGGGCCGGGCCAGGGTGCGGTTCGAGATCGACGGCTCCTGGAGGCCCCACGCACGGCTGGGCGCACCGGAGGGCGGCGGCCTCGCCCACGAGTTTCGCACGCTGGCGGGACTGTCGCGGGACGGACGTCGGCGGCGCCGGGCCGGCTTCACCGCGGTCGTCGCGGGACGCACGATCGAGTTTCGCGGCTGCTCCGAGCCCCGGCCCCGCGGCATGCGGCTGGCGTTCGAGATTCTCGACCCGGACGCGAACTGCGGCCGGCACGACTTTCGCGCAGGCCTCGACGGCACGGGGCTGCCGCGACAGGCCTGCGAGTCGATCCGCGCGATCGTGCAGCAGCCCCGCGGCATGCTCGTCTTCTGCGGCCCTGCCGGCTCAGGCAGGACCACGACCGCCTACGCAGTGATCGCGGAGATCGACCCCCGGGTGCATCCGATCGTCACGATCGAGGAGTCGATCGCCGCACGGATCGGGCACGTCGCCCAGACCGTCGTGGACCCCGCGGCGGGGCTGACGGCGGTGCGGCTGCTCTCCGGCCTGCGGCCGGGCGATGCGGCCGCCATCCTGCTCGACGGCATCCGCGACGGGGACACAGCGGACGCCGCGGTGCAGGCCTCCGGTGAAAGCACCGTGGTGGCGACGCTCGAGGCCGAGGATGCGGCCGATGCGGTCATGAAGCTCCTCGCCCTCGGCATCGATCCGCGGACGCTCGGCACGGCCGTGGCCGGCGTGGTCGCGCAGCGGCTCGTCCGCGTGCTCTGCGACCAGTGCAAGGTGCCCTCTCCGGCACCGCGTGAGTTCCTGCGGAAGCTGCCCGAGCACGACGGCGGGGACCTCGTGATCTTCACACGTGGCAGGGCCGGCTGCCCGGCCTGCCATGCGACGGGCTACCGCGGCCGCGTGCCGGTGCACGAACTGCTCCTCGTGGATGATTCGCTCCGGGGCGTGCTGGCCGACCGGCCGACTCGCGGTCGCATCCGCACGCAGGCCCGCCGCTCAGGCATGCGCACGCTGCGCGAGTCGGCCATCGCGCTGGTCGCGAGCGGCGTCACGAGCGTGAAGGAAGTCGTCCGCGTCGTCCCCTGACCTCCGGATTCATCCACGTGCCGCCGATGCCACCGCCGGTCGCCATGACCGTCTTCTCCCTCTGCGGCGACCTCGCGGTCGCGGCGACGGTGATCTCCGGCCTCCTCCTCGGCGCGCGGGCCGGGCTGTTCCGCGGCACGGTGGCGGCGATGCTCGCGATCGCGGCCCTGATCCTGCCGCTCGCGCTGGCCGGTCCCGTGGCGGATCTCCTCATCGGCCTGGAGGTTCCGCGTCGGCTCGCGCTCGGCGCCGCCCACGCGGTCCTGGTGGCTGCTCTGGTCTGGGGCATGCTGCGGCTGGCGGCGGGGTGCGGACGGCCGCCGCGGCTCCCCCCGATGCCCGATGCCATCGGTGGCGGCATCTGCGGCGCGGTGGCGGCCATCGTGGTGGCCGGCACGGCGCTCGTCGCCTGGTCGATCCTGCCGGTCCCACCCCGGCTGCGGATCGATCCCGCGGCCATGTGGCTCGACGCCGGCACGGCCGCGCTCACGATCTTCGCCCGGTGCGCCGCGAGCGATGCGGAGGCCAGCGCGGTGCTGCTCGAGGGCGAGCCCCGCGCGGCGGGACGGGCACCCGGCGACCGCCGCGCGAGCGAGACCTTCGTCGACGCCGACGGCGACGGCCGGCACGGCGACGATGAGGAGTATCTCGACGCCGACGGCAACCGTGTCTTCAGCCCCCGGGTGCTCTTCCGAGACGTCGACACCGACGGCCGCCGCGCCATCGGCCTCCTCGAACGCTACCGGCTCGGCCGCTGGGATCGCGTCACCGTTCTCCCGGACGAGACCGACGGCCGTCGCCGCCGTCCGCCCGCGCCGTGAGGCCGGCCTTGCCCGCCGCGGGGCCACCGATACATTCCTGGCTTTCCCGCCCGCGGGCGGGCCCGCACCCGGAAGGATCCCACGCCATGCCGCTGCTCGTCGTCGGAAGCGTCGCCCTCGATTGCATCGAAACCCCGACGGCGAAGCGAGACGACGTGCTCGGCGGCTCGGCCGTCTTCTTCTCCTATGCCGCCAGCTTCTTCTCGCCGGTGCGGGTGATCGGCGCCGTCGGCGAGGACTGGCCGCGGGAGCACACGGCGCTGCTCGAAACCCGGGGCATCGACACCTCCGGGCTGCAGACGATTCCGGGCGGCCGCACGTTCCGTTGGCGCGGCCGCTACCTGCCCAACATGAACGACCGCGAGACGCTCGAAGTGCACCTCAACGTGCTCGGGGAGTTCCAGCCGAAGCTGACCGCCGCACACCGCGACTGCCGCTTCCTCTTTCTGGGCAACGCCTCGCCGGCCGTGCAGCTCGGCGTGCTCGATCAGGCCAAGGGTGCGGAGCTCACCGTTGCCGACACCATGGACCTGTGGATCAACATCCAGCGGGACGAGCTCAATGAGCTGCTGCGGCGGATCGACGGCCTGGTGCTCAACGACTCCGAGGCGAAGCTGCTGGCGGACGACGAAAACCTGGTGCGAGCCGGCCGGGCCGTGCTGGCGATGGGGCCGAAGTTCGTCGTGATCAAGAAGGGGGAGCACGGGGCGATGTTCTTCAGCGAGCACGAGATGTACGTGATGCCCGCCTACCCGACCCCGACCGTGGTCGACCCGACCGGCGCCGGCGACAGCTTCGCCGGCGGCATGATGGGCCACCTGGCTGCACTCGGCCGCTTCGACCCCGAGGCTCTCAAGCAGGCCCTGGCCTACGGCGTGGTGACGGCCAGCTTCACGGTCGAGGACTTCAGCCTCGACCGGCTGGCGGCGATCGACCGGCACGATCTGGATCGTCGCCTGGCCGACTACCGGCAGATGCTCAGCTTCTAGCTACACGTGGAAAAAGCCCTCCATGGCCTTTTTCCACTTGGGCCGGTCGGTGGGAATGCCGAGGATTCCCACGACCGGCGGCATCGCGTCCGGCGATGCCACACGCTGCGCTTGGCTACACGTTGAAAAAGCCCTCCATGGCCTTTTTCCACTTGGGCCGGTCGGTGGAAAAGCCAAGGTTTTCCACGGCCGGCGGCATCGCATCCGGCGATGCCACGCGATCCGCTTGGCTGTATGTGGAAAAATCCCGCCGTGGACTTTTTCCGCCCCTGCACCCGTCGCCGCCACGGCCCGCCGCCGACGGAAAAAAGACCTGTACGGCCGTCCAGAAAACCCTCTTGCCAGCGGGGCCACAGGCCGATAGTATACCCGCGTTCAGTATACGTTTCTGCGGCGACTCGCTCGATTCATGGTGGCGATGCAACCACCCCGACGACGTGCCGGGAAATGCGGGAGGCAGTCGCCATGGTCATGGCAGCAGCAGGAGCGAACGGACGGATGGCAAAGGCAGCAAAGTCGGATGCGGGCAAGGCGGAAGGCAAGGCAGAGGGCAAGGCCGAGACGTCGAAGGCGACCTCCGGCGGCGGCCAGACGGCACGCGGCAGCGGAAGGGCTCGGTCCGCCAGCGCGGGGGCCGCGTTCCTCGAAGGCAACCCGCAGCTGAGGGGCGCACTCGCCCAGATCGAGAAGGAGTTCGGCGAGGGCTCGATCATGCCCCTGGGCAGCGACGCCCAGGCGCCGATCGAGGGCATCTCGAGCGGCAGCCTCTCGGTCGATCTCGCCCTCGGCGGCAAGGGCTTTCCCCGCGGCCGCATCATCGAGGTGTTCGGCCCCGAATCGAGCGGCAAGACAACGCTCGCGCTCCATGCGGTGGCGGCAGCCCAGCGGGCCGGCGGCATCGCGGCGTTCATCGATGCGGAGCACGCGCTCGATCCCAGCTGGGCCAAGAAGCTGGGCATCTCGCTGGAAAACCTGCTGGTGAGCCAGCCGACGAGCGGCGAGGAGGCGATGCAGATCGCCGAACTGCTGATCAAGTCAAACGCCGTCGACATCATCGTCGTCGACTCGGTGGCGGCCCTGGTGCCGCAGAAGGAGCTCGACGGCGAGATCGGCGACTCGTTCGTGGGGCTGCAGGCCCGGCTGATGAGTCAGGCGATGCGGAAGCTCACCGGTGCGATCGCCAAGAGCAAGACGACCGTGATCTTCATCAACCAGATCCGCGAGAAGATCGGCGTGATGTTCGGCAGCCCCGAGACGACCCCCGGCGGCCGGGCACTCAAGTTCTACTCGTCCTGCAGGATCGACGTCCGCCGGATCGGCCAGCTCAAGGACGGCGAGGACGTGGTCGGGCAGCGGGTCAAGGTGAAGGTGGTGAAGAACAAGGTGGCGCCCCCGTTCCGCGTTGCCGAGTTCGACATGATGCACGCCGATGGCATCAGCGTGGAGGGCGACATCCTCGACCTCGCGGTCCTTGCGAAGCTGGTCGACAAGACCGGTACGTGGCTCCGTTACGGCGACGTGCACCTGGGGCAGGGCCGCGAGAAGGCACGGCTCTTCCTCAAGGAGAACCCGAAGGTGGCCCAGGAGATTCGCGAGAAGGTGCTCGCCAGCAAGGATGCCGTGATCGCCGTCGCCAGCGACTCTGCCGGCGGCGAGTGACCGCGGAGCGGGCCGGCCGCGCCGGCCCGACGCCGCACCGATTTCCCCCCTCCGCCCGCGGACGGCCGACCCAAGCGGCTGCTCGCGGGCGGTTGCTTTTGCGCGGTCCGCTCGTCGCGCCGCGGCAGCGGACGCCGCCCCGTCGGAAGCGGTCGGCGAGCGGGAAAAACGTCCGTCGCCCGTCACAAAGCGGGGCGTGTATAGTGTCGCGCTCTCTTTCGGGCTGAGTGCCCAATCGCCCGCCCACCTACGTCCTCTCTCCGGGAGCCGCCGCCCACATGAAGGCCGATGACCTCCGCGAAGCCTTTCTCGTGTTCTTCCAGGGCAAGGGCTGCGTCCGCCGCCCCAGCGACGTGCTCGTGCCCCGATGGGATCCCTCGGTGCTGTTCACGCCGGCCGGCATGAACCAGTTCAAGGATCACTTCCTCGGCAAGTGCAAGCTCGAGTTCACGCGGGCCACGACCTGCCAGAAGTGCCTGCGCACGGGGGACATCGACAACGTCGGCCGGACGCCGCGGCATCACACCTTCTTCGAGATGCTCGGCAACTTCAGCTTCGGCGACTACTTCAAGCGGGAGGCGATCCTCTGGGCGTGGGAATTCCTCACCGCCCGTGACTGGCTCCACATCCCGCCCGAGAAGCTCTCCGTCACCGTCTACCACGACGACACCGAGGCCTACGCGATCTGGTCGGACGAAGTTGGCGTGCCCGCTGGCCGGATCACGCGGATGGGAGAGGACGACAACTTCTGGCCCGCCGGCGCCCCGACCCAGGGGCCTGACGGAGTCTGCGGCCCGTGCAGCGAGATCTTCTACCGCATGCCCGACGGCAGCGACGTCGAGATCTGGAATCTCGTCTTCACGCAGTTCAACCGGATGGGACCGCCCCCGGACAACCTGCGGCCGCTCCCCAGTCGCAACATCGACACCGGCATGGGATTGGAGCGGACCTGCGCCATGCTCCAGGGCGTCGACAGCAACTTCCACATCGACATCCTCCGGCCACTGGTGGAGGCCGTGGGGGAGGTCTGCAGCCGACGCTATGTGGCGGCCGACGACGACGGCCGGCGGATGCGCCGCATCGCCGACCACGTCCGCGCGTGCACGTTCGCGATCCACGAGAACGTGCTGCCGGGCAACAACGAGGAAAAGTATGTGGTCAAGCGGCTCCTGCGCCGCGCGGTGCTCGACGGCCGGCAGATGGGCATGCGCGAGCCCTTCCTCCACAAGCTGCCCGGCAGCGTGGCGGAGATGATGCGGAAGCCCTACCCGGAGCTCGCCGACACGGTCGACCGCGTCGCCTCGGTCATCAAGCGGGAGGAGGAGTCGTTCCTCGCCACGATCGACGGCGGCCTCGACCGCATCGAGAAGCTGTTCGCCTCGATCGGCCGCGCGGGCGGCGGCACGGTGAAGGGGAGCGACGCCGCCGAGCTCTACACGACCTACGGCTTTCCGCCGGAGCTGCTGGAGACGCTCGCGGCGGAGCGGAACTGCAGCTTCGACTGGGACGGCTTCCAGGCGGCGATGGAGGCCCACGGCAAGGTCTCGGGCGCGGGCGCCCGCGGCGAGGTGTTCGCGTCGGGACCGCTCGACGCCCTCAAGAAGACGATGCACGGCTCCGAGTTCGTGGGCTACGACACGCTCGAGACCGACGGAAAGGTCATCGGCATCATCGCCCAGGATCGGCTCTGCGAGCAGCTTCGCGAGGTGGGGCATGCCGAGCCGGTGACGGTCGTCCTCGACCGCACGAGCTTCTACGGAGAATCGGGCGGGCAGGTGGGCGACACCGGCGTGCTCGAGTGGCCCGGCGGCAGCTTCACCGTGGCCGACACCCAGCGGGAGGGCGGCTTCATGCTGCATCGCGGCCACCTGCGGTCGGGCACGCTCGACCTCGGCCACACGGTGACGGCGCGGGTCGCCTCCGACCGGCGGGCCGCGCTGCGGCGGGCCCACTCCGCCACGCACCTTCTGCATGCCGCACTGCAGCACCACCTCGGCTCGCACGCGGTCCAGCAGGGCTCGAAGGTCGACGCCGACCTGCTGCGGTTCGACTTCTCACATACCAGCTCGATCGACCACGACACGCTCCAGCGGATCGAGACGATGGTCAACGGCCACACCCTCGCGGCCGTGCCGGTCGGCGCCCGCTTGCTGCCTCTCGAGGAGGCACGGCACGCCGGCGCGATGATGCTCTTCGGCGAGAAGTATCCCGACGTCGTCCGCATGGTGACCATGGACGGCGTCAGCCGGGAGCTCTGCGGCGGCACGCATGTCTCGAGCACCGGCGAGATCGGCCTCGTACGGATCATCGCGGAGGAGAGCGTCTCCGCCGGCACGCGGCGGATCACGGCCGTCACGGGCCTGCGGGCCCTCGACCGCATCCGGCACGCCGAGGGGCTGCTGGCCGAGGCCGCAGGCGGTCTCAAGGTGCCGGTCGCCGAGCTGCCGGCCCGCCTGGCGGCGATCACCAGGGAGCTCAAGGATCTCAAGAAGGCGAAGCCCGCCGCGGCATCTGCGGCGCTCTCCGTCGACGAGCTGCTCGCCGGCGCCGCCGACGTCGGCGGCACGCGAGTGGTCGTCGCCGACGCCCGTGGCGGCGACGCGGCCGCCATGCGGCAGTGCATCGATCAGCTCCGCCGCAAGGCGAGCCCAATCGCGGTGCTCCTGGGGTCGGCCGAGGCCGACAAGGTGACGCTCGTCGCGGGCATCAGCCGCGAGCTCGAGGAGCGCGGGCTGTCCGCCGGCTCGTGGATCAAGGATCCGGCTGGCATCGTGGGCGGGAAGGGGGGCGGCCGCGCCGACCTCGCCCAGGCGGGCGGCAAGCTCGTCGACAAGCTGCCCGAGGCGCTCGCGGCCGCCCGCAAGACGATCGAGCAGTTCCTGAAGGCCTAGCAGCCCGTGGATACAGTCATCCGCCGCTGGAGGCGGCGGCAGCGAGCGCCGAAAAACCCCGGCTTTTTCGCCGCTCGCCCTCGTGGAAAAAGGCCAGGGAGGGCTTTTTCCACAGCCAGCTAGCCGGCGAGCTTCTGCAGCACTGCGAGGGCGGCGTCGTAGTCGGGCTCGCTGGCCACTTCCTTGACGACCTGCGCGTATTGGACCACGCCCTTGGCGTCGAGCACGAACACCGCCCGGGCCAGGATCTTCAGCTCGTCGATGAGCACGCCCCAGTGCGTGCCGAAGCCGCGATCCATGTAGTCGCTGCCGCTCCGCATACCCTTGATGTCCTCGGCGCCGCAGAAGCGGTTCATCGCGAACGGCAGGTCGAGGCTGACCGTGAGGGCGTTGATCTTGTCGCCGAGGGCCGCGAGCCGCTTGTTGAACGTCTTCGTCTGCACCTGGCAGACGGGCGTGTCGAGCGACGGCACCACGCTGATGATCGTCGGCTTGCCGAGCAGGTCGGCCTTGCCGATCTGCTTCATGCCTCCCTCGAAGTAGGCGAGGGAGAAATCGGGGGCGGGGGATCCGACCTTCACCTCGTCGCCCGCCAGCGTGAGCGGAGTGCCCTTGAACGTGACCGCGCCGTGACGACCCATGGATGTGTCTCCTGCAAACCGGGAAAAAACGGGAAAGGGGAGCCGCCGCTGTGGGACTCGAGGATCCGGGCAGTATTGCGGGCAAATCGCCGCTGGCAAGCGGAGGCCGCGGAATGCCCCGGAAAATGCCGCTGTTGGCGGCGCGCGGCGTGCGTCCCGGACCGGCCGGGCCGAATCGCCTTGGTGAAAGCGGCGGGCGGCGGCCAAGATAGGGGCTGTGCCTTTTCCGCTCGGCCGCGTGGCCGGCCGGTGAGGCCAGTGCGAACGTCGCAACCGATGCGGGCGGCGGGCCGATGCGGGTGGATGGAGGCTGTGGCGTGGCGGCAGTGGGTCGATTCGGGCAGTTCCTCGGTCTCGCGCTCCCGGCGCTGGCGGTGCTGCTGGAGTTGAACCACGCGATCTCGCTCGGCCAGATGCTGATGCTGCTGGTGGCCGCCGTCTGCTGCTTCTGGATCGGCCGGATCGTGGAGGGCTACGCCTCAGCCGACGGACGCGGCGGAGGAGCCGCTGACGGCGAGAACCCTCGCTCGCGCGGGAACGGCCGCCCTGGAGGCACGGCCCGTCGATGACGCCCACGTCCACCGCCGTTCCGATGCACCCGCTGCCCCTCGCGCCCGTCTACCGCCGCTACCTCTGGGGCGGCCGCCGGTTCGCCACGCTGCTCGGCCGGGAACTGCCGCCCGGTGACGACTTCGCGGAGTCGTGGGAACTCGTCGACCGGGCCGCAGACCAGAGCAGGGTGGCCGCCGGCCCGCTGGCCGGCACGACGCTCGGCGAACTCGTCCGCGACCGCGGCCGCGAACTGCTCGGCCGCCATGCGCCCCGGGCCGCCTTCCCGCTGCTGTTCAAGTTTCTCGATGCGTGCCGGGACCTGTCGGTGCAGGTGCATCCCGACGACGCCCGTGCGGCCCGGCTCGTGCCTCCAGACCTCGGCAAGACCGAGGCCTGGTACGTGATCGACGCCGCGGCCGGCAGCCGCATCTACGCCGGCCTGCGGGACGGAGTCGACCGGGCGGCGCTCGCGGCGGCGGTGCGGGCGGGCCGCTGCAGCGACGTCCTGCACTCCTTCGAGCCGCAGCCCGGCGACTGCGTCTTCATCCCGGCCGGCACCGTGCACGCGCTCGGCGCGGGGCTCGTCATCGCCGAGATTCAGGAGTGCAGCGACGTCACCTACCGGCTCTACGACTGGGATCGCGTGGGGGCCGACGGCCGGCCCCGCCCGCTGCACGTCGAGGCGGGCCTGGAGGCCGTCACCCGCTTCGGCCCCGTGGCTCCGGTGCGGTCGGCCGCCCCCGATGCATCCGCCACAACATCAGCCACCGCATCCCGCCGGCTCGTGTCGTGCGACTACTTCACGTTCGACGAGGTCCGCACGAGCGGCGCATGGCAGGTGGGGGGCGACGACGCCTGCCACTTCCTCGCCGTCCTGTCGGGCGAACTCCGCCTCGACGACGCCTGGGGGCTCCCGTCGCTCCTGCCGGGCACGTCGCTGCTCCTGCCGGCAGCCGTGGGCCGCCAGTCGCTGGCGACCGTGCGGGCCGGAAACGCGACGCTGCTGCACGTGGCGATTCCCTGACGAAGCCCGCGCGGATCGCGAAAACGACGGGCAAATCGCTCTGGAGGGGCACGCCGGCAGCCGCCTACACTCCTCCCGCTCGCCCTCCCGACGGTCTCGCCCATGCGCTGCCTCCTGCCATCGCTTTTGCTCGTCGCCGCGGCTGCCTGCTCGGGCTGCGCGTCCCTGGGCAAACCCGAGTGGCTCGAGCCGGGCCCCGCCAGGCTGCAGCAGCGGCGGGCTGTACGGTTCGATCCGTACCTGCAGGACGACATCGCCCCTTCGAGCCTGCGGCTGCCGCTGATGGACGGCGCCCGGCCCCGCGACTTCGCCGAGCCGGTGCCCGAGGTGCGACGGTCGCGGTGGTGGTCGCCCGCGCAATAGCGGTCGCCACGCCCCCCGACCCCGCCGCGTGGCGACGAGGCCGCAACGGCCGACGGCGAAAAGAGCCCGAGCCACGGGCGATCGCGAGGCACGCTCGCCCCCACGACTGCGTGCACGGCGGTCGTGTATGATCGGCCCGGCGGCCCGACTCGCGGCCGTCACCTGCTCCCCACTCAGGCCGCACCGTGCCTCCAGCCCCGCGCCCCGATCGCAGTCCCCGCACCAACCGCGGCCCACGTCCCAGCCGCAGCCCGCGGCCAGGAGCCGCGCCGCCGCGCCGGCCGTCGGCCCGCCCAGCCCGCCCGACACCGGATCGGCCGACGGTTCGTGCCGCAGGCCGTGCGCCAGCCCCCCTCGCGGCCGCCACCGCCGGCGCCGCGGCCCCCGACGGCCTCGAGCGGCTGCAAAAGGTCCTC
>JBILVO010000053.1:0-23111 GCA_044370415.1 Pirellulales bacterium
GGTGCTGCGGCCCGCCTACTGCACGCGGACGAGCTTCATGATGCGGCCGGCGACGTTCCAATCCTGCACGTAGAGATTGCCGGCGGCGTCCCACGAGGAGCCGTGCGTGCCGCTGAAGATTCCCTCGACCCATTGATCCTGGGGGATGTTGAAGTTGGCCCGCTTGGCGGGATCGGGATTGTGGCCCAGCACCGCGATGATCGTGTTGCTCTTGTCGAGGATGACGACGCGGCCGTGGAGATCGGGGACCGACACGAAGTCGCCCTGCACGGAGGCCGACGTCGGCATCCCCAGCCCGGTGACGACCTCGTCGATGTAGTTGCCGTCGAGGTCGTAGTGCAGCAGGCGGCCCTTGGGCTCGTGGTTGCGGTCGCAGATGAGCAGCCGCGGCGGGTCATACCGTGTGTCGAGGGTCATGCCGTGGGCGGTGTTGAACTCCTTCAGCCCGTTGCCCTTGGTGCCGAAGTGCTTGAGATACTTGCCGGTCTTGTCGAACGTGAAGACGTGGTTGCTGGCGTAGCCGTCCGACAGGAAGATGTCACCATTGGGGGCGACGGTGATCGCGGTCGGGGCCCACTTCGTGAGCGTGAGCCCCGACTCCTCGGGAATTCCCAGCGTGAGGACGACGGCGCCGGTGGCGGCGTTGATCTTGATCCCCTCACCGGCGACGTTGCGGGCGCCGTACAGGAATTCGTCCGGCCCCTCGGCGCGGATCTCGATGTCGTGCCAGCCCGTGTACTTGTCGCCGAGAAAGCGGCGGGCCAGTGTGCCGTCGGGGGTGAAGACGAAAATGCCGAGGTTGGAGCTCGTGTAGACGTTTCCAGCCTTGTCGACGACGACGCCGCCGTGCGTCGGGCCGATCTGCGACCTGCCGTCGTCGCCGAGGCCCCATCCCGGGACGGTGTCGAAGGTCATCGCCCCCGCCCCCATGCGGACGGGCCGGGATGGTTCGGCGGCCGTGGTCCTTGTCGCCATGCCGACCACGATCACCACCGCCACGAGGCAGAATCTGAGAACCATGGCTGCAGGCTCCATCAAGAGAGAAGGACGTGGGCGAACGCGTCGACGAACAGTGAGGACGTGAAGACCGTCGTGGGTCGAGAGGATATCCCGCCCGGCGGCACGTTCGCAACGACCGGTCGACGAGTCAGCCGGCCGTCGCCGTCGGGATGGCGACCGACCGTCGCCGTTGGGACAGCCGACCGGCCTCACCCGCGGGCGAGGTGACCCGGGAGGTCGGCCACGCGTTCGCATCCCAGCTGCTCCATCACCTGCGTGAGCTGCCGGTGGATCATCTCGGCCACGTGCTCGCCGCCGCGGTCGCCGAGCGCCGCCGCGCCGTACATGAACGCCCGGCCCAGGAACGTGAACTTCGCGCCGCTCGCCAGCGCCCTCGCGATATCGGGTCCGGACCGCACGCCGCTGTCGATCATCACCTCCATCCTTTTTCCCACCGCGGTGACGATCGCAGGCAGGGCGCGGATCGTCGACTGCCCGGCGTCGAGCTGCCGGCCGCCGTGGTTGGAGACGATGATCCCGTCGAGTCCGCGGGCGGCCGCCTCCTCCGCGTCCTCCGGGGTCGCCACGCCCTTGAGGACGAGCCGCCCCTTCCAGCGGTCGCGGATCCGCGCCAGGTCGTCGCCGGTGAGCCGTCCTGTGAACGTGCGGTTCATGAAGTCCGCCAACTGCCGCAGGTCAAGGTTCGGGGGCAGGTAGGGCTTCAGGGTGGCGAACGTGGGCTTTCCGCGGCGGAGCATGGCCGCACCCCAGGCCGGGCGGGCGAGCATCTGCATCACGGTGCGGACGCCGATGTGGGGCGGCACGGCGAAGCGGTTGCGGATGTCGCGCGGCCGGTAGCCGAACACCGGCACGTCTGCCAGGAGCACGAGCACCGAGCAGCCGGAGTTTTCCACCCGGGCGATGAGGTTCTCGCGCAGCCCCGGGTCGTAGGGAACGTAGAACTGGAACCAGTGGCTGCCGCCGGTGATCCGCCCGATCGTCTCCGGATCGGCCGTCGTCGTGGTGCTGAGGATGAAGGGGAGCCCGCGGGCCGTCGCCGCGGCCGCGAGGGCCTCGCATGCGCCGGGCCAGATGAGCCCCTGGAGGCCCACCGGGCAGACGCCGAACGGCGCGGCCCACGTCCGGCCGAAGAGCTCCGTCTCCAGCGACACCGTGCCACGCGGGCGCAGGTAGCGCGGCAGGAGTTCGACGGAGCGGAAGTCCTCGACGTTCCGCCGGAGGTTGACGTCGTCGTTGCAGCCGCCGTCGAGAAAGTCGAAGACGAAGCCCGGGATCCGTCGCCGTGCGGTTGCCCGGAGATCGTCGGCGGTCGGATGGCGGTGGTCGAAGAAGTGGGGCATGGGTGTCGAAGGATGGCGACGCTGCGGGGGCGCGGACGGCCATCCGCTGCCCGGCCACGGCCCCGCGCCAGCGAGGCTCACTATACTGCGGGCCGATCGAGCGCGACACGTTCATGAGCGGCGGCGTCTCCCGGTCGGCATTCTGCTGGTCAGTTCCCTTTTGCACGCCGGACGGGGCCGCGCGGTCGTCGCCCCGGTCTCCCGAACTCTGCCCGGAGTTTCTCGTCCGGCGCCCACGCCGTGGGCTGACCGATCTTTCTCCGTGCTTTCTCCGTGGACGGTCCGGACGAGGGGGCGTCATGATACGGACGCCCAACACGCATCACGTCGTTCACCGTGGGCGGGGGCTCGGTATCGCGTGTCAACGGGGGAGCGATCATGAACAGGCAGGAAAGCACCGTATTTTCGTTCGACGGCCAGGACTTCGTTCGCATGCATACCACGCTCCTGACGGAAGCGGGAACATCTGCAGTCGGCACCAAGCTCGCGCGCGACAATCCCGGCTACGCGGCCTTGATCCACAAGCGGTCGCATACGGGCGAAGTGACGCTGTTCGGGCATCGATGCGACGCCAACTACGCGCCGCTCATCGACCAGGACGGCCGCATGACGGGGGCACTGATGGTGTGTCTGCGGAAGTGACTCACAGCGAGGAAGGAAAACATGCTACGCGGAGAGAATGAGAAGGCCACGCAGACCACCCCGAACGACCGGGGGGGCGGGCACACGGCCCCGCCCATCGCGATCCTGGTCAATGGTGCGAGTTCCTCCGGAAAGACGACGTTCTGTCGCGCCCTGCAGGAGCGACTCACGCAGCTCGCGGATGGCAACCCCGATGCGGCGTTCGCCCGTGTGGCGTTCGACGACGTCGGCGTCTTGATGTCGGAGCAGCTCTACCCGATCAGTTTCGTGAAGCTCAGGGGCGGAGATCTTTCGCGGCTCGTGTCTCGCACACCCCACGACGGCCGGGCCGGCTGGGAATACGTCGACGAGAGCAACGCCGCAGGAAAACACGGGGGAGGCCCGCGCGTCCGGCTGGTTCTCAACCCTCACGGCCACCGGCTGCTCTCAGGAGTGCACAGGAGCTGGGCCGCGCATCTCGAGCTTGGCACGCACCTGATCATCGACCACTTCCTGCAGGATGCAGCGTGGCGCGACGACGTGCTCGACGTCCTGCGGGCCGCCGGGGCGAAGGTGTTTTGCGTCGGCGTATTGTGCTCGCTTGAGGAATTGGAGCGGCGGGAATCCTCGCGAGGCGATGGCGGGTTCGAGGGTAGGCCGGCCGGACTGGCCCGTCGCAGCGACGAGCTCTGCCACTCTCACCAGGTCGAGTACGACGTGACCGTGACGACCGATCGACAGACGACGGCGGAGTCGATCGAGACCGTGGTGGCGGCACTGCGGGACGCCGGACTTGTGAGTGCCTGACACGGGCCAGACGGCTCCGAGGCGTTCACGCACTTCGAGGCATGCCCGAAGGCTGTTGCGATGGGGTGGCCGCCGGGAGATCGGCCGCAGGCCGCCTCAAAACGGCACGTCGTCGTCGCCGGCCTCGGCGAAGGCATCGTTCGGGTCGCCGGTGTCATCAGCAGCGTCGTCCGCAGCGCTTTCGGGCCGGCCGCTGCCGGAGAGCCGTTTGAACGAGAGGCCCTCGGCGCTCAGGAAAAATTTAACCTCGCTGGCCGCATCCCGCTGCCAGCGGCGGCCGCTCAGGCGGTAGGTCACCTCGATGTCGTCTCCCACGGCGAGGTCGTCCACGGCGTCGCAGCCGTCCTTCACGAACTCGACGGGAACGAAGTTCGTGAACGTGCCCTTGGACTGCTCGAGCACCACCAGTCGCTTGCGAAACCCCTTCTGCCCGAAGGTCTTGGTCTCCTCGATCAGGTGGACGACACCGCGGACGGTCGGGTCTTTCATGGAGTATCAGCCTGTGATTTTCTGTGGTCGGGGTCCAGCACCGCTCCGCGGCGGGCTGTCGGCACGAAAGCGTATCACACGCAGCCCCGATGTGGATGACGCCGCGCGCAGCCGATATGTCGTGGCGGCTCGTCCCCCGCTCTTGTCGACTCGAGCGATCCACACTCTGATGGCGGCCTGCCGCGGTCGCCTCTCCACGCCCCTGCAGACAGCAGCAGCTCGCTCATGCAGCTCCCCACACCACACGCCGCGTTTCCCGGTGGACTCTGGCCGGCTGTGCCGCAAACGCAGGCAGCGGCGCTGCTCGCCGTCGTCGAGCAGCTCTCCCGATCACAATATCTCTCCGCAGAGGCACTCGCCGCCGCCCGGCGACCGCAGGTCGAGGCCCTGATCGATCATGCGGCCGCACATGTCCCCTTCTGGCGGGAGCGGCTTGCCGCCGCGGGCCTCGATCCGGAGTCGCGGCGGCAGGCCGCGCCCAACGCGGCGGAATGGGAGAGACGCTGGGCGTCGCTGCCGATCCTCACGCGGGCCGATGTCCAGTCGCTGGGAAACGCGCTCCACGCCCGCCAGTTACCGGCAGGGCATGGGGACGTCGGAGAGATCCTGACCTCCGGATCCTCCGGGCGACCGGTGCGGATCATTCGCAGCACGCTCGACTACTTCTACTGGCAGGCATTCCAGCTGCGCGAGCACATCTGGCGGGGACGCGACCTGTCGGGGACCTTTCTGTCGATTCTCCGCAACGAACAGCGGGCCGTTCTCGACGACACAGTCCACCTGCAGCGCAACAAGGACTGGGGGACGCCGGTCGCGACGGTCTGGCCCACGGGCCCGAGCTATCTGCTCGACTATCGCGCACCCATCTCCGCCCTGATCGAGACGCTCCGCGACATCGCGCCGGACTATGTCTGCACGTTTCCCTCGTTGCTCCTGGAAATCCTGCGCCGCGCCCGGCAGGACCGGATCCGGCTCCCGGCGCTGAAGGAAGCCGTCGTGGTGGGCGAGGCGAGTCCGCCGGAGCTCTCCGCACTCTGCCGCGAGGTCTGGGACGCGCCGCTCTCCAGCACCTACACCGCCGGCGAGGCGGGCGCCATCGCGTATCAGTGCCTGGAAGAGAGCCGCTGGCACATCCAGGCGGAGAAATCGATCGTCGAGGTGGTCGACCCCGCCGGTCGGCCGTGCGCCGCCGGCGAGACAGGAAACGTGGTTCTCACGCCACTGCACAATTTCGCCATGCCGCTCCTGCGGTATGACATCGGCGACCTCGCCACGGTGGGCGGCGGCCGCTGCGGCTGCGGCCGCCTGCTACCGGTCCTGGATGCCATTCCCGGCCGGGCCCGCGACCTGCTCATGCTGCCGTCGGGTGACCTCCGTCCGCCCTACTACGGCCACCGGGCCGTGATGCAGGTCCGGGCGATCCTCCAGCACCAGGTCGTCCAGACCGCCCCCGATCAGGTCTGTTTCCGGCTGGTGGTGGCCCGTCCGCTGAGGCCTGCGGAGGAGCAGCACGTGATCGCGGTCGCCACGGAGGCGCTCGGTGGCTGCCTGCGGGTGAGCATCGAATACGTGACCGAGATCACCCGCGGTCCGCACGGAAAATTCGCCGAGTTTCAACGGCTCTTTTCGCTACCGACCCAATAAGCCGTGCTGCCGGGCAAAGCAGCCGCACTGGAAAAGCCGTGATGGCGAGTCGCGGCAGGGTCACCGCGCGGGTGCTGTCGACAGAAACTTCGTGACTCTGCGGCCGATCAGCACCGCAGCCAGGCCGCAGCCCAGCAGCACTCCCGCCGAGGGTTCGGGCACCACGGCAAACTGGAACTCTGTGCCGATGGGGAGCGTGAGCGATGGCTCGGGGACCGGGTCGGGTTGCACGAACGTGAACCGCAGCCCTTTGATGTCGCGTGGCGAGAAGTCGGTGAATGTGTTGCTGGTGATGTCGACAAGCGGCTTCGTCTCGAAAAAATCGGGGATGTATGACTCGAAGAACAGGTCCACGATCGTGTCGTCTGTGCCGATCGCCTGGATCGTGAAAGACGGTCCCTCCCCCGTATACACCGAGCCGTCGCTGATCGACACGAGGTCGGTCGCATTCTCCACCGGAGTGAAGAGCACGTCGTACGACAGCGGCGTCGGGCCGTACTGCTGCGTCGTCGTCACGGTGACGATGCCCGCCATGGCAGCTCCTGCGCCCGCGCCGGAGACGGCTGCGAGCAGCCCTGCCGCCGCGTTCGTGACACGCTTTGTGTCTCTCTGGCTGGAGACCACATCATCCGCACATGCAGCCATGCACACCTCCTCCTCGGGAGTCCGGAGATTAGGTCCGTGAACGGTGCATGGCAAACAATCGACCGGATTCCGGGGAAAAGCAGGACTTTCAAGGGGAATGCCGGGGGGCATGCCCCCCGAACCCGATCGATTCCTGGCGGTCGAACGGCATCTCATGAACACCGACGTCGTCAGGTCATCCCCGAGCACCGGTGTAACGACGTCGCCGGACGTCGCCATGATCCGATTCGACCAGGCAGCATCGAACTCGAGTTCCGTGACGCTCCTCATGATGTCGAGTGTGGCCCGCACGTGTCCGTGGGCGGCTCGTCTCGCGGCCAAAAGGGGACGCAGCTCTTTTCAAAGCCCCAACGGTAGACTAGCGGCAGGAGTGCCGAAATGATCGATCCCGCAGCCAGCCTGCTCTCAGCCCGCGACCGCGCGCAGCGGGCCCGGGCACTCCGGATGAGTCCCGCAGAGCGGCTCGCGGCGATGCGGCGGCTGTTGGCGCAGTCGCGGGCGATCCTCGAGCGGCATCCTCAGGGCCTCGCACATTTTCGTCGCCGCAACTTCGCGGCGAGATCAATCGGCCGGAAAGCCGAGGCGAATACCGATGACTCCTGAGTTCCGCGTCTTCGACGTGCTTCAGCGGCATGGCGTGCCGTGCGTCGTGGTGGGCGGCCATGCCGTCAATTTCCATGGCTTCATCCGCGCGGCATCCGATTCGTGTCGCTCGAGTGGCTGCGAAAGCTCAAGCAGGCGGCAGGGCGACCGAAAGACCTGCTCGACCTGGAAAACCTGCCCGCGGGCAAGTGATCGGATTGGCTCTCGCGGGCAGGACTTCCTCGATGCCGATGCCGCCGCAGACATGCTCGCCTGGGAGAAAGGCGGTTTTTCGGAGGACGGCTGCGTCCGCATCTCGCTCATCGACCGTGACGTGCCCTTTCAGGGGGCAGGTCAGTCAGCCGAGAGGTGCCGACGAAGAAGACATTCGAGTCGTGGTCATTGAGCCATGTGACCAGCGATTTGAACATGCGGGCCGATGCGGCGGCGTTTTCGGGGGTGTTGGCTCACAGTGCCCATTCCGGGCTCGCCCCGCTCCTTGCCGAGAATTGCCCAAGTCCTTGACCGGGAATGTGGTTCCATCAAGTGAGGCTGCTCGGGCTCCAACCCAGGACCAACGGATTCAAAGTCCAGACGAGCCTGAAGGATAGGTTGCGGTCATAGAGCGGTCATGCGAATGACTCGGGAACGGCGCGTGTCGATCGGCGCAGGATTCAGGAGCCGAGAGGGCGTGTGCTAACAGTTTTGCTCACACTGCCGAGGCTTGCCTCGCCGGCTTTGGTGGGCTAACCTCCCGGTTCGAATTGATTGCCGACCCTGGAATCGTGAGCGAACATCGGCATCGCTCTCTCGGTGTTTCGCGCAGTGCCCGTTGACCGCTGATGGCGCACAGTCTGTCACAGTGCCATTCATAAGGCATAAGTCTCAAGGCGGCCCATCACCTCCCCAACCGGGAATGTTCTTCGGCGGGTGGCTTCGGCACGCACGGGGCTGCAGGTCCTCAGACAAAGGAATTGGCATGGCCGCTGTCCCAGATGACCGAACGATGTCTCGCCGGTGGTCTTCATGCCTGGCGATGCCAGGGAAAAATCGCTGCCGTCGCGTGTCGTCGCGATTGGGAGCCGCGGCGATTGCCGCCGTGATTCTGGTTGTGGTCGCCTGCACGGGGAGCAGCAGCTTCGCGCAGAGCCTCGATCGGGATCCGCTCTATGACGCCGCCGTCGACGATACCCATCAGGATGGCACGCTCGGAACGACGACCGGATTTTGGCAGCAATTGCGAGACAGCAGCAGCGCTCGCCAGCTCACGCAGATCACCGGGCCGGGCGATGGGAACATCTGGACGACGATCGGCGGCGTTCAATACATCCAGATGACGACGCTCGTGGATGCGGTGGACGCCGCATTTTTCCGGCAGAAAACACCCGGGCAAGTGATCTACGAGGCGCCGCCGTCCATCGCGATCGACGGAGGTGGGATTTGGCTGACCACGGGGAACAGCCTGAACGACTATCTTCAAGCGAGGAGGAGTGAGTGGGGCGCCGGCACGGATACCACTGCCGCCAAAAGGGCTACACAGGCCCTCGGAGGCCCCCTCGATACGAACTGGCAATACGAAGTCAAACTGTGGGTGCAGCCGCAGCTTTTGTACCGGCCTGCGGTGCAGTGGTCGATCGCGGATGGCACGATTCTGCAGACGGCCGACCATCTGGATTGGAATGACCTTCTCGAGCAAGGTTTCGATGCCAGCCAACTCGCAGCCCAAAGGGCAGGGCCCGTGTTTGTCCTCACAGATCCTAGCGACGCTGCCATCCAGCCGGCGTATGCCTTCTCTGACGTGTGGGGGGCCAATTATGCCTCGCCCAGCGACTCGGCCGACATCGCTGTGCCTGAGTGGTTCAACCAGTGGTGGAACAATAGTCGTTTGACCGAGAGCGACGGGACGTTCCCTTTTCCCTGGACCGCCCTCGGGTTCACGTACGACTGGTATTACCAGGACAAGTCGGAGGGCGATCTGGCAGGAGTCATGGGCCGTTCCGGGCTTTCAGAGTTCGTCTTCCCCCAGAATGACAGCTTCCACTTGCCATATCTGCTGGCGGCCGCGCCGCAACTCATCGACGAAAGCCTGGCTGTCCCCGAAATCGATCCCCATGGTTTGGGCACCGCCCTCGTCCTGATCATCGGTTCGCTCGGGCTGCTCGAGCGTCGGCTGCAGCGGGTCGGGCTTCGGTCCGAGGGTGTGTGAGGGTGGGCTGCCTTCTGTGCGGAGGGCATCGCTGCTCTGCTAGCGTTCGGCTCGTCGCAAAAGACGGCTTTGGATTCTGGTGCCGGTCTGCTTGTTCAAGCATCAACGTCTCTGTTCGGCACAGCGCTCTTTCCTTTCAACCAACCAATAAATTCCAAGTCGTGAACGCTCTCTCCCAATTTCGTCCGGCTGTGCGGCAGATGATGCCGGTGTTCCTGCTGCTGGGCGCCCTGGCCGGTGCCACGCAGGTTCCGGCCCGCGCCTCCACCATCAACCCCGCCCTCCAATCCATCACCCCCGGCGTTGTGGGCGGCGATCCCGGGTTCAGCGGCACTGTGGGCTACACCTTCAGCCTCACCGTGCCCTACACAGTCAACTACCTGGGCTTCTATGACGACCTCAACGACGGCCTGCTCAGCTCCCACATGGTGGGCATCTTCGACGCCACCACCCAGGCGCTGCTGGTGAGCGCAACCCTTCCGTCTGGCACTGGCAGTGTCCTGCAGAACGGCTTTCGCTGGGAGTCGGTGGCCGAAGTCGTGCTGGCCCCCGGTTCCTATGTGATGGGCGCCACCACATCCGGCGTCCCCACCAGCTTCGATCCCATCCTCTATTCTGGCACCGATCCGGTTGTGAGCAACGGCTTCGTCCTCGGCACCTCCTCCCTCGGTGAATCGGGGAGCGGCACCGTGGTGGCGTTCCCCACGATCGATGAAGGCGTGCCCTACGGCTTCTTCGGCCCGAACATGGCCGGCTCCGTCCCCGAGATCGACCCGAATAGCATCGGGAGCGTTCTGGCCCTCGTTCTTGGGTCGCTGGGGCTGCTTGAGCGTCGGCGGCTGAAAGCGGCCTGATCGGCAACGTGCCACGCTAGCAAAGAATCACAGTCCCGTTCACGACCGGGCTGGGCATCGCAAGGTGCCCGGCCCGTTTTCATCTGGTCCCCGCACGACAACCCGCTCAATTCACACCCGGCTCCCGCACGACTCTCCGAACCCAGCCGCCAGCCGGCTCCTGCCCATGCGAATAGACGCCCGCTCGGTTTGCCGACAGGCAGCTTCCTGAGGCCGGCGGCGTTCGAGTCGCTGGGTGGGCAGAGTGTGGGGGTGTCGGGTAACAGCTTGGCGAACAGTGCCCCTTCCGACCCGCCTCCACCCGCCGCGACTCGCCGTAAACACAAGCGGCGGCAGGTGGTTATCCCCAACCGTTTCGTAGAAGTGAAGTGAGGCTGCTGGGACTCGAACCCAGGACCAACGGATTAAAAGTCCGATGCTCTACCGACTGAGCTACAGCCTCGGGAACAATCCTACCGAAGGCTGGATCGCCGGCAACATGCCGTTTGCGGCGGCCATCCACGCGGCACTCTCGCGGCTGTTTCCCTGCCGATCAGGTTCGCACCGCGCTCCCGCCCGCCCGTCTTCGAGAGCGGACTTTCCTACCGAGACGGCTCGCCACCGCCGGGCTGCGTCGTTGGGAGAACGCTCTCTGCCAGCCAGCCCAGCGCGTTGGTCATGAGCGTCGTGAACTCCGAGCGCTTGAAATCGTCCGGATGGCCCAGCGACGTGTAGAACGACCGGCCGCCATCGGCACGCACGAACGTCCACGCCACCGGCTCCTCCTTCTCGATGCCCGCCGCCTTGCCCCGCAGGAGCTCCACCGTGCCCGCCGCCAGCGGTGCGGTCTGGTAGAGCCCGCCCTCCGCCGGAAACGCCGCCGCCGGGATCCCTTTGAGGATCGGATGCTCCTTGGCATCCGGAAGAGGCCAGGCCGTCGTCGCCATGTCGCGCGAGTGATGGTTCGAGTAGCTGCCGCCGAAGACGGTGGCGTCGATGTCAGGCCAATCGGCCAGCCCATCGGGCGCGGGCTTGTTGCGCAGGTGGAACGCATGGCTCGCCGTGCGGATGCCGAGCACCGGTTTTCCTGCGGCGACGTGGGCCTTCAGCACCGCGAGCTGGTCGGCCGGCAAGGGCCGTCGACGGGCGCTCACGAGGAGAATGTCGGCATCCTTCACCACGTCGATCCCCGGAAACGAGGCCTGCGACTTCTCGTCGAGCCAGACGAACGACACGCGGTACTCCTTGCCGAGATGCTCGCGGGCGAATGGGGGCAGCGTCTGGGCCGTCTTGTACTCCTCCTCCCCCTGCACGACCACGACGTGCAGCCGCGTGTCGTCGGGAAACCGGTATTCCTTGCCGTCGAGGAAGTCGCCGCTGACGAGCGTCGGGCACCAGTGCCGTTCGATGTGCTCGACCACGAGGTCGGTGCCGGTGTGGTGGTTCACGAACGGTGCCCGCGCGGGGTTGTACATCGTGTCGGTCAGGTCGCGGACGAGCGCCACGTCGATCCCCTGGCGGACCATCTGGCGGATCGCGAAGGGACGTCCCAGCACGCACATGTTGGTGTGCACGCCCATCACGATCAGGTGCTTGATGCCCCGCTGCCGCAGCAGGTTGTAGGCCTCGGCCGAATCGGTGATCGCGTCGCCGTCTGCGATCTCGAGCGTGGCGATCTGCCGGGTCCACGGATACAAATCCCCCTTCTTCCAGGAGGTCTCGCAGTCGCAGCCGCCGTCGGAATCGTCGATCGGCAGCTGCCCCTCGCGATCGGCGTCGAGCCGGCACCAGCGTTCGAGCGGCACGCGTGGCTCGGCGGCAGGTGCCGCCTGGGCCAGCCGGCGGCCAGGATGCCCCTCGTAGAACTTCATCGTGTCGCTCGGCGCGTGGATGATGAACACGCCGCGTGCCCGCGCGGACTTCAGGAGATCGTTCATCCGCGGCGCCATCGCGGCGACGCGGCGGGACGCCGCCGGGCAGGTGTGGGCGTCCCACATGTCGCAGACCACGATCGCCGTCTCCCGCGGATCCCATTCGACCGGCTCGATCACGGCGTGGAAGCGGCCGCCGCCGGGGGCGACCTCGGTGCGGCTGCGGAGATGGAGCGTCAGCGGCTCGGCAGCGTGGCCGGCCGCAGCGCACGCGGCCCACGCCGCCACCGCTGCCAGCCCGACACGCATGGCGGCCGTCCTGCGATGGATCACGCGGCGGGCGATCGACGGGAGGGCTCGCTGCATCGATGCAGGCTCCTGGAGAATCTCGTGAATTCTGCGCCGGGCCGCTTTCGAAGTAACACCATCGGCACCGCGGTGTCGACATGCCGCCGGCATGGCCGTTCGGTTGGCGGGCCGCAGGACGCAGGCGATACTGATCCCTCGGCCCCGGCACCCACATGCTACCAGCCCGCGCCGCAGCCCCAGGAGGGTGTCAGATGCCCCGCGTGAATCGCAGAGGTTTCCAGGTGGCTGCCGCGACGGCCGTCGCCACGGCATCGTTCTCCGCGGCATCGGCCGCCCGGGTGGCAGGCGCCAACGACCGCGTCCGCCTCGGCTTCATAGGCGTCGGCAACCGCGGCGATCAGGTGCTCGACGCGTTCCTCGCCCAGTCCGACGCCCAGATCGTGGCCGTCTCCGACATCCATGCGCCCTACGTCGACTTCGCGGCGACCAAGATCGGCGGCAGCCCGGCCCGCTACACCGACTATCGGAAACTTCTCGAGCACGACGGGCTCGACGCGGTCGTCATCGCCACGCCCGACCACTGGCACGCCCTGCAGATGATCCACGCCTGCCAGGCCGGCAAGGACGTCTACGTGGAAAAGCCGCTGTCGCTGTGCGTGGCCGAGGGCCGCCGCATGGCCGACGCGCAGAAGAAGCATGGCCGCGTCGTGCAGGTGGGGATCCAGCGGCTCTCGAGCCCGATGCTCGCCGACGTGGCCGAGTTCGTGCAGGGCGGCGGCATCGGCAAGGTGACCTCGGCCCGTGCCTTCCACATCCAGAACGAGTGGCCCAAGGGAATCGGCTCGCCACCCGACGAGGAGCCGCCCGCCGGCTTCGACTGGGACGCCTGGCAGGGGCCGGCGCCGCTGCGCCGCTTCAACCGCAACCGTTCCTTCTACCGCTTCCGCTGGTTCTACGACTATTCCGGCGGCCAACTCACGAACTTTGGCACCCACTACCTCGCGACGATCCACCGCGTGCTCGGCGTGCAGGCGCCGCTGGCGATCGCGGCGATCGGCGGCAAGTTCGCCAACTACGACAACCGCGAGGTGCCCGACACGCTCGAGGTGATGTGGCACTATCCCGGCGACACGCTCGTGACCTTCTCGCAGTTCAATAGTTCCGCCGCTCCGGCCGCCGCCCGCTCCTGCGAGGTCGAGCTGCGCGGCACGAAGGGCACGCTCTTCATGAGCATCGGCGGCTGGGAGGTCGTTCCCGAGGTGGTCACGCCCAACGAGTTCGTCGCCCGGTCGCCGATTGACCGTACTCAGGAAAAGGGCTATCGCGCGGGGGCGAAGCCGCTCATCGAGCCGCGGAAGGGAACGGGCACCTACGCCGACACGGCCCACGCGCGAAACTTCCTCGACTGCGTGAAGTCGCGGGCCACGCCCTCCTGCGACATCGAGTTCGGCCATCGGGCGACGACCACCTGCCTGATCGCCAACATCGCCCACCGCACGCGATCGCTGCTCGAATGGGACGCCACCCGCGAGCGGTTTACCAACAGCGAGCGGGCCAACGCCATGCTCGACTACCGGTATCGCAAGCCCTACGACGCCGAGCAGGCGACGGGCTGACGCGGGCCGCGATCGCGACACGATCACCCACGAACCCCCCGCCGAGGAGGATGCATGTCCCGCCCCACAGATGTCCGCGTTGTCGGCGCCGCCGTGTTCCTGATCCCCGTCCGCACGCGGATGCCGCTGAAGTTCGGCGCGCAGATCGTCGACTCGGTGACCTGCGGCCGCGTGGCCGTGGAGGTGGAGGATGCCGCCGGCCGGCGGGCGGTGGGCTGGGGGGAGACGCCCCTGTCGGTCCAGTGGGGCTGGCCGTCGGCGGAGCCGCACGTGCCGCGGGAGCGGGCGATGATCCGGCTGACGGAGTCGTGCGCGGCGGCTCTCGTCGACTTTCCCGAGAAGGGGCATGCGCTGGAGATCGGCCACGCCTTCAGGCACGCGGCGCTCGACCGGCTCGTCGCCGCGGCCCACGAGCCGGGGCTCGCGGAGCAGATCCCCGAGCTGGCGGCGCTCATCTGCCTGAGCCCGTTCGATCTCGCGCTCCACGACGCCTTCGGCACGCTGCACGGCCTCGACATCTACGCCACCTACGGCCGTGACTTTCTCACCCGCGATCTCGGCGACCTCTACGGCCGCCCGGCAGAGCGGCGCAGGTTCCAGGGCCGCTATCCGGCGGAGTTTCTCGTCAAGGAGCCGCCCACATCGCTGCAGGCCTGGCACCTGATCGGCGGCCTCGATCCGCTCGCCCCTGACGAGCTGCGGGGAGACGAGCCCAAGGACGGGCATCCCGTACTGCTCGGCGACTGGATCGACCGCGACGGGCTCGACTCGCTCAAGGTGAAGCTGCGGGGCAACGACCTCGCATGGGACATCGACCGGCTCGTCCGCGCCGGCACGATCGGCATGGAGCACGGCGTGAAGAACTTCTGCGCCGACTTCAACTGCACCGTCACCGATCCCGCCTACGTGCACGCCGCGCTCGACGCCGTGGCCGACCGGCTGCCGGCGTTCACGGGGCTTCTGCGCTACGTCGAGCAGCCCTTTCCCTACGATCTCATCGCCAGCCCGATCGACGTCCACTCGATCTCCGCCCGCACGCTCCTCCTGCTCGACGAGAGCGCGCACGACTGGACGCACGTGGCGCGGGGCCGCGACCTGGGCTGGAACGGCGTCGCGCTCAAGACCTGCAAGACGCAGTCGGGCGCGCTGCTCTCGCTGTGCTGGGCCCGCGAGCAGGGGATGGCGATCATGGTGCAGGATCTCACCAACCCGATGCTGGCCGTGATTCCGCACCTGCGGCTGGCCGCCCACGCCGGCACGTTTGCGGGCGTGGAGACGAACGCGAGCCAGTTCTATCCCGAGGCGTCGCTGCCGGAGGCGGCGATCCATCCGGGGATGTACCGGCGGCAGGAGGGGAAGGTGCGGCTCGACAGCCTGCGCGGCCCGGGCTTTGGGATGCGCGTGGCAGAGATCGCGAGAGAGTTGCCGCCGCCTTCGGCAGCAGCGGGCACGCTGGCCGATGCCGGCGCGGCCAGCGGCCTGGGAAGTGCCCGAGAGAGGACTTGAACCTCCACCCAGTTACCTGGACAAGAACCTGAATCTTGCGCGTCTGCCAATTCCGCCACTCGGGCGAGTGGACCGCTTTCGCGGCAGGCCCTTAAGGCTACCAGCCGCTCCCGGAGACGCAAGATGGCCGGCCGCCGGGGCCTATTCGACCGTCACGCTCTTGGCGAGATTGCGCGGCTTGTCGACGTCGCAGCCGCGGAGCACCGCCACGTGGTAGGCGAGCAGCTGCAGCGGCACCACCGCCACGATCGGCTGCAGGAACTCGGGCACCTCCGGCATCTCGATCACGTCGTCGGCGATCCGGCCGATGCGGTCGTCGCCGGCGCTCGCGATCGCGATCACCGGTCCCTTCCGCGCCTTGATCTCCTCGACGTTGAGGAGCACCTTGTCGTAGACCGCTCCCTGCGGGATCAGGAACACGCTCGGTGTCGAGCGGTCGACCAGCGCGATGGGGCCGTGCTTCATCTCCGCAGCCGGATAGCCCTCCGCGTGGATGTAGGAGATCTCCTTGAGCTTGAGCGCGCCCTCGAGTGCCACCGGGAAGTTGTACTGCCGGCCCAGGTAGAGGAAGGTGCTCGCGTCGCGATACCGCTCGGCGATCCGGCGGATCGCCACGTCGGACTGCAGCGCGGCGGCGACGAGCTCCGGTAGCCGCTCGAGCGCGTCGATGAACTCGAGCCCACGCTCGTAGCTCATGTGCCGCAGCCGACCGAAGTAGAGGGCCAGGAGCGCCAGCACGACGCACTGGCTCGTGAAGGCCTTCGTGCTCGCCACGCCGATCTCCGGGCCGGCGTGGAGGTAGATGCCGCCGTCGGCCTCGGTGGCGATCGTGCTCCCCACGACGTTGCAGATCGCGAGCGTGGGATGTCCCTTGCGCTTGATCTCGCGGAGGGCGGCGAGCGTGTCGGCCGTCTCGCCCGACTGCGTGATGGCGAAGAGCAGCGTGCCCTCGTCGAGCGGCGGGTTGCGGTAGCGGAGCTCGCTGGCGTACTCCACCTCGACGGGCAGGCGGGCGAACTCCTCAATCAGGTATTCGCCGACGAGCGCCGCGTGCCAGCTGGTGCCGCAGCCCGTGAGGACGATGCGGTTGATCCGCTGGAGCTGCCGCGGCGTGAGGTTCAGGCCGCCGAAGACGGCCGTGGCGTCGTCGCGCGTGAGCCGGCCGCGCATGGCGGCCCGGATGGTTTCGGGCTGCTCGTGGATCTCCTTGAGCATGAAGTGGTCGAAGCCGCCCGTGCTCACGTCCGCCGCCGACATCTCCAGCGGCCGCACGGCCGGCTCGATCCGGCCGGTGTCGCGGTGGACGATCCGGATGGAGGACGACGTCACGACCGCCACCTCGTGATCGGCGAGGTAGACGATCCTGTCGGTGTGGCCCGCCAGCGGGCTGGCGTCGCTGGCGATGAAGTGCTCGCCGTCGCCCACGCCCACGACCAGCGGGCTGCCCAGCCGTGCCGCCACCAGCATGTCGGGCCGGTCGCGAAAGAGCACGAGCAGTCCGTACGTGCCGCGCAGCTGCGCGATCGCCTCCTGCACCGCCACCACCCAGGGCGTATCGGCGGGATCGTCGGCGACGCGGCGGCCCGCGGAGAGTGCCCGCGTCAGGCAGCTGTCGATGAGGTGGGCGATCACCTCGGTGTCGGTCTCCGAGCGGAAGACGTAGCCCTCGGACTCGAGCCGATCCTTGAGCACGCGGTAGTTCTCGACGACGCCGTTGTGCACGACCGCCACGCTCGGGCCCCCGTCGCCAGCCTCGTGCCGCTCGACGGCGGTGCCGTCGCCGCCGAGGTGCGGATGCGCGTTGCCGTCGGTCGGGGCGCCGTGCGTGGCCCAGCGGGTGTGGCCGATGCCGATCGAACTGTCGGGAACGCCCTCCCGCACGAGCGCCTCCAGCCGCGCGAGCCGGCCGGCCGCCTTGAGCACGTGCAGGTGGCCTGCCTCGGGAAGCAGCGCGATGCCGGCGGAGTCGTAGCCGCGGTACTCGAGCCGCCGCAGGCCCTCCAGGATGAGGTCGGTGGCCCGGCGAAACCCGACGTAGCCGACGATGCCGCACATGGTGAGTCCTCGGGAATGGTGACCGCATCCTGCTCTCTTGACTGTACTGGCGTGGCCAGCCGGCGGGCCACATGAGTATTCTGCGGCGGAAAGGGGTTTTTTTATGAGTCGACCGACCGCCGTCATCGTCGTTCCCGCGCGGCTCTCCAGCCAGCGGCTGCCCCGCAAGATGCTCCTCGCCGAGACGGGCCGCACGCTCATCGAGCACACCTGGCGGGCCGCCAAGGGATCGGCCCGTGCCGCCGAGGTGGTCGTGGCCACCGACAGCGACGAGATCGCCGCCGCCGTGCGGTCCTTCGGGGGCCGCGCGGTGATGACGTCGCCCGAGGCCACCAGCGGCACCGCGCGGATCGTCGAGGCGCTGCCGTACCTCCCACCGGCCGATGTGATCGTCAACGTGCAGGGGGACGAGCCCGAGCTCGCCGCCACGGCGATCGACGCCGCCGTCGACCTGCTCGACCGCTGCCCGGAGGCGGGGGTGGCCACGCTCGTGACGCCGATGCGGCGCGAGGAGGATCTGCGCGATCCCGCCGCCGTGAAGGCCGTGCTCACGCCCTGGCGGTCCGCCGGCGGGGCGGCCGTGCCCGACGCGTGGCGGGCGATCTACTTCAGCCGCGCCCCGGTGCCCGCCGCCCGCGACTGGTCCGCATCGCTGCTCGCGGCCACGCCGCCGCTCTACTGGCAGCACGTCGGCCTCTATGCGTATCGCCGCGGCGTGCTCGAGGCGTGGGACACGCTGCCGGAGTCGCGGCTCGCGGCCGTCGAGAGCCTCGAGCAGCTGCGGGTGGTCGAGGCCGGCATCCCGATCGCGGCCGCGGCGGTCGAGCACGCCGCCCGGGGCATCGACACGCCGAAGGACTACGCGGCGTTCGTCGCCCGCTGCATCAGGACCGCTTCTCCACAGGCACGATGAGCACGCTCTGCGGCGCGTGCGTCAGCACGGCCTCGGACGTGCTGCCGAGCAGCCAGCGGGAGAGGGCGTCGGTCGGCGTGCGGCCGAGCACGATGAGGTCGACGCCGTCCTGATTCGCCTGCTGCAAAATCTTCTCCGACGGGTTGCCCTCGACCACGATCGGCGCGGAGCCGCGGAACACCTGCGGCAGCCCCGCCTGCGCGGCGGCCAGTTCGGTCGACAGCTTCGTCAGCTCGTCGTCGTGCTCGCGCTGCCATGCCTGGGCGATCGCGGCCGTGTCGGGATCGCGGACGCGCTTCTCGAGCCATGGCGGGAGCGGGCCGGCCAGCAGCGACTCGGCCACACCGATCACGGCGCCACTGGTGGCGGCGGGCCAGTGCAGGCCGCCGATCACGGTCGCGAGCGCCGCGGCACTGGCCGGCCGTTCGCACGCGAGCACCCGCAGGCCCCGGTCGGCGGGCGGTGCGTTCCGGACGACGAGCACCGGGAGTGAGGCGCCGTGCACGACGGCCCGCGACACGCTGCCGAGCAGGAACGTTTCAACTGAACCGTGGCCACGGGCGCCCACGACGAGCAGATCCGCGTGCCAGCCAGTCGCCGTCTCCAGCAGCCCCACCGCGGCCGACTTCGAACTGGCGATCATTTCCGGTGACTTCGTAAACCCACCGGGCAGGAGCGAACACGCCTCTTCGAAAAGTGCAGCGGCGGCGCCGTCGATGATTTGGCGTGAACGCCCGAACAATCGGTTCTCCAACTCCAATGGCGAGAAGTAGATCGCCACCGCGTCGCGGGCGGGATCGACCAGGCAGGCCGCCATCCGCACCGCGTCGAACGACGACGCCGAACCGTCCACGCCGATCAGGATTCGCATCGCAGTTTCTCCGTACAGCCGGGCCGCGGTCTCCGACCGTCAGTCTACGCGAGACGTGGCGACGCGGCTGCGCGTTGTGAATTCCCCGCTGCCCGACGGCACGTCAGGCGATCCACACCTTCGCCCGCTCGCCGGGCACCTCCCGCACGAGCCGCGGCACGGCGTAGCCCGGCAGCGACGCCCGCAGCGCCGCGTGCAGGGCCACGGCGGCCGGCTCCGGCACCTCGAAGTGTGCCGCCCCCGACACCCTGTCGAGCAGGTGCAGGTAGTAGGGCACGACGCCGAGATCGACGAGCCGCTCCGAGAGCTCCCGCAGAACCTCGATCGAGTCGTTGACGCCCGCCAGCAGCACCGCCTGGTTCAGCAGGATCGGCCGTGCGGCGGCGAGCCGGGCCAGGGCGGCGGCGACCGAGTCGTCGAGCTCCGCCGGATGGTTGGAGTGCACCACCACCGCGCAGGCCGGCCGGGCTCCCGCGAGCAGCGCCACCAGGCGCGTGGTCACCCGCGACGGCAGCACGATCGGCAGGCGGGTGTGGATGCGGATGCGGCGCACGTGCGGCAGCGCCCCCAGCGCCGACAGCAGGTCGTCGAGCCGGTCATCGTCGAGCAGCAGGGGATCGCCGCCGGAGAGGATCACCTCGCTGATCGACGGGTCGGCGGCGAGGGCGGCGACTGCCGCGTCGGTGCCCGCCGTGCCGGCGCCGCTCTCGGCGTAGGGAAACTCGCGGCGGAAGCAGTAGCGGCAGTTGACGGCGCAGCCGCCTGTGGCCAGCAGCAGCACGCGCCCGTCGTACTTCCGCACCAGTGCCGGCGCGGCGAGCGCGGCCTGCTCGGCGAGCGGGTCGGCGGAGTATCCCGCGGCAGGCTCGCGCTCGGCCGCCAGCGGCAGCACCTGCAGGAGTAGCGGGTCGTGCGGGTCGCCGGGCCGCATCCGCGCGACGAACCCCCGCGGCACAAGGAGCGGGAAGCCCCCGGCCGCCCGCCGTGCCGTGGTCGCCAGCGCCGGATCGAGCCCGAGGAGGCGACAGAGCTCTCCGGGATCGCGGACCGCCGTCGCCAGTTCGCGGCGCCAGTCGCCGCCGGCGCCACCGTCATCCGGCCCGTTGGCACGGGCGTGCTGCGTCACGTGCGGCGGAGAAGCGGGCATGGTGCTGACGAACGGAGGACGGCCGGAGAACGGTCGGTGGCGGGATCGCGTTGCGGCGGACGGTCTGGGCGGGCCACGGCCCACCGGTTCCCCTCTGCGGGTTGACAGTTTGGGGTTCGCGAGGTTCCATCATACGGCATCGCGGCCCTGCCGGGCCCGGGCGGATCCCGACACGAAGAGGCGAAATCAGTGGCTGGCTACAACACGAGCGAGTTCAAGAAGGGTCTCAAGGTCCAGATCGACGGCGACCCCTACATCATGATCGAGTGCAACTTCGTGAAGCCCGGCAAGGGTCAGGCGCTCTACAAGTGCAAGCTGCGGAACCTGCTGCGCAACACGGTGCTCGACCGCACCTACAAGAGCGGCGACTCGCTCGACGCCGCCGACATCGCCACGATCGACGCGCAGTTCCTCTACAAGCAGGGGGAGATGTTCGTGTTCATGGACAACGCCAGCTACGAGCAGTACGAGCTGTCGAAGGAACAGGTGGACGATGCCTGGAAGTGGATCAAGGAAGGCACCATCTGCTCGATGCTGCTCTACAACGGCAACCCGATCTCGATGGAGCCGCCGAACCACATGGTGCTCAAGATCGAGTACGCGGAGCCGGCCGTCCGCGGCAACACGGCGACGAACCTCACCAAGCCGGTGAAGCTGGAGACGGGCGCCGAGGTGGTCGTGCCCGCGTTCATCGAGCAGGGCGACCTCATCAAGATCGACACGCGGACGGGCGAATACCTCGAGCGCGTCAAAGAGTGACGCCGGGGAGTGACGCCGGGGAGTGACGCCGGGGAGTGACGCCGGGGAGTGACGCCGGGGAGTAGCCGCGGGCTTCGTCACGGGCGGGTCTGGGCCCGAGTGCCTGCGCGTCAGTCGCCGTGCAGCTGCCGCAGCCGTGCCGACAGCCGCAGGATGAGGTGCACCCGCTCGAACTGTTCGAGCCAGTGGGCGACGACGGCGGCGATCTGATCCGCCGGCGGCGGCACCACGCCGCTAGCGCAGCTCTGTCCGAGCTGGGCGGCGGCCGCGGCACGGTAGGCGGCGAGGGTCTTGTCGCCGTAGAAGAGCACGGGCTGGAAGTCCTCGCTGAAGAAGGCGGCCACCGGAACCCGCTGCCCGCCGCAGACCTTGAGGTGGGCCGCCACGTCGGGCAGGGCGTCGCGGTCGAGCAGCCGCAGGTCGATCGCCGGCGACGCCGCCGCGAAGTGGGCGAAGATGGGGCACTGGTTCACGCAGTCGCCGCACCACGCGCCGGCGAGCACCAGCACGGGCATCCGCCGGGTGAAGGAGGCGAGCAGGGCCCGCTGGGCCGGTGTGAGCACGACCCGGGCGTGGAACGCCTGCCAGCGGCTGCGCTGATCCGGGCTGCCGTGGCGGGCGAGGAAGTCGTCGTAGGGCAGCGACGCGGCGAACGCGGCCTGCCACGCTGCGGCCGTGGGCGGCGCACCGGCTCCGGCGACGGGCTGCGAGGGGTGGACGACCGGCATCGATTCAGGCATCGCGACTGGCTCCTGGAGGTGGGCGGGAGCATAGCGGTTTTGGTCGCGAACGCGCCGGGAAAACGGTCGAGGACGGCCCGGAAACGGCATGCGAGACCGCGAAAACACGCTGGGGAAACGGCCTTGACCCCGAAAAAAAGCTCCCCTACTGTCCCCCCGCCTGCAGGTGATCGGGTCGGCTGTGGCCGGTCCGGTGCGAAGTTGGGCGGCGGCACGGATGCCGGCCGCCGCTTCGATCGCCCGCGGGTGACACCACAGCGTCCGTCCAATCGCTCCCGGAAACGGTCCAGCTTCCCCGCCCCCCTGGGATCTGGGCCGTTCCGGGGGCCTTTGTTTTTTCAGGCCGGTTCACGCTGTTTTGGCACACGCACGCCGTGCGGTTCTCCCCGCCGTCCACCGCGGCGTGTGGTCCCGCCGCGGGTGCCTTCCGCCAGCGGACGCTTCCCGGCCCGTATACTTGCGGGGAAGATGACCGCTCCTGCATCGACACCGCCTCCCGGCGCCGAACGGATCATCGCCTGGATCATGGCCGGGCTCGTGGCGTGGGGCTTGTTCCATGCGGTGGGCGCGTGGACGCTGAATCACGACCCGCGGCGGCCGTTGATCGTGATCGCCTGCGTCGCCGTCTTCCTCGGGTTCTGGCTCGCGATGCTCGCCGCCCGTCGCCGGCGGCTCGATCATGAACGCAGGAGGTGACCCATGGCGTTCGTCCTCGGCACGAGTCTCGACAACGGACTGGTGGCCATCACCGCGAAGCGGCCGGAAGTGACGCGGTCGGAGAGCGTCACGGGCCTGTCGATCGGGCAGTACTTGATCCGGCGGCTCTCGGACTACGGCGTGCGGCATGTCTTCGGGCTGCCCGGCGACTACGTTCTCTCCTTCTACAGCATGCTCGAGCGCAGCCCGCTCGACCTCGTGAACTGCACCCGCGAGGACTGCGCCGGATTCGCGGCCGACGCCTATGCCCGTGTCAACGGCATGGGCGCGGTCTGCGTCACCTACGGCGTCGGCGGTCTGAGCCTGGCCAATTCGATCGCGGGTGCCTACGCGGAGAAGAGCCCCGTCGTGCTGATCTCCGGGGCGCCGGGCCTCGGCGAGCGGGTCAACGACCCGTTGCTGCACCATCGCGTGCGCGAG
>JBILVO010000168.1:0-7620 GCA_044370415.1 Pirellulales bacterium
CGAACCGCCTTTCCCGTCGAAGGTACTGGCCCGAGATCGTTTCCGGGAGCCAGGAAGCCCGAACGACAGAGAGGGCTGGTGGGCACTCCTGCCGAAGGCCCGCCACAACTGTCCGACACTCGCGCCGGCCAGGGCGGTTCACGACGGAGCGAGCGCGGGCGACTGCGAGGACGCCGCGCGGCTTACTTGACGCACTCAAGAAATACGATCGGGGGCCGCGTCAGAAAACCACGCCAGTGCTCTTCTCCCGACTGCTGGAGACCTTCGGGCGATACTTGGGGTGGATGCCAGCGGATGTCCCGGAGTCCGGCCGACTTCAGGGCCAGCTCCATCGTCACGAGCTTGATGTAGAAGTTCGTCACTTCGATGGCCCCCTCGGGCAGATGAAACCGCCAGACGATCGGCGTCCCTTCCTCCAGCGGGCCATCGAGTCGCTTGGAGTACCCGTAAGCCCGTCCGGTCTCGAAGTTGTCGGGCGGGTCATCCGGATGGTTGTTCACGGTGACGAACCGCCCGCCTGGCTCGAGGTTCCGCGCGATCGCCTCGCACATGGCCAGCAGTTCCGCGTAATTCCGGGCGTAATTCAGCAGATACGCAGCGAACACGAGGTCAGCCCGAGGACGTTCATCGACCGATCTCGCATCGCCGACGCAGTACCGGATGCCGAGTGGCTCAGCCACTTCCTGTGCGTGTGCGAGATCGATCATCGCGTGGGACAAGTCGACTCCCACGACGGCATCCGCTCCGAGCCGGCGAAGCAACCGCGTGTAGTAGCCCTCTCCGCAGGCGAGATCGAGCGTCCTCAAGCCCCGCACGTCGCCAGTCAGTCGCAGGAGCGTATACCGCTCGACATGGGTCCTCCAGGGCTGGAGCTTCGATGCCTGGTACTCCTTGGCGATCCCATCGTACTTCGTCGTCATGTGTGGTTCTCGTGAAGCGGAGACAGTCTGCTGCGTGTTCTACTTCCCGGGGGCGAATCACATGCACGATGTGCAGCCGTCCAAAGATGAGTGCAAGACGGGTGGAACCCGCCTCAGGGCGCGCAGGCGAGAAACAAGTTAGGTCGCGAAGAGCACGAGGTGCACCGCGCCCTGCATCATCGAGGTCCGCCCAGTGCCGAGCGTGACAACGCTCACGAGGAGGGGCGTTACGAGGAGCACGACGTCCTTCGGGTCGAGTCCGAGAACGAGCGGCAGGCCGTAAGCGGTGGCGAAGAAGACGACGACTGGCACCGTGAGGCCGATCGTCGCGAGCGCGGAGCCGATCGCGAGGTTCTTGCTGCTCTGGAGCCGGTTGGCATACGCTGCCCGAATCGCGGCCCAGGTCTCGGGCAGGAGCACCACCATCGCCACCGCGATCCCTACTACGCTGCGCGGCAGGTGAAATGCCTCGACGAACTCCCCGAGCGGGTGCGAGAGCACTTTCGCGAGGCCTACGACTGCGACGAGGGCGACGAAGAAAGACCACCAGGCTTAGCGTCGTCTGCCAACGTGAGGGATGCAGGGCATGTTCATCGGGACGGGCGTGGTCATCGTGCGGCAGGAAGTAGTCGCGGTGCCGGATCGTCTGGACGAAGGCGAAAATGCCCCACAGCATTGCTGAGACGACGGCTACGAAGAGCGACTGGCCGCGGCTGTAGGTGCCGACGCCGGTCGTGATCGTGAAGTCGGGGAGCACGAGCGCGACGACCGCGAGCACGATCAGCGCCGCGAGGCCCCCGCCCGCCCCATCGACGCGAAACAACTGCTCGCGGTGGGTCAGGCCGCCGATCATCGTGCAGAGGCCGACGACGCCGGTGGTGATGATCATCACGGTGGCATAGACGGTGTCGCGGGGCAGCGTCGCCATGCCGGCGCCGGCGGCGACGAGCAGCGAGAGGAGCAGGGCCGCTTCGATCACGGTCACGGTAAGGGCGAGCACGGCAGCGAGGAGCGTTGCAACGCAGCCCACGAGCAGCCAGGATTGCTCACCGATGACGGCGGTGAGCACGAGTAGAGCCGCGGCTGTGAACGGAGCGAGTGTCGTCCAGTGGTGGATGAGATGTGCCATGGCCACACGTGCGGAGGTGATCAGAATCCTGAGGCATGTGATAGAGCCAGTGGGCAGCGTTTCGGCGACTGAAGGGGCGAGCTCATCAGGAAAATCAACCCTCTGTGGAGCGTTCCAGAAGCGGCTCACCGATCTCGTTGGGCTCCAAGGATACGTCTTGCCCTCAGCGGGCACCCGGCGACTCTTGACGGGAATTCATCGGAGGTGGGCCGAGCATCTCGAGCGGGGCAGGGGACGGACCGGGGCCGGCGGGGTGGCTGAGCGTCGTCTCTGGCTCAGTCCGTACAACGAAAACTCAGCCACCGGCAAGAGTCGGGCACAAGTTGCCGCCCATCGCGATCCTCGTCAATGACGCGAGTTCCTTCGACACGACGACTTTTGTTCCGCCTTGCAGAGAGCCGGTGACCTTGGGTCACGGTCCGCGAACCCATCTTTCCATGACGTCCACGAATGCCGGAGGTGGGACTTGAACCCACACGCCCTTGCGGGCAACGGATTTTGAGTCCGCCGCGTCTGCCATTCCGCCACTCCGGCTCGTGAGAGGCGTCGCCCCGGGCCGCAGTCCGACCCAGGTGTCCGTGAGCGTACGCCCCGTCGGGCTGCAGTGCCAGTGACGCGGCTGCCAGCGGCCCGAATTCGTCTGGCCGCCGCCACGACATGGTCCTACCCTAGCCCCATGGACGTCATCGTCTTCGAAGACGCCGCGGTCGCGCAGCTCGAACCGCTCACCACCGCCCGCCCGGCCTGCGGCCTGACCATCGGCGGCACCACGCTCGTCGAGGCACTCGAGCACTTCGGGCCCGTGCGGTGCGGCCTGCGTGCCCACCTGGCCCGCTACATGGCCGCCTTGGGCGGCAGCCGCGCAGCCCTCTGGGGCGGCTCGACCACCGTCGTTCCCGCCACGCGGCCCGTCTCGTCGCACGGCGGCATCATGCTCGTCGTCAATGCCCGCGTCGTGCCGAGCCGTGCGACGCTCGTCGCCCTTCGCAGTCTCGTCGAGGCAGGCCGTCGGGCCGTCGTGCGGCACGGATCGACGACCGCCGCCGCGCTGCTTCACGTATCGGCCGACGGAAGCGGTCCCGATCAGGCGGCTGCCGACGCGATCCACGCCGATCCCGCGGCAGCCGACGAACGGATCGATCTGCTCGGCCTGCCTGCCGTGGATGTCGAGCTCGACATGATCGGGCAGCCGCACGAGGTGGTCGACTGGCACGAACGGACGCTCGTGGAGTCGCTCGCCGTGCAGATCGACTCGGGACGATTTCACGAACTGCGGCCTGGGCTGTTCGTGGCGGCCGGCGCTGAGGTCGCCGACCAGGTCGTCGTGCGGCACGGGCCGGTGGTCGTCGACGCAGCCGCGCAGATCGGACCCTTCGTCTGCCTCGACGGTCCGGTCAGGATCGGCCGCGGCGCCCGCGTCAACCCGCACGCCTGGATCCGCTCGGGAACGGTCATCGGCACCGAGTGCCGCGTGGGGGGTGAGGTCGAGGCCACCGTGATGGAGCCCTGGTCCAACAAGCCGCACGACGGGTTTCTCGGCCACAGCCACGTCGGCAGCTGGGTCAACCTGGCGGCCGGCACGATCACCGGCAACCTCAAGGCGACCTACGGCCCCGTGCGGCTCCACACGCCCATGCCGGACGGCAGCCGCAGCACGATGCACACCGGTCGGCAGTTCCTGGGCGCCCTCGTCGGCGACCTCGTGAAGACCTCGATCAACACGTCGCTCCCCTGCGGGGTCCGGATCGGCGTCGCGGCCACGATCGGCGGCGCACCGCCCGACGTCGTGGCGGCCTTCACGAATCTGGTCGTGCCGGGCGGCGAGCGGACCACGGCCGAGCAGGCGGCGATCGTGCTCGCCCGCATGATGGAGCGGCGGGGGATGGAACTGCACGAGGCCGACCGCGACCTGCTGCGGGAACTGTCGGCCGCCACGTCCGGCGGCAGGATGGCGTGACCCGCCGAGCCCGTCCGGCTGGCCACGAGGAGCGCCGGAAGCCGACACGCACACGCCAGACAAGCCGCGTCCGGTGGCCTACAATGCTCTACCTGGGTCCGGATCCCCATTTCGAGGCATGAACGTGTCGATCAAGGACGCCTACGCGAGCGGCCGCTTCGGGCTGTCGTTCGAGCTCTTTCCGCCGAAGACGCCGGAGTCGGAGGCGATGATGTGGCGGACGGTCGCCGACCTGATGGCGTTCGAGCCGGAGATGGTCACCTGCACCTACGGCGCCGGCGGCTCGACCAGGGGCACGACGCTCGACGTGATCGAGGGCGTGCGCACCCGACACGCCGTGCCGGTCGCCAGCCACCTCACCTGCGTGGGCAGCTCGGTGGACGAACTCCGCGAATACCTCCGCGCGGCCCGTGACCGTGGCGTGGCGGCGATCGTGGCGCTCCGCGGCGATCCGCCCAAGGGAGAGGCGTCGTTCACGCCCGCTGCGGGCGGCCTGCGGTATGCGTCGGAACTGGTGGCCCTGATCCGCGGTGAGTTCCCCGAGTTCGGCATCCTCGTGGCGGGCTATCCTGAAACGCACCAGGAGGCGGCGAGCCCGGAGGCCGACCTCGAGAACCTGCGGCGGAAGGTCGCCGCCGGCGGCGACGTGGTCGTGACGCAGCTCTTCTACGACAACGCCGACTTCTTTCGGTTTCGCGACCGCTGCCGGGCGATCGGCATCGACGTGCCGATCGTGCCGGGCGTGATGCCGGTGACCAACTACGCGCAGATCCGCCGCATCGCCAGCCTGTGCAAGGCCCGGCTCCCTGCCGACTTCACCCGGGCCTTCGAGGCGGCCGGCGACGACGAGGCGGCCCAGTTCGAGGCGGGCGTCGAGTTCGCCGCGCGACAGGTGCAGGGACTGCTCGACGGCGGCGTGCCCGGCATCCACTTCTACGTGCTCAACCGGTCGACAGCCACGGCCCGCGTGCTGCGGCAGGTGACCGTGCGGTGACGGCCGGCGACGATCAACGAGCGGCCGGCCGCGGCGGCAGTTCGTCGTCCATCGTGCTGATGTAGCTGCGCAGCCGCTCCAGCTCGTCGGTGACGTGCCGCAGCTTGAGCATGTTCTCGACCCGCTTCACCAGCTCAACCTTGTTGACCGGTTTCGAGAGGAAGTCGTCGGTGCCGGCCTCGACAGCCCGCTCGATGTCGCCGAGCTCGCCGAGGGCCGTCACCATCAGGATCATGATGGGGCTCGTCGCCGGATCCGACTTCAGCCGCTCGCACACCTCGAACCCCGAGAGCTTCGGCATCATCACGTCCAGCAGGATCACGTGGGGATGGAACGACGCCACCTTGTCGAGCGTGTCGCGGCCATCCACGGCGGTCGCGATCTCGCAGTCGAGCTCGGCGAGATACACCTCGAGCAGTTCACGGTTGGGCTCGTTGTCGTCGGCGATGAGGACGCGGCTGCGGGTCGGCGGCGGCGTGCCGGTCTTGGATGCGGGCATCGTGTTCACGCGAAGGGGCAGGGTGGTGGTGCGGTCGCGATCACGGCAGGTCGAAGAGCGACTGGCTCTTCACGACCGCGAAGTCGTCCGGAAAGGTGTGGAACGCCTGCACGAGCAGGCCGCGGCCGCGGACATCCACGTCGATCCAGCTCAGAGCGCCGAGCGCCACGCGGTCGTCGGCGCTGAACCGGTGCAGCAGCCCACGGCGCTGGCCGTCGGCGGCCAATTCCCCCTGGAACGACCAGAACACCTCGGGGTCGACCCGCTCCAGCTGGAAGCTCATCTGGTAGGAGCCGCCGCCCCGGCATTCCATGCGGTCGCTGCGTTCGCCGCTGAGACGGTAGGAGAGGAGCCGCCGCTTCTGCGGCAGGGGCTGGCTCGCGGCGCCGGCCACCTCGGCGAGCGTCAGGCCGCCGGCCTTCCAGGTCACGACGTGGCCGGCGGACGTGATCGACACCGTCGCGGTATAGCCGCCGCGGTCGACGGTCCGCGAGCACCGCACGTCGAAGAGCTCCGGATGCAGCGTGCGGCCATACACGTGGAAGACCAGCTCGGCGACCTTGGGACGAGCCGATAGCACGGGCTGCCACTCCGGGTGTCGGAAAACGGAACTCTCCTGCACGCTCCGATTATACGAGGCTTCGGCTGTGGTCACCAAGGCGGATCCGGCGGCTCGCCGGCGCGCTCGCCGTGCAGTCGCTCGCGGCGAAGTCGACGTCGGCGCGACGACCGCTTGACGTGCGGGCGGTAGCGTGCGCAGTCGATCGCTGGCCTCTTGCCGCCGCAGGCCGTCGCCATCAGGACAGCCATCGGCATCAGGACAGCCATCGGCATCAGGACAGCCATCGGCATCGGGACGATCAGCAGGCACGAGGCCAAGCAGCCCAGCGCAAAACGCCTGCCTCAGAACATGCCGACGAGCAGGTCGTAGAGGAAGTGCGTGCCGGCGGCGATGCCGAAGCCGCGGGTGAGGAACAACAGCGCGAAGAACACCCCGGCCACGGCGCGGAACACGAAACTGTAGGTGGAGAAGGTGTCGCCGAGCGGACCGACGTAGTGCGCGGCACTGAAGAGCGTGCTTGACAGAACCAGCGCCCAGAATCCCGCCGCCACCGGCCCGCAGCCAAGCCGGCCGAAGGCCCAGACGGCAAACGGCAACAGGAGCAGGCGGAAGAGCACCTCCTCGTAGAGTCCCGCACCGCAGTAGCCCACGAGCCGCGCGAAGGCGCCGCGGCCCGGACCACCGACCTCGAGACCACCGACCTCGAGACCGCCGAACTGCAGCCCCTCCACGGCCAGAGGCCAGAGGCTCTGCTGCAGGCGGCCGATGCCGACGAGCACGACCGCCCAGAGCAGGCATTCAGCCACCATGCCGGGCAGCACCGCCGGGCTGAATCGCCACCGATCCTGGGCGAGATGCTGCCAGGCCAGCAGGCCCACCACCGTGAGCAGCGGCAGCAGGAAATACTGGCCGAATCCCAGCATGTCGAGCAGGTGCCGCAGCCAGACGTCGGCACCGTTGCGGGGCGATCCACGGCCCAGCAGAAGCACACCGCCCTCGTAGGCCAGCACCAGCGGCAGCGTGAACACGAGACTGGCCAGCGGGCTGCGGGACAGCCGCCAGTAGGAGTCCGTGTCCGCCGGGCTTTCTTGTGGAGAAAAACTGTCGCCGTATCCGGCTTCGTCACCGTCGCCGCCGGCGGTTTCGGAGTCCCACGGCTGCGGGTCGACGTCGCCGAGCAGATGCTCCGCGGCACCATCCCCGACCGCTCGCCGCGACGGTGGAGCACGTCCGGAAGCGGCGTCAAGACCCTGCGGAAAATCGCCGGGGTTCACGCTGCGACTGGCGGCCGCGTCGTTCTCCTCGTGCGAAAACGTCATGCGTTCCTCCTCGCACTCCCGCCGGTATTCAGCGCCACACCCACGCCTCGTAACGCAGGCGACGATCCACGCTGCCCACTGTCTCGCGCCCGAGCCTCGAGCCCACATGCGGGAAAAAAGCCTGCAAAACGCCTGCTCGCGCAGTCTCTCTTGCAGTGTCTCGTGCCGTGTCTTCTGCGCTGATGCGGCCGCCGTCGTGCGCACCGTCGCGGAACGACTGCCGATCATCACACCACGCTG
>JBILVO010000169.1:0-7602 GCA_044370415.1 Pirellulales bacterium
TGCTTGCCGTCACCCTGCTTGCCGTCACCCTGCTTGCCGTCACCCTGCTTGCCGTCACCCTGCTTGCCGTCACCCTGCTTGCCGTCACCCTGCTTGCCGTCACCCTGCTTGCCGTCACCGGACTTTTCGCCAATGCCGGACTGCTGCCCATCGCTGCGGCCGGCCGTTTTTCTCGGAGAAGACTGCTTTTCGCCGGCCGTCTCCGTGCCGTCCCCTTCTTCTTTCTGGTCGCCTTTTTGGTCACCAGCCTTCCCCTGCTCCCGCCGACGGTTTGCCAGAATCCGCTCCATTGCCTCGCCGTCGTCTGTTCCGTCGGCAGCCACGGCTGGCCGCGGCTTCTTGTTGCCTGCCCCACGACCGCCACCTGATTCTCCGGCCTGGGATCCCCCCTGATTCGTCCTCTCGCCGGCGGGTTTCGCGGCCGTGGGCTGATTCCCGTTCTTGCCACCGCTCACGGCACCGGGACGGTCGCCTCCGGCCTCCGGCTTCGCTCCATCGGCAGCACCAGGCTGGCCGGCCGACTGCTTGCCACCTGACTGCTTGCCGTCCGCCTGCTGGCCACCCGATTGCTTCCCTCCGGACTGCTTGCCACCGCCATCGGCCGCCGGCGAGCGACCGTCGCTTCCGCCCGACGCTCCCTGATCGCGTGGCTGCCCCTGCGACGCCCCCCGCTGTGTGTTCTCGCCGGCCTGCGGATTCTTGCCGCCCTGCTTGCCGCCGTCGGTGGCGCCATCCTGATCGCCGGGCTTCGGCTGGCCCTGCTGGCCAACGCCCTGCGCAGCATCATCGGGCTTGCCTTCGTCCTTCTGCTGGCCTTGCCCCGCGGCCTGAGGCCGCTGCTGCCCTCCGCCATCGGCGGCACGATCCTGGTCCTGCTGGCCCTGCATGCCGCGGTCGTCGCCCGCCTTGCCGGCGTTACGATCACCGCCGTCGCCCGGGTCGCGACCATCGTCGCCCTGCCCGTCAGCAGGCTTCTCGTCACGGCCGCCGTTCTTCATCCCACCCGGCCGGTCGTCCGCGGCACCCTTCTCGGCCCCCGCTGCCGAGTCACCGGCCTCGTCGCCGTTGCGGCCGGCGTCGTCACGGTCGCCCTCCTTCGGCCGCTGCCTGTCGGGCGGCTGCGGCCGGGGTGCCGCCGATGGGTCGATGCTCAGCGCCTGCCATGGCGTGGCGGTGATGTTGGGCTGGTTCGGCCGCGTGTCGACGGCGATCGCCCGATACTCGAGCACGGCCCCGGGAGTCGCCCCATACCGCTCCGGCATCACGTCCGCCGTGCCGACGAACACGCCGCGGCGATTGCTGCGGGCCAGCGGGATCTCCGGATGCACCGCCCCGCCCCGGTCGGCGGCACCGCGCAGCCGCACCTCGATGGCGACGCGGGCGAGGCCGAAGTCGGGATCGAGCGCCCGCACCGTCACCGGCACGGGCGCCGTCGGCGGCACGCGGATCGGGGATTCCTTCGGGTCTTCGATCGACACCTCGGGCGCGAGGTCGGGCAGCACCTCGATCCGATGCTCGAGCCGATCCACCTCCAGCCGCTCGCGGCCGGCGGCATCCGCGCCACGGGTCTCGAAGAGCAGCCGATAGGAGCCGTGCTCGGGAGCGGTGCGGTCGGCATTCATGGCGAGCGTGAAGGAGCCGGTGGCGCGGGCGAGGTCGCTCGCCCCCACCTTCATTTTCAGGTCGCGGCGGCCGTCGCAGTCGAAGTCGATCCACGCCGACTCGAGGGGCTGGTTGCTCTCCGCGACGAGCACCACCCGGGCGCCCTCGACCGCCCGCAGGTCGCCCTGCCACGCCACGGTCTCCGGCTCGCGGCGCATGTACTCGGGAAACTCGTAGCGCACCTCCTTCACGAGCAGCGCCGGCGAATCCACGATCGCCACCCGCAGCGGCTCGCCCCGCGCGTCGCCCGCGACGATCGTGAGGTCGACCGACTGATCCAGGCCACGCGACGCGTCGGGGAGGACGGCGCGGAATCGCGTCCCGCCCGACTCCCCGCCGGCGCGGACCAGGTCGGCCCGCCACGGCGCCGGCTTCTGGCGTCCCGCCGCCTGGTCGCCCTCGGGCACAGGGACGACGACGACCGCCGGCCGCTCGTCGCGGCGCAGCCCGGTGATGCCGACGTCGACCACGAGCTGGCGGCCGCGCACGAGCGTCGCCACGCCGTCGACCACGGCGAGCCGCCGCCCGTCGTCGTCCCGCTCGGGGGCGTCCTCGCCCGGAGACCGCCACCGCAGCGCGGGGCTGGCGAGCGTCACCCGCGTCGGCGCGGCGATCCGCGACCACGGCAGCAGCAATCGTGCCGCGGTGGGCAGCAGGCTCTTGGGGGCCCAGAGTCCGTAGAGGATCGCGGCGGCGACGAGCGCCGCGAGCGCGTACGACAGCCACACCGCCGTCGAACGGTCGATCACTCCCTCGGCCGGCGTCGCCGACAGCCGCCGGGCGGCCCGCCGCTCCAGCGACCGCACCACCGCGGCCGCGTTGCCCTCGGGGTGCGCCTTCACGAGCACGGTGTTCACGAGATCGTTGTGCAGTTCCGGATGCTCCTCCTCGATCACCCGCGCGGCGTAGACGAGGTTGACCCGGCAGAGCACCAGGGGCAGGAGCCAGCGGATGGCGGCGGCGACCAGCGCCGTCACCCCGACGGCGAGCCACGCCCACCGCGCCCAGCGAGGCAGGCCGCCGGACACGACCCAGTGCTCGAGCGCGACGCCGCAGCCGATCCAGAGCGCCACCCCAACCGCGACCGCCAGCATGAACGTGGTGAACGCCACGGTCTTGTAGTCGGCGCTTGCCGCAGCCAGCCGCCTGGAGAGGTACCGCTCCGACTTGGAGTCGGGTGTGCCGTCGTCCCCCCAGCCCTCGACGACGAGCGGACCTGCCGTGCGTGATGGAACCGTCGATGGAACCGTCGCCATACCCTCACTATATCGGCACGCGGCGGCCGCCGCTTCGCCGCGTTGACGTCTCGACGAAAACCGGCCTATCGTGGGCCTCCCGTCGGCTGCCGTCATGCGGCGGGGCGGCTCACGAGGGATCGCCGATGCCGCTCCTGCCCGACGCCGACTCCTTCCGCAGCCTGGTGGACGGTTCGGCCCGCGGGCCGGCGGCGTCCGCCGCCCGCGCCGTGCTGGCGGGTCTCGCGGTGCCCTACGCACTGGCCGTCGGGGTCCGCAACGCCGCATACGACCGCGGACTGCTGCCGGCGACGCGCGCGGCGGTCCCGGTGGTGTCGGTCGGCAACCTCACGCTCGGCGGCACCGGCAAGACCCCGCTCGTGGCGTGGGTTGCCAGGGCGGTGTCGTCACGCGGGCTGCGGCCGGCGATCGTGAGCCGCGGATACGGCGCCCGTCATGGCGAGCGGAGCGACGAGGCGGCCGAACTCGGCCTGCTGCTGCCGGGCGTGCCCCACCTGGCAGACCGCGACCGCGTCGCGGCGGCGGCCGTGGCCGCTGCCACCGCGGATGTCGTGGTGCTCGACGACGGCTTCCAGCACCGGCGGCTCGCCCGCGACCTCGACATCGTCGCGGTCGACGCCACCGACCCGTTCGGCTGCGATCGCATCTTCCCACGCGGCCTGCTGCGCGAGCCGCTCGCGGGGCTCGGCCGCGCCGGGGCCGTCGTGCTGACGCGGGCCTCTGCGGTCGACGCCGCCCGTCGCGTCGAGATCCGTCGGCGGCTCGAGGCGGCCTGTGGCGCCGCGATGCCACCGGTCTGGGCCGAGGCCCGGCATCGGCCGCTGCGGCTGCGGTCGGCGGGCGGCGGAGAACGGCCGCTGGAAGAGATCGCAGCCGCGCGGGTGGCCGCGTTCGCCGGCATCGGCAACCCGGCGGCGTTCCGTGGATCGCTCGAGTCGTGCGGCGCGGAACTCGCCGGCTTCCGCGGCTTCCCCGACCATCACGCCTACACCGCCACCGATCTCGACGAGCTCGACCGCTGGGCCGGGGGGCTGCGGGCGACGCTCGTCGTCACCACGCTCAAGGATCTGGTGAAGATCGATCGGGAGCGGCTCGGGGGCGTGCCGCTCGTGGCGCTCGAGATCGCACTCGACGTGATGACCGGCGGCGACGCCCTGGAGGCGGCCATCGTGCGGGCGACGGGCCGGATCGTCACGGAGCGGCAGGCATGACGGTGGCGGCCATCGACCGCGACGCCGCCGCCCGCGACGTTGCGCTCATCGTGAACACCTACCAGAAGCCACGGCATCTGTCGCTCGTGCTCGCGTCGATCGCCGCACAGGAAGGCGTCGACGGCCGCTTCGAGGTGATCGTCAGCGACGACGGCTCCACCGACGACACCGCGGCGATCGTCGACGCGTTCGCCGCGCGGGCACGCTTCCCGGTGCGCTTCACGTCCGCGCCGCACGACGGCTTCCGCCTGGCCCGCACCCGCAACGCAGGCGCCCGGCTCACCACGAGCGACTACCTGCTGTTTCTCGACGGCGACTGCGTTCTGCCGCGCGACCACGTGGCGGCCTACCTCGCCCGGCGCCGGCCCGGCCGGGCGCTGGCCGGCTACTGCGCGCGGCTGTCCCGAGAGTCGAGCGGCACGCTCGATCCTGCCACGATCCATCAGGCCGACCTGCCGGCGCTCGCGTCGGCGGCCGAGCGGCGGCTCCTCGCGGCCCGCCACCGCAAGGCAGGGTGGTACGGACTCATCCGCCATCCCTCCAAGCCGCGACTGGCCGGTGGCAACTGCGGCATGTGGCGGGACGACTTCGCCCGAGTGAACGGCTGCGACGAGCGGTTCGTGGGCTGGGGCCAGGAAGACGACGACCTGGGGCTGCGGCTGCGGGCGACGGGCGTGCGGCTGGAGTCGATCCTCGACCGCACCTGGTCGCTGCACGTCTGGCATCCCGCCGACGCATCGGCCACGCACCGCTGGCGGGACGGCGCGAACGTGCCCTACTTCCTGCGTCGCGGACGGCTCGCCGTCTGCCGCCACGGGCTGGAGGAGCGGCCCGCCGCCGCGCTGGTGTGGGGCCTGCCCGACGACTCCGAACAGACGCCGCTGGGCCGCGCGATCAGCGACTGTCTCGGCGAGGCGCCGCTGGCCGCGGCGGGCCGGCCGTGCGAGGTGGAGATCGTGGCGCGGCCGGGCCGGGCTCGCTTCCACCGCCGGGCGCAGTGCCGGCTCCTGATCGCCGAACGCGGGGCCGACATCGAGGCCGCACTGCGTCGTCGAGCCGATCAGATCGAGTTCGTGGACAGGATCGATCCCGTCGCACCAGCCACGGCCACGCTCGCCAGGATACTGGCGGACTGCGGCTGACGCCGAACGCTACTTCTTCTTCTCGTTGTGGAGCGTGTGCTTCCGCAGCCGCGGCGAGTACTTCTTGACCTTCAGCTTCTCGCCGCCCGACTTCCGCCGCAGCGTGTAGTTGTGGTCGCCGGTCTCCGCGCAGACCAGGTGCACCACTTCGAGCTTTCTCTTCCCCTTGGCCATGGACGCTACCTTCCAAAAGTGCTCTGGACCGCCGAGCGTGCCGGGACGCTCCGAGCCGCGAATCCTACCCGCGCGGGTTGCCTGCCGCCAGCCGGTCGCCCGTCCCCGGCCGTTTTTCAGCGGGCTCTAGCGAGCGGCGGGCCGCCGTGTGCCGCAGTCCGGCATCCTCCTGGCGCGTCGGTTCCCCGCAGGTTTGCGACGGCGGCCCGCCGCACGATACTATTTTCATTAGGAACCCTCCGAGTGGTGGACCCCATGGCCAGCCCCAACAATCCGGACGAGGGCAAACAGCCCGCCAGACCGGTGCCTGTCGTGCCGCGGCCGCCCGCCACTCCCGCTGCCGCCGCCCCCGCCGTGCCCCAGCCCCAGCCGACGGCCGCCGTGGTGGAGCCTTCTCGGCCGCCACGGGCCGGCCTTCTCGGCGGCCTGCTGCGCAACACGCCCGCCTGGGCGATCAGCATGCTCGTGCACGTCATCGTGCTCCTGGCAATGGCGCTGATCGTCACCGAAACACCCAAGACCGACGCGCCGCGGCTGATCACGGCCAGCGCTCCCGAGGTCGAGGAGAATTTCGAGGAGTTCGAGGAGCAGATGGAGCTCGATCAGGCGATCGTGCCCGAGCAGCAGATGGCGGAGGTCGTGACACTCCCGCAGGACACCATGGTGCGGGACGTGGAGGTCGTGACCAACGCCAACGACCTCGACGCCGCCCAAGTGGCCGTCGACGTCGTCGACGTGAGCGCGCAGTTCGGGGCGGCCTCGGACCTGCTGGCCACCGCCGGCGCCGCGGGCGGCAGCGCGGCAGGCTTCGGCGGCCGCACGAGCTCCGTCATGCAGTCCGACATGGTCCGCAGCGCCGGCGGCGACCCCGTGCTCGTGAGCCGCAGCGTCGAGGACGCGATCACCTACTTCCGCCAGCACCAGCTTCCCGACGGCGGCTGGTCGTTCGACTGCAAGAACACGCCGGGCTGCCAGGGGCAGTGCGACAACCCGAAGCACAACACCTGCCTCAAGGACCGCGTCGCCGCGACGGCGCTGGTGCTGTGGCCGATGCTCGCCAAGGGCTACACGCACAAGGGCGTCGGTGAATTCGGGAAGCACAAGCAGTCGATCGAGCAGGGCCTGGCATTCCTGGGCCAGAACGTGATCGAGGGCAAGGGGAAGGCCTTCCACAAGGGGGGCAACATGTACTCCCAGGCCCTCACCGCCGTGGTGCTCAGCGAGGCCTACGGCATGACGCAGGACTCGCGGCTGCAGATGCCGGCGCAGCTGGCGATCGACTACATCATGGAGGGACAGGATCCCGTCGGCGGCGGCTGGCGCTACACCCCCAAGCAGCCCGGCGATACCTCCGCGTTCGCCTGGCAGATCGTGGCCCTCAAGAGCGCCAACATGTCGTATATGCGGGTGAACCCGCTGGTCATCCGCAAGGCGGCGAGCTTCCTCGATTCGGTGGCGTCTGACGATGGCGCCGCCTACGGCTACACAGACGCAAGCACACCGTCGCCCGCCCGCAACGCCGCCGGGCTGCTCTGTCGCGTCTTCATGGGCTGGAAGTCCGATAACGACGCCCTGCGCCGCGGCGCGATCAAGCTCGCCAAGCAGGGCCCCACGGGCGACATCTACCACACGTACTACGCGACGCAGGTGCTCTTCCACATGCAGAAGCAACTGCCCGCGGAGTGGATGGCCTGGCAGAAGGCCATGACCGACATGCTCGTGCGGGCCCAGGCCAAGGAAGGGCACCAGAAGGGGAGCTACTTCAAGGGCATGGAGGCGGGCCACGCGTCGGAGGCCGCCGGGAGGCTCTACGTCACCTCGATGGCGACGATGACCATGGAGGTCTACTTCAAGATCGGCGTCATGTATTCCAAGGAGTCGGCCGACGACTTCGTGGAATAGCGGATCGACGGCCCACGCCCCTGTCCGCGCACCTGTCCTCGATGGCAAGCCCGCAAAAGCCAGGGCTTTGTGCCGATCGTGGCCGCCACCTCCAGCGGCGGCGGATGTGATCCACGGCCTGCCATGCGTCCCTTGCGGGTCGCGATTGCAGGCGGCCGGGACGGGACGTCGATAAGCTTGATGACGGGGTGGGATCGGCGTCTGCGCAGACTGCCGCCCCGGCCCGAACGCCAGAGTTTCCGCGACCGGCAGGGT
>JBILVO010000054.1:0-23008 GCA_044370415.1 Pirellulales bacterium
TTCACGGCGGAGGCCGAGATCGACGCCGCGGCCGACCGCATTGCCGCCGGCGTTGCCCGGCTGCGGAAGCTCGCGTAGCGGGACAGCACGGCCGAGAATCGGCTTTGCCTCCGCAGGGCAGGGGGATAGACTTGAGGGTGTCGAAGGACCTCGGGCCCCGGGCTCGGGCCCGACGTCAACTAAATAGTCCCCGATGCTGCAGCAGGAGGAGTCGTCCCCATGTCGGTCATGCTCACGGAAAAAGCCGCCAGCGAAGTGAAGAAGATCATCTCCGAGCAGAAGCTCGATCCCTCGACAGTGCTCCGCGTCGGCGTGGCCGGCGGCGGCTGCAGCGGGTTCCAGTACTCGCTCGGCTTCGACACCGCGTGGGATCCGAAGGCCGACTCCCGCAGCGAGCAGCATGGCGTGGCGGTCGTGGTCGACAAGAAGAGCGACCTCTTCCTCGACGGCACGACGCTCGACTTCCACGACAGCATCGAGAAGCGCGGGTTCACCTTCAACAACCCCAACGCCAAGAAGAGCTGCGGCTGCGGCAGTTCGTTCCAGGCCTGACCCCAGTCGCGGGCGGCTCACGACCCACGGACAGGAGGCCCGGTGGCTGAGGAGAAGGTCCATATCGTCGGCATCGGCGATGATGGCGTGGAGGGCATGACCGCGCAGGCCCGCCGGCTCGTCGAGGCCGCCGATCTGCTGCTCGGCCCCGAATCGTGCGTGCAGCTCCTGCCCGCCGGGCTGGCGGGCAGGCTCGTCGCCGCGTCGAACCTCGAGGAACTCGTCGAGAGGATCGAGGCCGCGGGCGCGAAGCGGGTCGTGGTGCTGGCGTCGGGCGATCCGCTCTTCTACGGCACGGCCAGGTACGTCTGTGCCAAGCTGGGCAAGGAACGGTTCGAGGTCGTGCCGCACGTCAGCAGCATGCAGCTGGCGTTCGCCCGCGTGAAAGAGTCGTGGGAGGAGGCCTTCCTCGCAAACCTGTCGGGCCAGTCGATCGAGCGGGTGATCGACAAGATCCGCACGAGCGAGACGGTCGGGCTCTTCACGAGCGAGCAGTGGCCGCCGGCGGCGGTGGCGAAGGCGCTCCTCGAGGACGGCGTCGACTACTTCCAGGCCTACGTGTGCGAGAACCTCGGGTCGCCCGACGAGCGGGTGACGCAGGGAAGCCTCGCGGAGATCGCGAAGGAGTCGTTCGGCGGGCTCAACGTGATGATCCTCGTGCGGAAGTCCCGCGTCGCTGACAAGCCGGGGCAGGTGGGCACGCGGCTCTTCGGCAATCCCGACGACTGCTTCCTGCAGTCGCGGCCGAAGCGGGGCCTGCTGACGCCGGCCGAGGTGCGGTCGCTCGCGCTCGCCGAACTGGGGCTGCGGCCGGAGAGCGTGGTCTGGGACGTGGGGGCCGGCAGCGGCTCCGTGGGGCTCGAGGCGGCGCGGATCGTCTGCAACGGCACCGTGCACGCGATCGAGATGGACCCCGACGACCACCACCTCATCATCGCCAATGCCCAGCGGTTCGGCGTGGCCAATCTCCACGCCGTGCTGGGAAGGGCCCCGGAGGCCTGGGCGAGCCTCGCCGATCCCGACGCGATCTACGTCGGCGGCAGCGGCCGCGACGTGTCGATGCTCGTCGAGGAGGCATGGAAGCGGCTCAAACCGGGCGGCCGACTGGTGACCGCCTGCAACAGCATCGAGAACCTGGCCGCGGTGCACGCGATGCTGCGGTCCCGGTCGGGCGACGCGTCCTACTGGATGGTGAACATCGCCCGCGGCATCGAACAGATGGACCGCATCCGGTTCGAGTCGCTCAACCCCACGTTCCTGATCGCGGCGACGAAGCCGGCGTAGCCGGCGCAAGAACGTGGTGCGTGCCCCATGAAGGACCTGCCGCCACCGCTGGACGTGATCGCGGTCGGCGCGCATCCCGACGACGTCGAGATCGGCTGCGGCGGCACGCTCGCGCTCCTGGCCGCGCAGGGGCATCGCGTGGGGATCGTCGACCTCACCGACGGCGAGCCCACGCCCCGCTCGAGCGGTCCGGCGGAGCGACTCGCTGAGGCCGCGGCCGCGGCCAAGGTGCTCGGCGTCCTCCACCGCGAGCAGCTCGGCTTCGCCAACCGTCGGCTCTTCGACGGCTTCGAGGTGCGGGTGGCCCTGGCGAAGGTGTTTCGCCGCTGGCGGCCCCGGCTCGTGCTCGGCCTCGGCGACAAGACGCCGCTCGCCTCGCCCGACCACGCCCAGGCCGTGGCCATCACCGAGGCGGCGGTCTTCTACTCGCGGCTCACCAAGTGGGACGACACGTTCGACGGCCTGCCGGTCCACACCGTGCCGTCCTTCCTCACCTATTTTCTCTTGGCGGGCATGCCCGACGTGCCGCACGGCCACTGGCCGCTCGTCGTCGACATCGCGGGCCACCTCGAGTGCAAGCTGGAGGCCATCGCCTGCTATCGCTCACAGTTCCCGGCGGAGAAGGCCCACGTCTTTCCCCGCGTGCGGGCGCTGGCCGCCACGGCCGGAATGATGGGGGGCTGCGACGCGGGGGAGGTCCTGGCCTCGAGCCGGATGCCCTGTACGACCGACCCGATGCGGCTACTCTTTCCCTGATTGTCCCCTGAGCATCCCCTGACTGCCTCGTTCACCGAGTGGCCTGAACGGCCACGCCTCGGCTGACCGACCGCGACTATTTTCCGGCCGCGCTCCGCGGCACCCGTGCGGAGCCGCCATGCATCAGTCTTCTGACGTCGTGAGCCGTGGCCGCCCGTGGATGAGGTCGGTTCTCGTCGCGGCCGGAGTCTACAACCTCGCGTGGGGCGGGCTCGCGGTGCTCGCGCCGGTGTGGTGCTTCCGCGTCGTGGGCATGGAGCCTCCGAACTACCCGGAGCTCTGGCAGTGCATCGGGATGATCGTCGGCGTCTACGGGATCGGCTACCTCGCCGCCGCCACCGATCCTCTGCGGCACTGGCCGATCACGCTCGTCGGGCTGCTCGGCAAGGTCTTCGGTCCGATCGGATTCGCCGGAGCGCTCCTCTCCGGAAGATTCCCGCTCGCCTTCGGCTGGAATATCCTCACGAACGACCTCATCTGGTGGCTGCCGTTCGCCGGCATCCTGCTGGCCGCCTGGCGGGAGCACCGCGGCGAGCGGGGGTCGGAGCCGAGGCATGGCTGACGCGGGTGCCGCCGAAACGATGAGCCCTGATTGTGGAATCGACGCGGTGATCGTCGGGGCCGGCATTGCCGGACTCGTCGCCGCGGGAGAGCTTGCGCGGGCGGGGCGACGGGTGGTGGTGTTGGAAAAATCCCGCGGCGTCGGCGGCAGGATGGCGACCCGCCGCATCGGCGGCGCGATCTGCGACCATGGCGCGCAGTTCTTCACCGTCCGCGGCGCCGAGTTCGGTGGCATCGTCGCGGCGGCCGAGTCGGCCGGCGCGGTGACGACCTGGTGCGAGGGTTTTGGCCGCGCCGGATCGATCAACGCGGAGGTCGCCGCGGCGGCGGACGGCCACCCGCGGTGGCGGGGCGTCCGCGGCATGACAGATCTGCCGAAGCTCCTGGCGGCCGGGCTGCCGGCCGATCGCTGCATGATCCGCACCGCCGTCCGCGCGGCCTCGATCGGCGTCGCCGGGGGCCGGGTGCGGATCGCGGTCGAGCCCGGGGGGGAGGCTGCTTCTGCGGACGTGGTCGAGGCTGCGGCCGCGATCGTCACGTCTCCCGTGCCGCAGTCGCTGGATCTTTTCGCCGCCGGCGGCCTGCTCGGCGACTCTGGGGGCATCGATCATGTCGTGCGGCGGCAATTGGCCACGGTCGGCTACGATCCCTGCTTCGCAGTCCTGCTCGTACTCGACCGGCCGAGCCTCGTGCCGCCGCCGGGGGCGATCCAGTGCGAGGGTGGCCCGGTGTCATGGATCGCCGACAACATGCAGAAGGGCATCTCCAGCGTGCCGGCGCTCACGATCCACGCGTCGGGCGACTTCAGCCGCCGCCACTTCGACGATCCGCCTGACGACGTCGCGGCGCAGCTCATCGAGCGTGCGCGGCCCTGGATCGACGGCGACCCGGCCACGGCGATCGTCGAGCGGTCGCTGCACCGCTGGAAGTTCGCCCTGCCGACGACGATCATTCCGGCACCGATGGTGGCCGCGATCGATGCGCCGCCGATCGTCTGCTGCGGCGACGCCTTCGGCGGCCCGCGGGTGGAGGGGGCGGCGGCGAGCGGCCTGGCCGCCGGCCGCTGGGTCGAGCGCAGACTCGCGACCGGCAGGGGCTGATCCGGGAACGCCGGCGTGGCGGCCCGCGGGCTGGCGCCGTCGACGCTGATCACGGATGATCTGTCGGCTGCAGTCGAGTGATCACAGGGCTTTCGGATACCAGGTTGGCGAAGACGTGGTGCAGACGGCAGTTGTGATCGGTGCGTCGTCCGGCATCGGCGCGGCCTTGGCGACTCGGGGATATACAGTCGGCATCGCGGCCCGACGCGTCGAATGGCTCCGGGGGGTGGCCGCTCGACACGAGCGGATCACGGCCATCGCCGAGATCGATCTGCGAGACGTCGCGGCATCCCGTGATGCTGTCGCCGGCCTGATCGCCGCCCTGGGCGGCGTCGACCTGATCGTGATCAGCGCCGGGGTGGGGAGCGAGAACCCCGGCCTCGAGTGGCCGCTCGAGGCGGAGACGATTGCCGTGAATGTGACGGGATTCACGAACATGGCCGGCGTGGCGATGAACCGCCTCGCCGCGAGTGGGCGGGCGCACCTCGTCGGCATCTCATCGATCGCGGCGATCCGTGGTCATGGAGAAGCGCCCGCCTAGGGGGCATCGAAGGCCTTCGTCTCCAGCTATCTGCGGTCGCTGCGGCACAAGTGCGCGAAGCAGCGGCTGCCCATCTGCGTCACGGAGATTCAGCTGGGTTTCGTCGCCACGGCCATGGCCAAAGGCGACGGGTCGTTCTGGGTCGCCCCCGTCGATGGAGCGGCCCGCGAGATTCTCGCGGCGATCGACTCGCGGCAGCCGCACGCGTATGTGACGAGGCGGTGGCTGATCGTGGCCTGGACGCTGCGGCTTCTGCCCGAGTGGAGCTACAATCGCATGGGAATCGAGCCCGGAGCAAAACTGTGCAGGAAGAGGATGGAATGCAATCAGGAGCTGGGATGGTCGGCCGATGGAAGTGGGCAGACACCGTGCTGCGGTGGTCGCTGTGGATGGGCGTGGCCTACTTCTGCTGCATGGCGGTGGCACACTTCTTTGGGCTCAAGTATCCGCTGCTCTTCGTCTACTACGACGTGCCGTTCCACGCCTACCAGGACAAGATCATCTCCTTCGCCGTCGTGGCCTACGTCTGCCTGTTCGCGACCGCCGCACGGCACCCGGTCGCCGTGCCGGCAGCCCTGGTCGCGCTCGGCGTGACGGTCGCCGGACTCGCGGCCGTGAATCTCTCGGATGCCCTCGCCTCTGTACTCGCAGGCCGGTCGACGTTTCCCTACTGGCTGCAGACCGGCCTCATCGGCGGCTATTTTCTCTGGCTGCTGGCCCTGTTCCTGCTGGGGCGGACGGGCGCGGCGGATCGCCGCGGCGACGATCAGGCTCATTCGGATCCGCCATCGGCGCGGTGAGCGGTTCGAGCCTGCCGAACATGATCCGTTCCTTGCGGCTGGGGTCGGCATCCCCCTGCGTCACACAGAGCCAGATCGTGCCGTCGTGTTCGTGAAACGTCGGATACTGGAAAGAGTCGCGGGTCTCGAACCGGTACTTCCGCTCCCAGTGTTCGCCGTCGCGGGAGACGTCGACGTTGAACACGCTCCGCGACGCGCCGTCGATCTGAGTCGCCTCCTGCCAGCCGAGATGGTAGACGCCGCCGAACCGCTCGAACGTGGGCTTGGAGTTGGTGCCGTTGGCGACGAACGGCAGGTGCTTGCCCTGCGCCCAGGTCCGGCCGTCGCGGCTGGTGGTGAAGATGTAGTTGCGGTTGCCGCTGTCCTGGCGGCAGATCGCCATCCAACTGCCTTCGGGCAGCCGGTTGACCGCCGATTCGCTCAGCTGCAGCGACTGCGGCTCGTTGTAGTGGCCGAGCACGGTGAACGTCTCGCAGGCGTCGTCGAGCAGGGCCAGGGCGTTCTGTCCGCCGGGAAAATTGTTGAGCGCGACGTAGGTCTGGCCGTCGAACCGCTTGAATGAATCGAAGGGATAGAGGCCGTGATCGCGGGCCGGCTTACGGAATCCCAGGGCAGCGGCGTCGGCGTGGAACGGGCCGGGCTGCATGTCGAACGTGCCGGCAGCCGTGGTCAACCGAGCCTTGTGCACTGCCGTCGCGAACCGGCCGGCCGCGAGGTCGTAGTCGATGAACCAGACCTGCGACTCGCCTTTGCCAGGATGCTCGGTCGCGAAGAAGCACCGCAGCATGGCGTCGTCCTTGCGGATGATCCGCGGCACGAAGCAGGAGCCGATCGGGAGCGTGGCGTTGTCGAACTGCTGGCCGCCGCGGGCGAAGGGCACGAACCGCTCGACCGCGAGCCGGTTGAGGTCGACGACCGCCAGCGCCGAGTAGATCTCCGGCCAGCCGGCCGCCTCGCCCGGCCGCACGTCGTTGACCTCGGCGACGACGTAGGCCCGTCTGCCGACGATCGCCATCTCGGCGTCGTGCGCGCCTTTCACCTGCGGTGGCGTCACGCGGATCAGGCCGGCGAGCACCCGATCGGCGGCCCGCACCGGATCCCAGCCGGCAGGGAGGATCTGTCCCGCAGCCTCGTGATTTGCCGCAGCGGCGGTGCCGCCGGTGGCAGACACGGAGTTTTCCACCGGCCAGTCGTCAGTGCGAAACGGCGACGCGGGCAGGCCGGCCGCGTTGACGAGATCGCACTTCGGATTCGGCTCCCAGCCATACCGCACGGCCGCCGGACTCGCGATGCCGGTGGCGGACACGACGACATTCTTCCCCTTGATCCGCGCCCGCGCCGGCTTCCACTGGCCGTCCGCGCCGGCGATCACGAAGCCGTCGAGGTCGCCGCCGTCGCGATCCCGCAGACCGTCGGCGGCGGTGAACCGGCAGACGATCTCCGTGCCTTGAATCTCGTGGCCGGAGGGCAGTGGGCCGCTCGTCGCGGGCACCGGGCGGCCGTAGACGTCGCCCATCGCCCAGAGGGCGAGCCGGTGGCCCACGTCCTGCTTGTTCTTCGGGTGGATGTCGCGGGGATCGCCCACGTCGATCGTGATCGCCATGCCGGTCTTCGGCACGGAGAGCGACCGGAGCATCGCCTCGCGGACGAGCGGCCAGCCGTCGCCGGCGCGGTTGAAGTTGGGCAGCTGCACCCAGGCGAACGGGAAGTCGTCGCCCCACTTGTTTCGCCAGTCGGTGACCAAGAGCGGCAGCTGATGCCGGTAGAGCGGTCCCTTGCCGGGATGGGCGTTGGCCTCGCCCTGGTACCAGAGGCCGCCGCGGATCGCGAAGGGCACGAGTGGCGCGATCTTGCCGTTGAAGAGCGTGCCGAGGCCGTGGCTGAGCCGGCGCTCGAGCGGATCCTTCGGCTTCTTGGGCACGGGCTCGCCCGCCTGCTTCGCCGCGGCCGCCCGTTCCTTCCACTTTTCCAGCGCCTTCTCGTGCTGCTCGCGGGCCTTCTGCTCGTCGAACTCCGCCGCGGCCTTCCGTTCTGCCGCGACCACCTCCGCGAGCCCGGGATCCTTGGCCTGTGTCTCGGCGTCGATCCAGGCCTCGATCGGCGTGCCGCCGACGGATGAGTTCACGAGTCCCACGGGCACGCCCAGCTCGCGGTGCAGTTCGCGGCCGAAGAAGAAGAGCGTCGCGGAGAAGCCGCCTACGGTGTCGGGCGAGCAGACGGACCAGGTGCCCGCGCCCCGCTCCTGCGGCGCAGCCGCGCCGCGCGACTCCTCGCGGAATAGCCGCACCAGGGGCAGGGTGGCCGCCGCCTTCTCGGCGTCGTAATCGCGGGCCCGCGACACCTGCATCACCATGTTCGACTGCCCCGAGCCGAGCCAGACCTCGCCGACGAGCACGTCGTTCACGGTGATCGTGCCGCCGCGGGCCGACCTCACCACGAGTGCTTTGGCCGCGGCGTCGGCCGCGAGCGGCTCGAGCCGCGTCATCCACCGGCCGTCGGCGGCTGCAGTGGCCTGCCGCGACTGGCCTGCGAATTCGACCGTGACGTCGTCGCCCGGCGTGGACCATCCCCAGACCGGCACAGGCTTGTCGCGCTGGAGCACCATGTGGTCGGAGAAGATCGCCGGCAGTGCGAGGTCGGCGGCTGACGCCGGGCCGGTGGCGAATGCCATCCAAGCCAGAGCCAGGAACATAATGGAAGGCCGCCGTCGCGGGCGGCTTGGGGGCGTGCGCATCGGGAAGCAGCCGTCATCGGTGCGTGGCGTGATGGGCATCGGATGCCTTCTGTGGTTGCGGGCCGCGTGCTACGGGCCGCCGGCACTTGCACGGCCGGCCCGACACGCGGCAAGATACCAGCGCGGATTTCTTTCTTCCTCTCCCATTGGAACCAGCCCATGGCCACCGCTGCGACCGTCTCCCTCCTGCCCGAAGTGGAAAAATTCCTGGCCACGGCGCCGCTCAAGGGAGTGGTCGGCGGGAAGGACGTCGCCGGATCGACCGGCGAGACGATGGCCACGCTCGACCCCGGCTCCGGCGAGCCGATCGCCGAGTTCCACTGCCTGTCGCCGGCCGACGTCGACCACGCCGTCGAGGCAGCGGCGCACGCCTTCCGGAAGTCGGGCTGGGCCACGATGCCGCCCAACGAGCGCGGGGCGCACCTCCATCGGCTCGCCGACGCCGTCGAGAAGCACAAGGCCGTGATCGGCCAGATCGAGGCGCTCGATGCGGGCAAGATCCTCGCCCACGCGCACGGCGACGTGCAGAACCTCGTCGACACCCTCCGCTACTTCACCGACATGGCCCAGCACGTGCAGCGCAGGAACGTGCTCGCCGTCGCCGGCCACGAGGCCTGGACTGTCCGCCACCCGTGGGGCCCCTGCGGCTTCATCTTTCCGTGGAACTTTCCCTTCCTGCTCATCGGCTGGGGCATGTCGCCGGCCCTGGCTGCGGGCAACACCGTGGTGATCAAGCCCGCCGAGGACACGCCGCTCTCGGCGATCTACCTCGCCCGACTGGCACGTGAGGTGGGCCTTCCCGACGGCGTCATCAACGTCATTCCGGGCACCGGTGCGGTCGCGGGCGCGGCGCTCTCCGCCCACCCGGGCATCAAGCGGATGAGCTTCACGGGGTCGCCCGAGGTGGGCCGGCTCGTGGCCGAGGCCTGCGGCCGCAACCTCGTGCCGGTGAAGCTGGAGCTGGGCGGCAAGGGGGCGGCGGTCGTGTTCGACGATGTCGACGTGTCCGCGACCGCGGAGAAACTGGTCGGCGCGATCACGTTCCACACCGGGCAGGTCTGCTGCGACGCCACCCGCTGGCTCGTGCACACATCGATCTACGACCGGTTCGTCGACGAGTGCCGGTCGCGGCTGCAGGCGGTGAAGATCGGCTACCAGCTCGCCGGCGGCTCGCAGATGGGGCCGGTGGTCAACGCGAAGCAGCGGCAGCGGGTGCTCTCCTACCTGGAGAAGGGCACGAAGCAGGGGGCGCAGCAGCTGGTGGCCGGCGGTCCGGCCGACGTGCCGGGGCATGCCGGGTTCTACGTGAAGCCGGCGCTGCTGGCGGGCTCGCTCGACAACGTGGCGGCCCGCGAGGAGATCTTCGGACCGGTCGCCTACCTCGCGAAGTTCTCGAGCGAGGACGAGGCGGTGGCCATGGCCAACGACACGGACTACGGCCTGGCCAACAGCGTCTGGACGACCGACCTGGGTCGGGCGGCCCGCGTGGCTGAGTCGATGATCGCCGGCAACAGCTGGATCAACGCCCACAACGTGTTTCCGCGGGGCGTGCCGTACGGCGGCGTCAACAAGAGCGGCACCGGCGGCGGTGTGAACTCGATCGAGACGCTGTTCGACTACTGGCGCAGCCAGTCGGTCGTGCGGCCGCTCTGATCGGGCTGCTTCGGTTCGGCCTGCCGTCCCCTCCGGCGAACGCATGAGCGATCACACGAACGGCCGCAGTGCCGATTGCATCGTCGTCGGCGGCGGTCTCGCGGGGCTCTCCTGCGCGCGGGAGCTCGTGCGTGCGGGGCGGAGGGTGCTCGTCGTGGAGGCCGCCGATCGGGTGGGCGGCCGCGTGGCCACCGACACCGTCGACGGGTTTCGCATCGACCGCGGCTTCCAGGTCTACAACGACGCCTACCCCGAGGGACGACGGCAGCTCGATCTCGCCGCCCTTGGCCTGGGACGGTTCGAGGCCGGCGCACTGGTGGCCGAGGGGGGGCGGCTGCGGTGCGTGACCGATCCGTGGCGGCGGCCGCTGGCTGCCATCACCGCGGTGCTCGACGGCACCGTCGGCGTGGTCGACGGCCTGCGGACGGCCCGGCTGCGGAGCGACGCGCTGCGGACGCTCGCCGCCGGCCGGCTCGATCCCGATGCTGCCGCGGCCGTGGACGATCGCAGCACCCGCGACGAGCTTGTGGCCAGAGGATTCACGCCCGGGTTCATCCGGCGGTTTTTCGTGCCGTTCTTCGGCGGCGTGTTCCTCGAGCGCGGGCTCGACACGTCGTCCGACGTGTTCCGCTTCGACTTCGCGATGTTCGCCCGCGGCAGCGCCTGCCTGCCACACGGTGGCATGGACGCGATCCCACGGCAGCTGGCGGCGGCGCTGCCCGGCGACGCGGTGCGGCTGAACACCCGCGCGGAGCGGGTCGAGCCGGGGCGGGTGGTGGTTGCGGAGGGTGGCTCGCTCACGGCGGCGGCGGTCGTCGTCGCCACCGAAGGCACCGCCGCGGCGCGACTGCTGCCGGCGGAGCATCGCGGCCACCTCGCCGCGCGAGGCTGGAAGGCGACACGGCTGGTGGCGTTCGCGGCCGAGCAGTCGCCGCTGCCTCGGCCGACGCTCCTGGTGAGTGCCGATGAGCAGGGACCGATCGACAACCTCACGGTGCCGTCGGACGTCGCCTCCGGCTACGCGCCGGCCGGACGATCGCTGATCTGCGTGTCGCTGCGTGGCGACGCGCCGGCGGACGACGAGACGCTGGCGGACGCGGTTCGCGGGCAGGCGGCCGCATGGTTCGGCGATGCCGCCCGGGGCTGGCGGTGGCTGGCCACGGTGCGTGTCGACCATGCCCTCCCGGATGAGTCGCCCGCGGCCCGGCGGCTGCGCTCCCCCACCGGCCTGTTCTCGCCCGGGCTCTTTCTCTGCGGCGACCACTGCACGTCGGCCTCGATCAACGGGGCCCTGGCCAGCGGCCGGCGGTGCGCCGCGGCCGTGCTCGCGTCGGCGTGACGCCGACGAGACGGCGGCGCTGCCGCGCAGCGGTGGGAATCCGTATGATGGAGTTTTCCACCGCACGGATGCGACCCATGAGCGAGCAGTTCGGGGCTTTCTTCGTCTTCGCCGGGCTCGCCGCCTTCATGGCGGGACTGCTCTGGGGGGCGTTTCGAGGGATGGGCGTCGTGCTGCGGCGCAGGCACGTCCGCCGGCTGCTTGCGCCGCTCGCGCTGGTCGGCGTCGGCCTGGCTGTGGGCGCCGTGCCTTTGGCCGCCCAGCGAGTGTATCTCGCCGTCGTCGGCCTCGGCCCGCGGGAGCGGGTGATCGACGGCCGGAGGGCCTTGAACCTCACCGGCTGGGATCGCGACGACTATCGAATTCTCGCGATGAAGCCCGACGTCGCCATCCTGGAGATGGGCAACGCCGACGTCGACGACGAGACGCTCGACCTGCTCGCCGACCTGCCGGAGCTGCGCGAGCTGACGCTCAACGACACCGCGGTCACGGATGCCGGCCTCGCCAAGCTGACGCGGCTCCCGAAGCTGGAGAGCCTGCGGATCGCCCGCACGCAGGTGACGCCCGAGGGGGTGCGGCGGTTCCTCGATGCCCCGCCTCCACGACTCCGGCAGATCGACGTGTCGGGCAACGACGTGCCGACGGCGACGCTGCGCCGCTGGAAGAACGCCTCCGGTGACGCGGGTGGGGAGCGCCGATATGTCAATTGACTGGAGGCTCCGCGAGGAGCCGCTCGGCAATCGTGACAGCGCCTGCTTCCTCTGCGAGGCCAGCGCACTGGCCTACCTCGCCGAGGCCGGAGGCATGCCGGCGTTTCGCAGCCTGCTCGGCCTCGAGGCGCGGCTCTTCAGCGTCGACAATACGCAGGCGTGGCTGGGGGTGGATGAGGCCAACGTGGTGGTGGCGTTCCGCGGGACCGAATCGCCGACAACGCTCGACGGCCTCAAGGACGTCCTCCTCACCGACGCGATGAACCTGCTCGTCGTGCCCGAGGGCCGGCTGGGCCACGATCTCTCCGCCGCCGGCGTCGGCGCCCGCTTCCACAAGGGCTTCGTGGACGCGATCGCGGCGGTCTGGGGGCCGCTGATGGCGGCGGTGGAGGCCGAGATGAAGGTCTGCGACCGGCCGCTCTGGATCACGGGCCACAGTCTCGGGGGGGCGCTGGCGCTCCTGGCGGCCTGGCTCTTTAAGCGGCGGTTCGTGCCGGTGCACGAGGTGTGCACGTTCGGGGCGCCGATGATCGGCAACCGCGAGGCCTGTGCGGCGTTCGACCGGGAGTTCGCCGGCCGCATCTTCCGCTACGTCAACGGCCGGGATCCCGTGCCGAAGCTGCCGACCATGTCGCTCGTGGCGAACGAGTTTCTCCACGTGAATCAGGAGCGGCTCCTCGGGACGGATCCGATGACGGGGGTCGTGGAGATGCTCGGCGCGGCTGCCGCCAAGGCCGTCGGCGGCCTGCTCACGGGCGGACTCGTCGACGAGGCGTGGGGACACGTCAACGCCGAGGTGGCGTCCCATTTCCTCGACCGCTACCGCGAATTGCTGCGGGACGGTGCCGAGCGCCCGGGCTGACGTCAGGCCGCACGAACCAGCACAAGAGAGACGAACGCGATGCAGACGCAACCCACCGCTGTCACCTGTCCCATCACGGGAGCGCCGATGCGGCACGTCTTCACGCACCGGATCCTGGGCAGGCACGACGTCGGGTACCACTACTCCGACGAGAGCGGACTGCTCAGGACGGAGAAACCGTACTGGCTCGACGAGGCCTACCAGGATGCAATCGCCGACACGGACACCGGCATCGTGGCGCGAAACATCAACAATAGCCAGATGCTCGACGCCGTCGTCAACGGCCTCGGCCTGCAGGAGGGACGGTTCCTCGACCTGGCCGGCGGCTATGGGCTGCTCGCGCGGCTGATGCGCGACAACGGGTACGACTGCTACACGACCGACAAGTACTGCAAGAATCTCTTCGCCAGGGCGTTCGAGCCGGCCGCTGGCTTCCGGGCCGACGCCCTGTTCGCGTTCGAGGTGCTCGAGCACCTGGAGGACCCGCTGGCGTTCCTGACGGAGGCGTTCTCGACCTACGACTGTCGGACGATCGTGTTCTCGACGCTGACGTTTTCCGGTGGCATTCCGCCGGCCGACTGGTGGTACTACTCCTTCGAGGGCGGTCAGCACATCGCCTTCTACCAGCCGCGCACGCTCGCGCTGCTCGCTGAGCGTCTGGACTGCAGCTACCTCATGCTCAACGCGGGGCTGCACGTGATCACCGATCGGACGGTCGGCTCGCTCGCGCGACTCGTGCTCACGAAGGGCACGCCCCGCCGGTGGTACGGATCGCTCGTCAGGAGGCTCAGGAAGCGGCGGAGCCGCACGTGGGAAGATCACCTGCGGATGCAGGAGTTGATGCGGCGCGGCGGGTGATGGTGGCGGCTCGTCGCCGGGCGTCGGACGCCATGCCCGTCGCCGGACCGCCGGACGACGCCCTCGGCGTCCGCGCCATCGCCGCGGCCTGCCCAGACCTCCCCGACTGCGCCCGTGGTTCGGCCTTGCGTCGGCAGGGGGAGTCTGCGACACCCCATCGCTGTCGTTCCGTGCGGTTTCCGTCATCTGGCCTGCCGATTCTATGTCCTCATCACCGAACCGATCCGACGGTCGCGATGCCCCGCCCGTGGCCGCAGTGGCGACCGCCGGGGAACCGCCTTTCATTCCGGTCGCGATGCCGGATCTCTGCGGCAACGAGGAGCGGTACGTTGTCGAAGCGGTCCGCAGCAGCTGGATCTCGTCGAGCGGCGAGTTCCTCGGCCGCTTCGAGGCGGAGTTCGCCGCGGCCTGCCAGTCCAGGTTCGCTCTCGGCGTCTCGAATGGCACCACGGCGCTCCATCTCGTGCTATCGGGCCTGAACGTGAGGCCCGGCGACGAGGTGATCGTGCCGTCCATGACCTACATCGCCACGGCGAACGCCATCCGCTACTGCGGCGGCGAGCCGGTCTTCGTCGATGTCGACCCGGAGACGTGGTGCATTACGGCCGACGCCGTCGAGGCGGCGATCACGCCACGGACACGGGGTGTGATCGCCGTGCACCTTCTCGGGCAGCCCGCCGACATGGACCCGATCATGAAGGTGGCGAGCACGCACGGCCTGTGGGTCGTCGAGGATGCCGCCGAGGCGCCCTTTGCCACCTACAAGGGTCGCCTGGTCGGCGGCATCGGCCATGCCGGCACGTTCTCGTTCTACGGAAACAAGCTGCTGACGAGCGGCGAGGGCGGGGCGATCACGTTCCAGGAGCCCCACATGGAGCGTCGCTACCGCATGCTCCGCGGTCAGGGCATGGATCCGGACCGCCGCTACTACTTTCCGATCATCGGCTTCAACTACCGCATGACGAATGTCGCGGCCGCCATTCTCTGCGCCCAGATGGAACGGCGCGAGGCCATCATGGCGTGTCGACGGCACATCTGGGACAGATACGTGGAGCGGCTGTCCGCGATTCCGGGGATCGGCCTGCGGGCGGCCAACGACTGGTCGGAAATCTCCCCGTGGATGTTCGCCTGCCTGATCAGCGAGCGGGAGTTCGGCACGAGCCGCGACCGGCTGGCGGCGGCGCTCCACGATCAGCGGATCGAGACGCGGCCCATGTTCGTGCCGCTCCATTCGTTGCCGCCCTATCAGCACGCCTCCGTGTCCGGACGCACGCTTCCCGTGACCGACGACCTTGGCACGCGCGGCATCATGCTCCCCACCTACAACACGCTGGCCGACGACGACATCGACCGCATCTGCGACACGATCGCCGGCATCGGCGCCGGCCGGGTGGCCCGGCCGACTCGGCACGCCGCCTGACCACCGCGCCGACAAGGGCGCGGCCTCCGCACATGATCCGCATCGGCATTCCCGCCCACGGCTTTCAGGACTGGGCCGGCGGTGTCGACTTCCTTTTCACGGTGGTGGACGGCCTTCGTGCCGCAGCGCCGGGGGCCGAGTTGCACCTGCTCGTGCCGCACGAGAGACCCGCGGGCGGATGGAAGAGGCTGAAGTCGACGGTGAAGCGGATGCTGCGCCGCGGCACTCGGGATCGCAGGGCGGCACCGCTCGACTGCTCCGCGGTGGCGGCCCTCTGCGACGCGGTGCACTCGATCCCGGCCGGCCCCGATGCCGTCGCGGAGACGAGCGGACGGCTGCGGCTCGACGCCGTCCTGCCCTCACACGGCATCCTGCCCGCCGGCATGCCGTGCCCGTGGGTCGGCTACCTCTACGACTTCCAGCACCGGCACCTGCCGCAGCTCTTCACGGAGCGCGAGATCCGCAAGCGGGACGAGGCGTTTGCCGGCATGATCGACGCTGCGCCAGCGGTGGTCGTGAACTCCCGCGATACGGCGGCCGAGGCACGGAGTCTCTATCCGCACGCCGCGGATCGCATCCATGCGCTGCCGTTCAACGCCAGCCCGCGGCCGGAGTGGCTCGATGACGCGGCCGACGCGCAGGGGCCCGCCGTCGCGGGGCCATACTTCATCGTCAGCAATCAGTTTTGGGTGCACAAGGATCACGCGACCGCGTTTCGGGCCTTCGCTCGGGCTGCCGCCGACCGGCCCGACCTGCGGCTCGTGTGCACCGGCCAGACGTCGGACTACCGTCGCCCGGAGTACTTCGGCACGCTCGTCGAGCTGCTGGATTCCCTCGGGGTTCGTGACCGCGTGATCATCACCGGGCTCGTGCCGAAGGCGGAGCAGATCCAGCTCGTGAAGGGGGCGGTCGCCGTGGTGCAGCCCACGCTCTGTGACGGGGGGCCGGGCGGGGGGGCCGTGTACGATGCCGTATCGCTCGGCATCCGGTCGATCATCTCCGACATTCCGATCAACCGCGAACTCGCCGACGAGCCCACGGTCTCGTTCTTCGCCGTCGGCGACGCCGAATCACTCGCGGCCGGGATGACGCAGGCGTTGCGGGGCACACCGATTCCGGTGGCCGCGGAAGAGCTTCGCGTCCGCGGCCGCGATCGCCGGACGGCGGCCGGCCGAACGATCCTGGAGGTCGTCAGCGGACTGAGGGCGGCCGGGTAGGCTCGTCTGGTTCCGGGATGATTCAGCCGAGGCACCCGTCGGGTGGCCGGACCGCTGGTCCACGGCAGCAGCCCGTTTGCCGGCCAGTCTTACCGGAGCAACTGGTGCTCCTGTTACTCCAGGTTTGCGGCTGCGGTTCCCCCCTCATACAATCGATTGAAACGGCTGTTTGACAGTCGATTTTCCAGTGAAATCCTCGCTACGCCGGGGTTCCCGTTTGTGCCACCGCCGGCCCCGCCCATGACCGCCGCATCCCAGCCCCAGCGAGCCGACGCAGGCCCGGACCCGCGCGACCGCATCCTTTCCGCGGCGGGCCGGGAGTTCGCCGAAAAGGGCTACGAGGCGACCACCGTCCGTGACATCTGCGCGGCAGCCGGCGTGAATGTGGCCGCGGTCAACTACTACTTCGGCGACAAGCGGCGGCTCTACATCGAGAGCGTCAAGCATGCCCACAAGGATCGGGGCAGGCAGGTGCCGCTGCCGGAATGGCCGCCGGGCACGCCGCCGCAGCGAAAGCTCCAGGACTTCGTCGCCAACCTGCTCGAGCGGATGCTCGGCTTCGGTGAGCCCCCGTGGCAGGTCCGGCTCATGATGCGGGAGGTGCTGCACCCGACGGACGCCTGCCGTGAACTCGTCGAGGATTACGTGCGGCCGCGGTTCACGCTGCTCGTGTCGATCCTCGACGAGCTCGTCGAGGGGCGGCTGTCGGATGCCGACCTGCGGCGCGTGGCGTTGTCGATCATCGGCCAGTGCTTCCTCTACCGCGTGGCCGGCGACGTGGTGGCCATGCTGGTGCCTGACGACGAAGTCCGATCGCACCACTCCCTGCGGCCGCTCGCGGACCATGTCACCCGCTACGCCCTGGCTGCCCTGGGCGCGGCGCCGCCGCTCGTCGAGCATCACGATCACCATGAGCATCATGCTGGAGAGGAAGTCGGTTCATGAAGATCATCCGCGCGATCGTCGGCTGGGTCGTGCCACTGGTCATCCTGGGGGCGGGCTTCGCGGCATTCTTGCTCATGGGCAGCCAGCCGCCGCCTGATCGGAAGGCCGGCGAGACGGGGTCTGCGACTCCCGTGCGCACGGTGGAGGCGACGCCGGAGCAGAGCGGCCTGACGATTGAGGCGGACGGCGTCGTGGTGCCGCTGCGCGAGGTGACGCTGGCGGCCGAGGTCGGCGGGCGGGTGCTCAGGAAATCGCCGGACTGCAACGAGGGGCAGTTCGTCAAGGCGGGCACGGTGCTCTTTGAAATCGATCCGCGTGACTACGAACTCGACGTAGACAGGCTGGATCGCGAACTCAAGCAGGCCGGGCACGCGATCGAGGAGCTTGACGAGGAAGTCGCCCAAAACGCCACCTCGATCGACCTTGCCCGTCGGCAGGTGGACCTCGCCCGTCGCGAGGCGGCGCGGCTCGACAACCTGAAGAACAGCCGGGTGGTGACGGAGTCGGAGCACGATCGCGCGCTGCGGGATGAGCTGACCGCGACGAACCTGCTCAGCGCGGCCGAGGGCCAGAAACGGGTACTCGCCAAGCGGCGCAACCGGCTCGTGGAGGGGCAGGCGCTGGCCGCGACGATGCTCGACAAGGCGAAGCTCGACCTTTCCAGGACGCGCATCGTTGCACCGATCGACGGGATCGTCGTCGAGGACAAGGTCGAGCAGGAGTCGTTCGTCGCCAAGGGCACGCCCCTCGTGACGATCGAGGATACGCGGGCCGTCGAGGTCCGCACGAGCCTGCAGATGGATGAGGTTGCCAGAGTGTGGAGCAGCCGTCGGCGCGTCGATGCCCCGGCACGCGAGGCACATGACGAACTCGATGTGCCGGCCACCGTGGTCTTCACCGTCGGCGACTCCGCCTATGAGTGGAAGGGCACCCTGTCGCGGCAGGAGGGCCGTGGCCTCGATGAGAAGACCCGCACGCTGCCGTGCCGCGTGCTCGTCGACCGTCCTCAGGATGTCGTCGCGCTCGACCGGTACGGAGCGACGATGCCGCAGCCACCGCCGGGGGCGCCGAAGTCGCTGCTGCGGGGCATGTTCGTGGAGGTGCGGGTGCACGTCGACGCGCCGGGCGAACTCGTCTCGATCCCGGAGGAGTGCCAGCGGCCCAGCGGCGATGTCTGGGTCGTGCGGGATGGACGGCTCGTCGTGCTCAAGCCCCGGCCGTTGCAGGTGAGCGGCGGTCGCGTCGTCTTCGATTCGGTCGCCTCGGGACTCGCGGTCGGAGATCGCGTGGTGACAAGCCAGATTTCCAATCCGCGTCCTGGGATGGACGTGGTCGAGGCCGGCGGTGCTGCCGCGGGGACCGCCCGCACGGCTGACACTGCCGGTGACAGCGACGCCCTGTGAGTGCCCCCCGATGAGAAGCATCGTCAGCTGGACCGTCCGCAACATGCCGGCGATGAACACGCTGGTCATCGCCATCCTGCTCGTCGGGGGGATGGCCTTCGCGTCGATGCGCCGCGAAGTGTTTCCAGAGTTCGATCTCGAGATCGTGCTGGTGACCGTGCCGTATCCAGGCGCCACTCCCGAGGAGGTGGAGGAGGGAATCTGCCAGAAGGTCGAAGAGGCCTGCCGCAGCGTCGCCGGGATCAAGAAGATCACGAGCGTCGCGCAGGAGGGCACGGGCTTCTGCGTCTTCGAGCTGCAGGACAATGTCAAGGACGTGCAGAAGACCCTCGGTGAGATCCGCTCCGAGGTGGAGCGGATTCCGAGCATGCCGGAGCTCGCCGAGGATCCGAAGGTCGAGCAGGTTACGCTCCGGACGCCGGCCATCAAAGTGGGCGTGCTGGCCCCGAAAGACAGTCCCGCCGATGCCGCGGCCGAGGGTGAGCTCCGCGACGTGTCGGAACTCGTCCGCGACGATCTGCTCGCGCTGCCAGCAGTCTCAGCGGCCAACCTGCTCGGTGCCAAGGACTACGAGATCGACATCGAGATTTCCGAGGCGACGCTGCGCAAGTACGGCCTCTCGCTGCAGAAGGTCGCCGACATCGTCCGCCGGGAGAATCTGGAACTTCCAGGAGGCACGATCCGCAGCGAGGGAGGCGAGATCCTGCTTCGCGGCAAGAACAAGCGGTACGTCGGGCGGGAGATCGCGAAGCTGCCCCTGGTCACGCTCCCCGACGGTCTCGTGCTCACCGTGGGGGACCTGGGCACGGTGCGCGACGAGTTCGCGGATGTGGCGGCCAGCAATCGGATCAACGGGCGTCCCGGCATGGTGGTCTCGATCGACCGCAGCTCCGGCGAGGATCTGCTCGCGATGATCGCTGCCGTCAAGAAGTATGTCGCCGATGCGAAGCTGCCCCCGGGCTATGACCTCACGCTCTGGGCAGATCAGTCGATCGACGTCAGGGATCGGCTCGACATGCTGATCTCGAACGGGTTGCAGGGACTCGCGATCGTGTTCGTGATGCTCGCGCTCTTCCTCGACCTCAAGATCGCGTTTTGGGTCGCGATGGGCATCCCGTTTTCGATGCTCGGTACCGGTGCGCTCATGCATGCCACCGACCAGACGCTCAACATGCTTTCCATGTTTGCGTTTCTGATGGCGATCGGCATCGTCGTCGACGACGCCATCGTGGTCAGCGACAACGTCGACCGGCATCGTCGCATGGGGAAAAGCCTGACGGCGGCGGCGATCGATGGAACCGTCGAGGTGATCCCCAGCGTGATCTCGAGCGTGCTCACGACCGTGATCACGTTCCTGCCGCTGTGTTTCGTGTCGGGTGTGATGGGCAAGTTCATCGCCGTGATGCCCTTCGCGTTCATCTCCACGCTGTTGGTGTCGCTCGCGGAATCGCTGCTCGTCCTGCCCGGGCATCTCGCGCATGAGAAGAACCTCGTCTTCACGATCTTCGGCATCGTGCTCTACCCGCTGCGGCTCTTTCTGCCTGCGGTGGCCTGGCTGCAGCGGGCCTGCGACCGTGGGCTGAAGTCGTTCGTGCGGGGTGTCTACGCCCCGTTCCTCGACTTCGCGCTCGACAACCGTGTGTCGGTGCTGGCGGTCGCGGCCTGCATCCTGCTGCTTGCCGGCGGGATCGTTCGCAGCGGCGTCACGCCGTTCCTGCTCTTCCCGAAGATCGACGCCAATCGGCTGCTCGCGAAGATCGTCTTCCCGGACGGCACGCCCGCGAGCGTGACGGAGGAGGCCACTCGGAAGATCGAGGAGGCCGCCGTCGCCGTTTCGCAGAAGCTTTCGCCGGCCGGCGCACCGATCGTGCAGCTCGTGCATCGGGCGGTGGGGCAGGTTTCCGCGCAGGGGGAGGTGGGGCCAGACGCGCGCATGAGCGGCAGCCACGTCGGGGCGGTCGCCGTCGAGCTGGTCGAGGGTGAGCTCCGCGATGTGACGAGTGAGCAGTTCATCAGTGAATGGCGCCAGGCAGCGGGCGAGTTTGCCGGAACGGAATCGCTGATCTACGGCACCGAGAACATCGGTCCCGGTGGGAAGACGATCGAGTTCAAGCTGCTCGCACAGGCGGGCCCCGACTCCGTGGTCCAGCTGGAGGCTGCCGTCGAGCGGTGCAAGGAATGGCTCGCGCAGTATCCAGGCGTGATCGACATCGACGACGACTCGCGGCCGGGTAAGTGGGAATACCAGCTGAAGGTCAAGCCGCGGGCCGAGGCGATGGGGGTGTCGCTCGCCGATCTCGCGTCGACGATCCGTGCGAGCTACTACGGCGAGGAGGTGATGCGGCTGCAACGCGGCCGGCACGAAGTGAAGCTAATGGTTCGCTACCCGCGGGAGGAGCGTCGCAGCTTCGCGACGCTCGAGGAGATCAGGATCACGGGACCGGACGGCGCGAAGCGACCGCTCAAGGAGCTGGCCGACGTGAAGGTGGCCCGCGGTTACTCGGAGATCAATCGGCTCGGGCAGAGGCGATCGATCACCGTCACGGCCGACATCGACGTCGCCAAAAGCTCCCTCACCAGCGCGCAGGTGACCGCCGACATGGAGAAGCGGCTCATGCCCGACCTGCGGCGTGACTACCCGCTCGTGCGGGTCCGCTGGGAGGGGCAGCGGGAGCAGTCGAACGAGTCGCTGCGCAGCCTCGGCGTGGGGTTCGTCGTCGCCACCTTCGCGATGTTCGTGCTGCTGACGATGGAATTCAAGTCGTACTTCCAGCCGTTCCTCATCATGGCGGCGATTCCCTTCGGGTGCGCGGGGGCCGTGTTCGGCCATGCCCTGATGGGGATGCCGCTGACGCTCTTCAGCATGTTCGGCCTCGTTGCCCTCGCCGGCGTCGTGGTGAACGACTCGATCTGCCTGATCGACTTCATCAACATCCGCGTCCGCGAAGGCCACCCGCTCAGGCTCGCGCTCCGTGAGGCCGGCTGCCTGCGGTTCCGGCCCGTGATGCTGACGAGCATCACGACGATCGGCGGGCTTCTGCCGCTGCTCCTCGAGAAGAGCTTCCAGGCGCAGTTCCTCATCCCCATGGCCACGGCGTTGGCCTTCGGCCTCGCGATGACGACGCTGCTCGTGCTGGTGCTCGTGCCGGTGATGTACTCGTTCTTCGGGACGAGCGCCCGCGAGGAGCACGTCGAGGAGTACGCGGAGGGGTTTGCTCCGGCGGGATCGGTGAGCACGGTCGATCCTGACGACGCCGAGAAGGAATGGCTCCCCGAGCATCTGCGCGCGTGACGCGCATCCTCGGGGCGCCTGCCTGCTTCCGGGGACGGGCGCCTACTTGTCGCCTACTTGTTGAAGAGGAAGTGGCAGATGTCGCCGTCGCACATCACGTATTCCTTCCCCTCGACGCGGAGCTTGCCGGCGGCGCGGATGTCCTTCTCGGTCTTGTGGGCCTCGAGGTCCTCGAGCGAGTAGATCTCGGCGCGGATGAAGCCCTTCTCGAAGTCGGTGTGGATCACGCCGGCCGCCTGCGGGGCGGTGGCCCCGACCGGAACCGTCCAGGCCCGCACTTCCTTCTCGCCCGCCGTGAAGTAGCTCTGCAGGCCGAGCGTCCTGTAGGCGGCCCGGGCCAGCACCGCCAGCGCCGGCTCGGTGAGCCCGGCGCCCGAGAGCATCTCGGCCCGATCGCCCTCGTCGAGCTCCGCGATCTCCGCCTCGAGCTTCGCGCACACCGGCACGACCTCGGCGCCTGCCGCCGCCGCCGCCGCCCGTACCTTCTGCACGAGCGGCCCCTTGCCATCGAGGTCGGTCTCGTCGACGTTGGCGACGTAGAGGATCGGCTTGGCCGTCAGCAGGCCGAACTCCTTCACGGCGTGCCGCTCCGCCTCGTCGAGCGTGAGCGTGCGGAGGGGCTTCTCACCGCCGAGATGGGCGAGGCACTTCTTCATCACCTCCACCTTGAGCTTCGCCTCCTTGTCGCTGCTCTTCGCCGCCCGCTCCGCCTTCGGGAGCAGGTTCTCGAGGTGCTGGATGTCGGCGAGCATCAGCTCGATCTCGATCGTCTCCATGTCGGAGACGGGGTCGACCTTGCCCGCGACGTGGATCACGTCGGGGTCGTCGAAGCAGCGGACCACCTGCAGGATCGCGTCGACCTCGCGGATGTGGGAGAGGAACTTGTTGCCGAGCCCCTGGCCCTCGCTGGCTCCCTTCACGATCCCGGCGATGTCGACGAGCTTGAGCGCGGCGGGAATCACCTTCTGGGGCGGGATGTAT
>JBILVO010000055.1:0-22903 GCA_044370415.1 Pirellulales bacterium
AGGCTTCTGGTCGTACTGATCGCCGTGTTGACGGTGTGGTGGAAGCTCGTGCCGGCCGTGGTGGTCGCTGCGGCCCCGGCAGACGGAGGCCCAGGGCTGCGCGCCGGCGCCGCGGTTGCCGACATCCCGCCCGACGTCGGTGCGGCGATCGTCGGCGGCTTCGCGCCCGTGCCATCGAAGGCGGTGCACGATCCGCTCCATGCCCGCTGCCTCGTCCTCGACGACGGAGAGAACCAGGTCGCCCTCGTGGTGCTCGACCTGCTCGGCATCCACAGGCGGGTGAGCGACGAGGCCCGCGCGCGAATTCACGGGCGGTTCAAGATCCCGACCGACGCTGTGCTGATCTCGGCCACGCACACGCACTCGGCGACGAGCGCTATCGGTGGTCCTCCCGAGCCGCCCGCGGACGGCTCCCGGCAGCTCGACCCCTACCAGGAGAAGGTGGTGGGGCGGATCGTCGACGGCGTGGGCCGCGCGGTCGCCTCCCTGCGGCCGGCGGAGGCCGGGTTTGGCACCGCCGCGGCGCCCGATCACGTCTTCAACAGACGCTGGTTCATGAAGCCGGGCACGATGCCGCCGAATCCGTTCGGCGAGACCGACCAGGTGAAGATGAACCCGCCGGCGGGCAGCGCCGACCTCCTCGAGCCCGCGGGGCCGACGAATCCGACCGTATCGTTCCTCTCCGTGCGGGAGCCGGGCGGGCGGCCGATCGCCCTCTTCGCCTCCTACGGACTGCACTACGTCGGCGGTGTCGGGGACGGCGACATCTCCGCCGACTACTTCGCCCTCTTCGCCAGCGAGGTGGCCCGGCTTCTCGCGCCGGCTGGCGACGGCCCCCCGATGGTGGCGATGATGGCCAACGGCGCCAGCGGCGACATCAACAACATCAACTTCCGCACGTCGCGGCCCAAGCAGGAGCCCTACGAGCAGATGCGACACGTGGCCCACGATGTGGCCCGCCGGGTCGCCGAGGCGGTGCCCGGAGTCGCGCACGCCCGCGCGATCCGCCTCGACGCCCGCTTCCAGGAGTTGGAGGTGAGCCGCCGCGTGCCCACGCCGCAGCAGATCGCCTGGGCCACGAGAACGCTGGATGCTCCGGAACCGCCCGGTGGGAAGGTCGACCTGTCGCGGATCTACGCCCGTCGCACGCTCGATCTCGCCGCGGCCCCGAAGATCGCCAGACTGCCGCTGCAGGTGCTGCGGATCGGCCCCGGCGCGATCGCCACGATGCCCTGCGAGGTCTTCTGCGAGATCGGACAGGAGTTCCTGGAGCGATCGGCGCTGACCCCGGCGATCTTCGTGTCGCTCGGCCACGGGTATGTCGGCTACCTGCCCTCGGCCCGCCACCATCGCCTCGGCGGCTACGAGACCTGGCTGGGGACAAACAAGCTCGAGCCGACGGCATCGGCTGCGATGCTCGACGCCCTCGTCGCGATGACGGAAGACCTCGCCGCGGCGAGGCCGCCCTCGCCTGCTGCGGTGAAGGCCACGACCGTCGTCGCCCCGGGCTACGACCTGCGTCTGGTCGCCGCCGAGCCCGCTGTGGTCGATCCGGTGGCGATCACGTTCGACGAACAGGGCCGGCCCTATGTCGTCGAGTACCGCGACTATCCGTTGGGACCGCCGGCGGGCTCCCCCGCGCTGTCGCGGCTCGTGCGTCTCGACGACGCCGACGGCGACGGGTTCTACGAGGGGTCGACCGTCGTGGCCGACTCCGTGCCGTTCGCGCAGGGTGTGCTGGCGATCCGCGGCGGCCTCCTCGTGACCGCGGCCCCCGACGTGCTCATGCTCGTCGACGACGACGGCGACGGCCGGGCCGACCGCCGCGAGGTGGTCGCCACCGGCTTCAAGGTGGGCAACCCGCAGCTGCGGGCCGCCTGCCCACAGATCGACATCGACAATTCCGTCTCGATCACCGGCGGGCTCTCCGGCGGGCTGGTGACGCGGCCCGGCCAGCCGGCCGCCGAGGGCGTGTCGATCGAGCGCCGAGACGTGCGGATCGACCTCGCCACTGGCCGCATCTCGGCCGCGTCCGGATTCGGTCAGTTCGGCAACGCATTCGACGACCTCGGCCGCCGCTTCACCACGAGCAACCGCAATCCTCTGATCGCCGTGCGGCTGCCGGCCGCGGCGCTGGCCCGCAACACGTTCGTCGATCTGGGCGGCGGCTTCGAGGACGCGGCCCCCAGCGGCGCCGCGAGCAGGGTCTTTCCGGTCGCCGAAACCTACGCGACCGCCGCGTCGCACACCGGCACGCACACGTCGGCCTGCGGCATGACCATCTTTCGCGGCGATCTGCTCGGCCCCGACGCCGTGGGCGACGCCTTCATCTGCGAGCCGGTGTCGCACCTGGTGACCCGGCGGCGGCTGCGGCCGGCCGGCGCGAGCTTCTCGAGCGACCACGTGGGAGCTGACGGCGCGGAGTTCCTGGCCTCGCGCGACCCGTGGTTCCGCCCCGTGTTCACGGCCACGGGGCCGGACGGCGCGGTCTGGGTGATCGACATGTGCCGCCGCACGATCGAGCATCCGCAGTACATGCCACCCGGGCTCGCCGAGACGCTCGACCTGCGGGCTGGCGATCGGGCGGGCCGCATCTGGAAGATCCAGCGGGAGGGCCTAAAGCCGCGTCCGTGGACGGCGCCGACCACCGCGGCTGCGGCAGCGGCGCTGCTGGCGGATCCGAACGGCTGGCGGCGTTCCACCGCGCAGCGACTGCTCGTGGAGGGCCGCTTCCCCGACGCTGAGGCCGCGGTGCGGACCCTCCTGGCGACGCAGCCGCCGGCGATCGCCATCGTGCACGCGCTCTGGACGCTCCAGGGGCTCGGCAGGATCACCCCGACTGACATCCGCGCGGCGTCCGGGGCGGCGTCGGCCGGCGTCCGCGAGACGGCCGCCAGACTCGCGCCGCTCATCGATCCGGACGGCCTGGCGGCCGAAATCGCCGACAGGCTCGGGGACGACGACGACGCCCATGTGCGGCTCGCGGCCACGCTCGCCGCGGCCGGGTCGCCCGCCCCCTCGGCCACCGCCACGCTCGCCGCCGCTGCAGGCCGCGTCCCGCACGATTCCTGGATCGACAGGGCTGTGCTCTCCGGCGCCGTCGGCCGTGCCGCGCCGCTGCTGGAGTCGGTGGCTGCCGTATCCGCGGCGAACGCCCCCGACGAGCCCTCCGTCGATTTCGTCGAGCGGCTCGCGGCCACGGCGGCGGGCGTCGCCGCCACGGCCGAGAGGAAGCCCGATGCGGCGGCGGATGTGGATGCGGTGCTCGCGGCACTCTCGAGCCGCGCAGCCGCGGGCCAGAGCGGCTGGTTCGACATCGCGGTGCTGTCGGGACTTACGTCCGGGCTGCCGCTGGCGCGGCTCTCACGGCCCGCCACGGCTGCGGCGATTCCCGCCGTGCTCGCGCAGGCGGAGGCCGTCGCGCGGGACGGCAACGCGGCCACGGCGGCCCGCAAGGTCGCGATCCGGCTGCTCGGCTCAGTGGCACGCGCGGCGGACCGGCAGGATGCTGCAACGGCACGAGCCACCCTGGCGGGCCTCATCGGCAGCGGCGCCGGAGGGGATCTGCAGGCGGCGGCGGTGGCGGCGATCGTCCGCGCCGGCGACGCGGCCGCGATCGGGAGCGTCGTGGAGACGATCGTGAAGGGGGATCTCGAACCCGCCGTGCGGGCTGCGGCAGTCACTGCTCTGGCCGACCGGCGCGAGGCCGCGCCAACCCTCCTGGCGGCCATCGAGGCCGGGAAGGTGTCGGCCTCCGTGGTGCCGCTCGATCGGCGTGCGGCACTCGCCCGCTCGCCCGACGCGGTGGTCCGCGAGGCGGCAGCCCGCATCTGGAACACGGGCGGCGGTGCGGGATTGTCGGAGCAGGAGATTGGCGGCATCGTCGCCACGGTGCGGGCGGGGGGCAGCGTCGACCGTGGCCGCGAGCTCTTCGTGAAGCACTGTGCGGCCTGCCATCAGCCGCCGGCGTCCTCGGCGGCTGCCGTCGCCGGGCAGCAGGTGGGGCCGGCGCTCGCCGAGGCGGCCGACCGCCCGATCGAGCAGATCGTCGTCTCTGTCGTCGATCCGAACCGGGCCGTCGAGCCGCGATGGGAGTCGACCGTGGTCGTCACGGACGACGGCGAGGTGATCGAGGGGATCGTCGCCGAGTCGGGGCAGGACGCGATCGTCATCGTCAGGGCGGGTGGTGAGCGGCGGACCGTGCCGCGGCAGCAGATCGAGACGCTGCGGGCCTCGGGACGTTCGCTCATGCCGGAGGGCTTCGGCCGCATCCTGCAGCCCGCGGATCATGCCGACCTCGTGGCGTTTCTGCGGGGCGGCAGGCCCGTGCCACGGGCCGCGGCCGGCTCAGCCGCTGCCAGCACGGCTGCCGGTTCAACCGCCAGCACGGCGGCCCAGCCGGCGGCCGGCACGGCCGGCGGCATGCCCCGGCTGCGGGCCGGCGCGCACGTCGAGGACATCTCGCCCACCCGGTTTCCCGTGCCGGTCAACGGCAGCATGAAGCAGGTGCTGGCGAACGACATCAAGGATCCGATGAGCGCCCGCTGCCTCGCGCTCGACGACGGCACGCGGCAGCTCGTGCTCGCCGTGGTCGACGCCTGCATGATCCCGCGCGAGGTCGCCGACGAGGCGAAGAGGCTCGCCGGCAGGGAGATCGGTATCCCGCCGGAGCGGATGCTCATCTCCGCCACGCACACCCACTCGGCGGCCGCATTGACGCCGGTGTTCCAAAGCGAGATCGACGCCGAGTACGTCGCCACCGTCGCGCCGAGGATCGCCCGCGGCATCGTCCGTGCCGTCGCCAACCTCGAGCCGGCCGAGTGCGGCTGGGCATCCAGCAGCGCCCCCGACCAGGTCTTCCACCGACGCTGGTTCATGAAGCCGACCGAAACCTACGAGAACCCCTTCGGCATCACGACGGATCGGGTGCGGATGAACCCCGGAGCAGGCAGCCGGGCGGTGTCGGTGCCCGCCGGGCCGGTCGACCAGGAGGTCGCGGTGCTGGCCGTCCGCGCCGCGGCCGACAAGCTGCCGATCGCGATTCTCGCCAACTACAGCCTGCATTACGTGGGGGGTGTGCAGCCGATCAGTGCCGACTACTTCGGTGCCTTCGCCGTGGAAATGAGCCGGAGGCTCGCCGGCGCGGAGGGCCGTGCCGCCGGCCGGCCGCCGTTCGTCGCCATCCTCTCGAACGGCACGAGTGGCAACATCAACAACGTCAACTACGCCCTGTCGCCCAAGCACACGATCGACGCCGCCGACAGGATCCGGCTGGTCGCTCACGCCGTCGCCGACGCGGCGCAGGAGGCCTTCCAGGCGGTCGAATGGCGGTCCGACGCGACCCTTGACTCGGAGTGCGAGCAGCTGACGCTCGCCGTGCGGAAGGGCTCGCCTGCTGAGATCGCGCAGGCGAAGGCATGGCTCGAGTCGATTCCGAAGACCGCCGACGGCCAGTGGGCCGACATGAAGGCGATCTACGCCCGCGAAACGCTCAAGCTCGCCGAGTATCCCGACGCCGTGCCTGTGACGCTGCAGGTCCTTCGCGTCGGCGACCTCTCGATCGCGGCGATTCCCTGTGAGGTGTTCGTCGAGACGGGGCTGCGGCTGAAGCGTACGAGCCCGTTCGGCCGGCACATCACGGTGTCGCTGGCCAACGGCTACAACGGCTACCTGCCGCAGGCCTCCGACCATCCCCTGGGAGGCTACGAGACCTGGCGGGCGCGGTCGAGCTACCTCGAGACGGAGGCGGAGACGAAGATCGTCGCCGCCCTCGAGCGGATGGCTGCCTCGCTGGCCTCGCGACGGCCGACGGCCGCCGCGGCGGGCCGCGGAGCCGCCCCCTGATCGCCGGCGACCACCGCGCGGACGGCACGCCTTCTGGCACAGGTCACACGGCTTGCATGATCCGTGTCATGATGTCGGTGACACGCTCGCGGAACGTCGTCACCGAGTACTTCGTCTCCACCAGCGCTCGGTTGGCCTGCTGGAATTCGGCGAGCTGCCAGGACGGGACCTGCTGGAGCTGTTCGTAGACCTGCAGGTTGAACGACAGGTCGTGCGGCCGCAGCGCGAAGATGGACGGGTGGTCGTAGCCGCTCTCGCGGGTCGCGGCGATTCCCAGACCCCAAGCCATCGCCTCCAGGACGGTCGTCGCCTGTGCGTCTTCCTCGGAGGGGCTGATAAAGAAGTCGTATTCCGCGAGGGATGCCCGTGCGTATTCCGGCGTCAGATGCCGTTCAGCGGACACCCTGTGGCAGCCCTCGATATCACCCTCGTTCGTGATGACGCCGCACGAGAAGCCTGGGATCCGCGCCGCAAGCGCGCTTATCAGGTTGGTGTTCTTCTCGCCTGAGACCCGTCCGATATAGAGGAAGCGGCGGCGGCCCGGCGGTGCGAAGTCGGTCTTCACGAATGGATAGTGGTCCGGATAGACGAACATGTTGACCGGATGAAGCGTGCAGTTCGGATGCCGTGCACGCGTTGCCGCGATGGTGTCACGCCACACGTCGCCGCAGATGGCGATCCAGTTTCGGCAGATGTCTGCCAGAGAGTTGATCCAGTGTCTTCCATGTGTTTCGGTCGCACCAACGAACGGCGAGACCATGACGATCCGAGGATCGTTGGGATACTTGCGCAGCGTCATGTTCGTCGTCTGCGTGACGCTCGCCTGTCGCCAGTGGTACCGCGCGGGATCCTTTGTCGCGTCGTCAGGCATGGGATGCCCCAGAAACAGGTCGCGAGGCCCGAGCGAGATCGCTCCCGTGCTCGTGTGGTCGTAGAGCTGGATGCGATGGGTCGTGTGGAGCGCCTCGACGATGGCATGCGTGATCGAGGTCGGCGACGACAGTGGAAATCGCCACGGCCGGCACGCAATCTCGAGCGGTGTGCCCGTGCAGGCGGCCACGAGCCACCGTTTCAGAAGGGCAAGATGATTGCCGTGGCGTTCCGGGCAGGGGTAGACCACGTGCAGCGTGCCGCGACGCGGGAGTCGTCGACGGGGTCGGGCAACGGACTGTGGAAATTCGGCCAGCGCCATGGGGGCGGTCTCTGAAGCGGAGTCCGACGTCCGGCCGCCGCCCCGGATGGGGGGTGCCGACCACTTGCTGAGTATAATCAGGGCGGGGGGCTGGGCGTTTTTGCGGGCATGCGCGAGTTCGCGTGCCGAATTTCCTGCGATGAGGACGGCCCTTCGCGGAGGATCCGCGATGACGCGGCGACCACCGGGGGCGTTCCGGACGCCGATCAGGCCTGGGTCGCGCGCCGGAGCACCAGGGCCGCATTGTGACCGCCAAACGCTGACGACTGCGAGACGGCCCACGAGAGGCTGGCATCGACGGATTGCCGGGTGAAATTCAGCGGCCGGACAGGGTCCTCGAGATTGACGCAGCCGTGGACCTTCTGGTCGCGCAGCGACAGGGCCGTGACGGCGGCCTCGATGGCCCCGCTGGCACCGATGCAGTGGCCGGTCAGTGACTTCGTGGCGTTCACCAGCGGCCGCGGGCCGAACATCCGTTCGAGCACCGCGGACTCGACGTCGTCGTTGACGAGCGTTCCGGTCCCGTGGGCGTTGACGTAGTCGACGTCAGCGGCGGAGATTCCCGCGTCGGCGAGCGATGCGGCGATCGCCCGCTCCACCTGCTCGCCCGAAGGCTCGACGATCATCATGCTGTAGCCGTCGAACGATTCCCCGTAACCGACGATCTCCGCCTGGATGCGTCCACCGCGGCGATGGGCGTGCTCCCACTCCTCGCAGACGAGCACCGCCGCCCCGCCCTCGGCGAGCAGGAAGCCCGTGCGGGCCTTGTCGAACGGTCGGTTGGCCGACGCCGGCACGTCACCACCGGCGGTCAGCGTCCTGGCTGTGTCGAACGCGCGGAAGACACCGCCGAACGGGTCGCCCACGAACTCCGCGCCGCCACAGAGCACCACGTCGGCGTCACCGTTGCGGATCGACCGATACGCCTGGCCGATCGCCGCGGTCCCGGCGGCGCAGGCCACCGCGCACGAGGTGTTGGGTCCGTGCAGCGAATAGCGGATGCCCAGCGACGCGGAGATGGCGTTGGGCATGATCATCGACACGGAAAAAGGGTTGAACCGCTTGGGGAGCGACTCCAGCAGCGCGTCGAGCGCGTCGACGGCATCCGGTGGCGCGTCCGCCCGGCCCCCGAGCGGCACGAGCGGCGAGAGCAGGTGGCTGTTTTGGGACGCGATCAGCGTGGTGATCCCGCCCACGCCGGTGCCCATGAAGACTCCGGCCCGGGCCTCGTCGATGCCCGCGAGCCGAAAGATGCCGCGTTTGGCGTCAGCCAGCGTCGGCTGCCACCCCGCGTCAGCCAGGGCCTGGCCGGCGGCGACGATCGCGAGCATGGCCGACCGGTCCAGCCGCATCGCCTCGAGCGGGGTGATGCCCGCCGCCTCGAAATCGATCGCGGGCAGGGGCGCCCAGACCGTCGACTGCAGCCCGGTCCACCGCAGCCACGCTTCGGGGATCGGCGCGACTGCGGCCCGACCCGCCAGACAGGCCTCCCAGCACTCCGCGGTCGATGCGCCAACGGGCGACACGATGCCGATGCCGGTCACCGCCACCCGCCGACGGGTCATGAGAGCCCCTGCTCCCCGATCCGCTGGCTGACGTAGTCCACCACATCGTCGACCGTGGAGAGTTTGGCGGCTTCCTCGTCCGAAATCTTACCCTTGAACTCGCGCTCGAGCGCCATCACGAGCATGACGGCGTCCACGGAATCGGCGCCCAGGTCCTCCCGCAGTCTGCTGGAGCCGGGAACAGTGTCGATTTCGAGGCCCAGCACGTCGCGGAGTACCGTTTCGACGCGTGCCGCGACGCTTGCTGACGGGGGCGCTGCCGACTCTGACATGTGTGTCTCCAAGCCTGTATCGACTCGTGGGCGCTATCCATGCCCGCCGCGCCTTGGCCAGCGCGGGGAAGACCGGCAGTCTACACGCTCCGCAGAGCCGAGTCGACTGGCCGGTCAGGTCGACGCACCCTGCCTTTTCAGACCACCCGTGCGACCATCGCGGTCGCCGTGAGCCCGGGGCCGAACGCCATGCTGACGACGGGCGTGCCCTTCGCGACCCCGGGATCGAGCAGGATACGGTTCCAGATGCGGGGCACCGTCGCGGAGCTCGTGTTTCCCCCATCGCGGAGGGCATCCTTGCCGCCGGTGATCTGGTCCTTGGACAGTCCGAGGCATCCGCCCACGAGCTCGACGATCGCCGGCCCGCCGGGATGGATGACCCAGATGATCCGTGACTTCTCCGCAGCCGAATCGAGGCCTGTATCGCGGAGGAGGCTCGTGATGAAGGGCTCGACGTGCGCCGCGATCAGCCTGGGAACGTCGACCGACAGCGTCATCTCGAACCGGTTGGCGATCGGCCGCCACGTCATCGTGTCGAGTGACGCGGGGATGGTCGTGTCTGCATAGCGCACCACCTCGAGGCCGGGTGCCTGCCGTTCGCGAAACGCCGCCTCGCTGTATGCCGAGTAGCGAATGAAGCCGTCGCCGAAGAGGCTGTCGCAGATGATGTGCTCCGCATCGACGCACTCGGGAGCAACGTGAATCGAGCAGATCTCCGTATGGGCGATGTCCACCCGCTCGCGCGGCTGCGACACGCCGCTGCGGGCTGCGGCCAGAGCCCCCGCGGCCATCCGCACCGCGGGAAAGGCGCCGTAGCAGCCCTGGTGATAGCAGTGGCTCACCGTCGTGCTGGGCCAGCCCTTCTGCGAGACCAGCTCGTGGACCGGGCTGGGCAACAGGTAGCCGGTGGTGGACACGTGGATCAGCTCGTCGGGCGGGGCATCCGCATCGGGATACATCTTCACGAGGGCGTCCCGTGCGTGGCCCCTGAAGATCGACAGCCGTTCGTCGATGTCGGCCCCACCCTTCCTGCCCAGAAACGTGCGGGAGAACGGGATCGTGGTGAAGTCGATGTCGTCCGGTTCTTTCGCCGCCTCCGCATCGGGCAGCACCGACACCCGCCGGCTCTCGATGTGCCTGGGGGAGACGCAGTACTTTTCCCAGGCCTCGCGGATGCCCCGAGCTGCCTCCGGCGGCAGCGTTTTTCCGTCGCGGACGGCGTCCGCCCGGGCCACGAACTCCGCGAATCGGATGGCGATTTCCCGGAGCTTTTCCTGGCTGACGGGCGCGGTCAGATGGACCGGCCTGAAATCCGACAGCACAACTCCCATGCGGTCCACGCTCACAACTTCCTTCGGCTGGGGGCTCACGATCCCGGCGTCGCCGGGCCGGCCACCGCAGGGCGTCCTGCGCGCGACATGGTGCTTGCGACAACATCCAAAGGATAGGGCATGGCGCGGCCCGACGCAAAACGCCCGGCTGCGACGGCCGACGGATCGACCGCCGCCGGCTCCATCAGGCCTCGGCTGCGGGCGCGGCCCTGCGGCTCGGGCGGAAGCAGCGGCCCAGCGGCCCCACGAGCATCGCTGGAAGCAGCACGAGGTCGCCGGCCAGCGCCGCGGCCACAAGCAGTGCGAGCATCACCGCGAAACGGCTGGTAGGCGCGAACGTGCTCAGGCCGAACACGAGGATCCCGAGAGCGCACACGACGGAGCTCTGGGCGAGGGCGCCCGCAGAGTGCTCGAAGGCGCCATCGACCGCGGCCCGAGGGTCCTGCCCCGCATCCACGGCACGCCGGTAGAACGTGAGGAAGTGGAGCGTGCCATCGATCGCCATGCCCAGCGCGATCGACGCCGTCATCACGCTGCCGATGTCAAGCGGCAGGCGGGCCCAGCCGAGAAAGCCAAACAGCAGCAGCATCGGAAACACGTTGCTCACCATGGAGACGAGCCCGGCTGCAAAGCCCCGCTGCACGACCATCATCATCAGCGTGATGATGATGCAGGCCGACACGAAGCTCGAAAACAGGTCGTTGAGCAGCGTGTTTTGGACCCCGTGGATCACGGGCATCACGCCGGTGAAGCCGGCCGTGATGCCGGCCGCCTCACCTCCGGCCTCGGCGACCACCGGGGCGACCTCCGACTCGACCTTGCCGAGGAGCCTGCCGTAGTCGATGTCGTCGAGCGCGGAGATCCGTGCGGTAAGCCTCCAGAGCTGTCTGTCGTCGACGTTCCGCACGTAGCGGATGTCGTCGATCGCCGCCAGGTCGGCCGCGAGCCGGCGGGAGGTGGCGGCCTGCCGCACCCGGCTGCGGAACACGGCACCGGCGTCTGCCTGCGGTGCGAACGACGCCGCCGACATCACCGTGGCGGCGCCGGTCGTCTCCCGGAGCCGCTCGCCGACCTTCTCCACCAGCGCCAGCCTCCGGTCGGGCCGCAGTTCGCAGTCGGGGCCGAAGCCGAGCACCACCTCGATAGGCACGAGCGGCCCGATCGACCGCTCGATCGCGGCGTAGTCGCGGATCAGCCGGCTCGTCGGGCTGAAGATCGTGTCGATGCGGATCGACGTGCGGATGTGCGGGACACCGACCGCGGTCACGGCCATGACGGCGAAGAACGCGATCAAGACGGGCGTCGCCCAGCGGACGACGGCCTTCGCGACCGACTGCCAGTAGGGCGGGGTGAGCGTCACGATGTCGCCGACGGCCTGGGGCGCGATCGGATACCGCTCGAAGAGCCCAGGCAGCACCGCGAACGTCACCAGCAGCGTCGCCATCACCGCGATCGCGGCGTGGCATCCGAAGGTGCGGATCGGCTCGAGTTCGCTGACCACCAGCGACGCCAGGCCCACGGCGGTGGTGCCGGCCGACAGCAGGCAGGGCGTCCACCCCAGCCGCACCGCCCGCGCCGCGACGCCCGCCCCGCCAGCCTGTCCGCGGGCGTTCGACGCCTCGACGAGATAGTTCACCAGGTGGATGCCGCCGGAGACGCCGAGCACCAGCACGAGCGCCGGCATCACGATCAGTACGGCGTTCATCCTGTCGCCGAAGAGGTGGAGCGTCGTGAACGAAAGCCCGACGCACCACAGCGCGATCGCGAACACGATCAGCGCGTAGCGGAAGGACCGCAGCGACCACCAGGTCAGCACGAGCACGATCACCGCCGCCGCAGGCGCGAACCGCTGCAGCGACTCCTTGCTCGCCACGTCGACGGTCGCGTGATCGACGACCGGGCCGGCCAGGTGGATGCTGGCGTCGTCGGTGGTCGCCGTCTGCCGGACGAGGTCGCGGATCCACGGCACCGCCCGCCGGCGGTCGGTGATGCCCGCGGGAGTCATCGCGAAGACGACGCAGGTCGTGCGGCGGTCTGGCCCGATGAGGAAGCCCTCGAGCCTGTCGATGGCGGTGTCGCGATCGAGTTCCAGCGGCGGCGCCGTCAGCTGCGCGACGACGCTCGATCCGGAGCTGACCGAGTCGAACCACGCGTGGCCCTGGGGATCGGTGGGTGCACCGGGCCCGGTCGCGGCGGCCACCACGCGGTCGACTGCCGGGCTGTCGACCGTGCAGCCGTCCCAGGTGGCGATCACGACGTCGCCACTGCCGAAGATCTCCTTGAAGCGGTCGTAGTCGCGTCGCTGTGGGAACTCCGGTCGCACCCATTCCATGGGCGTCTGCGACGGCGATTCGAGCACCGAAAACGCGGACCACGCGATCAGCGGGGTCGAGACGACCATGACCAAAAGGCCGCAGATGCTCAGCGCGAGCCAGCCAGCTGCCGCCGGCCGTGCGGCGGGGCCCGCAGCCAACGCATCCGGCGAGGCGGGGCGTTCATCGGTCAGCGGGGACTGCTTCATGGCGTGGAGGTCGTGGGACGGTACGCGGCCGGCCGCCTGCCGCCGCGGGAATCAAGCCCAAGGACCATTCAGAGTACCGCCAGAGTACCGCGAGCCGCCCGTTTCTGGCGACGGCATCCCGCCCCGCCCCATTGGAGGGTGGGGGCCGGCCCCGCCGGAATGACGCCTCACGTGCTGGCGCCGGCTCCAGCCCGGCAGACAAGCCCCGCGGCGAGGGCGTCGGCGAGCGGATCGTCATCGTGGGCCGAGAATCCCAGGTGGAGGTGCCTCCGCCAGCCCTCGGCGTGCGCGAATCGCCCCGACATCCTCCCCACCGTCCGCGACATCTCGTCGCAGGCGTCGAGGTAGCTGTCCATCCCCTGCGTGGCGTCGAGCCAGGCTTTCTGGCTCGCATGGGCGGCCAGTGCCCGCAGCTTGGTCGCCTGCACGCCCGATGTGTCGACGAAGAAGTCGGGCACGATCGGCCGCCGCAGGCCGTCGCACAGCCCGTGGGGCATGGCGTGGTAGACGGTGACGTCGCCGGGGCACGCGGCGACGGGTGGGTCGGTGACGAAGTTGGGAACACCCTTGGCGAAGGCGGCGGTGACCGCCAGCCGTGAGGTGTTCATGTGATCCTCCATGTAGTCCTGTGGCGAGTGTGTGAGCACGATCCGCGGCTGCACCTGCCTCACGACCGCCGCCACGCGGCGTAGGAGCCGCTCCTCGTAGAAGATGAGCAGGTCGGATGCCAGGCTCTCGTGGAACGTCGCACCGAGGATCGCGGCTGCGGCGCGGCCCTCGGCCGCACGGATCCTGCCGGTCTCCTCGAGCCCGGTGGTCATGCTCCCGCAGTCGCCGCAGGAGACGTTGAGGTAGTGGAGGTCCCAGCCCGCCTCCCGCAGCAGCAGCAGCGTCCCCGCTGCGTAGAACTCGATGTCGTCCGGATGGGCGACGATGGCGAGGACGGCCGGAGCTGGCATGGCAAACCTCCGCGGGACGGGGCGTGACGACGTGGATCAAGCGGCAACAGACTCATCGAGACTACCTGTTTCACGGTGGTTTCGGCCACGGGTGCGGCCGATGCGGTCCGCGAGCGGAGCATGTGGTCGGAGCACTGACGTTTCTCGGTCCTGAACGGGGTCGAGTAGGATGCACATCTCCTGGTCCGATGGCGGCGGTGGCCGCCCCCCGCTTCACGAGGGCGCCGGCCCGCACCCCCCATGCATCTCGCCGATCTCACCTGGCCCGACGTCGCGTCGCGCGCGCCGCACACGCCGGTGGTCGTACCCGTGGCAGCCGTCGAGCAGCACGGCCGGCATCTGCCGCTGGCCACAGACAGCATGCTCCTGGAGGAGGTGCTCCGCAGGGCTGAGCCGCGGATCCAGGATCGGGTCCTGATCGCGCCGCTGCTGTGGCTGGGCAACTCGCACCACCACATGGAGTACGCCGGCACGCTCTCGGCCGGCCCGCGGGTCTACATCGATCTCGTCGCGGACCTGCTCGAGAACCTCCTGGCCCACGGCTTCCGGCGGATCCTGCTTGTCAACGGGCACGGCGGCAACGTCACGCCGGGCCGGCAGGCAGTGTTCGAGACGCGGCAGCGGCATCGGGACCGGTCCGATATGCTGCTGCTGTTCGCCAGCTACTGGGATTTCGCGCGGCCCCAGGACGGCCGCCCCGACCTGGTGCAGGCGGAGGTCGGCCACGCCTGCGAATGGGAAACGTCGATGATGCTGACGATCAGACCCGACCTCGTGAAGCCGTACGCCGCCCTGCCCGACATGGGCGTGGGCTACTCCTTCGAGCCGGCATATCGCGGCTGGATCACGCAGGAGCGCAGGCCTGCCGGCGGCGACGCCCCCGGGCATCTCGGTGCGCCGCGGCACGCGACCGCCGAAAAGGGAGAGCACCTGCTCGCCAGCTTCGCGGTCGGCGCCGCCGCCTTCCTGGAGCGGGTGATCGCCTGGGATGGAACGTCGTGGGAGGTGCACTGATGACGCATGACTCAGACCGATCGCTCCCGTGCCTGCTGCCGCGACGCCGGCTTCTGGGCGGCGCGGCCTCAGCCGCCGCGTGCGCGGCTGTCTCGGGAGCCGCGTCGCCGTTTGCGGCGGCTGCAGATCCGGCTACCCAGCCGGCGGCCGTGGTGCCGAAGATCGTCGACAGCCACGTGCACTTCTACGATCCGACCCGGTCCGAGGGCGTGCCCTGGCCTGCGAAGAACGACGCGGTTCTCTACCGGCCCGTCTTCCCCGAGGAGTGGGAGAAGCTCGTCGCACCGCTGGGCCCGGCCGCGGCGATCGTGGTCGAGGCGAGCCCGTGGGTCGAGGACAACCAGTGGGTGCTCGATCTTGCCGATCGCCACGCGGCCAGCAGACGCGATGCAGGACGCGGTGATGCACACTCCGGCATCGTCGGAGTGGTCGGCAATCTGCCGCTCGACGACGCGGCCTGCGCGAAGCTCATCGATCGATTCGCCACCCACCGGCTGTTTCGTGGCGTGCGGGTTAACGGCGACAAACTCCTCGCGGGGCTCGGCGACGCGGTGTTTTCCAGGCACGTCGCGGATCTCGCCGACCGCGGCCTGTCGGTGGACGTCAACGGCGGCGACGTCTTCGCCGCGGCCGTGGCCGCCACCGACCGGCATCCGACCTTGAGAATCGTGGTCGACCACGTCGCCAACACCCGCATGACGCCGGAGGGGCCAACGCCCGAATGGCTCGACGGCATCGCGAGGGTCGGGGAGCGGGACACGGTCTTCATGAAGGTCTCCGGGATGGCGGAGTCCGCGCGGCGGTCGATGAAGGCCGCGAAGGCTCCCGTGGATCCCCGCTTCTACCTGCCGTGGCTGGAGGCGTCATGGAAAACCTTCGGCGAGCGCCGGCTGATGTACGGCAGCAACTGGCCCGTCTCCGACCTCGCCGCGACCTACGCCGAGGTCTTCGGCATCGTGGCGCCCTTCGTGCGGTCCCGTGGTCCCGAGGCGGAGCGGTGGTTCTACACAGAGGCCTCCCGGCTGGCGTACCGCTGGACATGACGGCCGGCGGCACCGTGCGCAGGATATGGCCGGCACGGCCACGGGCCCGAACGAGGAGCGCGACATGCACTATCAGGGATACGGTCTGGCGGTCATGGCGGCCGTTCTCTGGGGCCTCACCTACTGCCTCGACGAGCGGATGCTCGAGAGCATCTCGGTCTACAAGCTCTACTTTTTGCACTGCCTGTGTGGGGCGGCGGTCGCGGCCACCGTGCTGCTGCTGCAGGGCCACTCGCCGCGGTCGCTGGTGACCGTCGACGCCGCCAGGTCGAGCCTGCCGCTGCTCGCGCTCACGCTCGCCACGGCGACGGCCGCAGCGCTTTCGATCCTGGGGTCGATCCAGTTTCTCGGCGCCAGCCGCTCCGCTGTCCTCGAGATCTCCTATCCGCTGTTCGTGGCGGTCTTCTCGACGCTCGTGTTCCACGGCCAGTTGCAGCCGGCGGTGGTCGTGGGGGGCCTGTTCATTTTTACCGGCGCCGCGATCATCGTGCGGTTCGCGAGCTGAGGGGCCACCCGATGACGCAGCCACAGCGGCCGCGGTCCGCGCAGCCGGCGATCCCGCCTCCAGCCGAGACCGTGTCCGGGCCCGTACCAGAGCCTGTACCCACTCCGAGGCAGCCTGACTTCTACGTTGAGAACGGCAACGTAGTGTTCACGGCGGCCTTCCACCTGCGGCGCGGCGCGTGCTGCGGCAGCGGCTGCCGTCACTGCCCCTACGATCCGCCGCACGTCGAGGGGAGCAGGAGGCTGGCCCGATGAGCCGCGATCGCGACGACGAGGACGATGACGACTGGGACGACGACTCCAACGCCTTCGACAACGCGGACAACGAGTGGGATGGCGATGACGACTCCGGTGACGAGCCGACGGTGCCCTGCCCCTTCTGCGGCCGGGAGCTCCTCGAGGACTCTCCGTGGTGCCCCACCTGCGATCGCTATATCACGGAGGAGGAGTTCCGCCGCGCCGATCGACCCGTGTGGGTCATCGTGACGGCGGTCGCCTGCCTGGCCATCGCCCTCTGGTGGGCGTTCGTGTCGTTCTGAAAGCTGACTGCGCTCGTAGAGCGGCCGTTGACGACCGGCCCCAGCCGGCCCATACGCTTCGTACATTTCTTGATCGAGAATGGAGCCATCGCGTGAATCTTTTGTTCGTCACGGTGCTCTTTGGCATCCTCCTCCGAGTACTCAGCGGTCAGCAGAATGCCAGGGACGTTCTCGGGCCTCGCGCGAACAGGATGTCTCCGTAGGCATTCGCTGCCGACCCGTTGTTGAGAACGTTGGCCGAGGCTGTCGAGCGTGCCGACGAGCCGGCGATGTCCGCTGCCATCCAGGCAGGGGCCGACATCAATGCATATCGTGCAGCTGGATTCCGGGACGGCAGCCGCGCGTGACGCGGCGCGCGTTGGCCGGTCAGCCTGGCACGTAGGCCTTGCGGCCGAGCATCCGGTCGAGCGAGTCGCTCGTCTGGAACACGAGCGCCTCGGGATAGTGCTCGTAGGGATGGAAGTATTCGAACGTAACGTAGCCGGAATATCCCGTCGCACCGAGTGCGTCCATCACCGCCGGCCAGTTCGTCGTGCCGTCGAGCAGTGGCCGAAACGCCTCCAGCGACGTGTCGGTACCCTTCTTCGTGAACTCCTTGAGGTGCACGTTCCTGATCCGGTCGCCCAGGATCGGGATCCAGTGCTCCGGGTATTGGTACATCATGATGTTGCCGGTGTCGAAGTGCACCTTCACGTGGTCGCTCTTGAAGCCGTCCACGAAGTCGACCATCTCCTGCGGAGTCATCAGGAAGCCGTTGAAGAAGATGTTTTCCATGTTGAGCGTCACGCCCAGCTTTTCGGCGGCGGGCAGCAACTGCTCCACCGCGGCCCGGGCCCGCTTGAGGCAGACGTCGTTGGGCACCGGCTCGTGGTCGGTCCGCCAGGGGATGCAGACGGCCCCGGGAACCACCAGCACGTTTCGCGTGCCCAGATCGTGGGCGCACTCCGCGATCTTTCCGGCCAGCTCCAGGCCGCGCTGCCGCTTGGCCGGGTCGTTGCTCGTCAGCGGATAGGGCCAGAAGAGAAACGAGCAGACGCCGCTGATGGCGATGCCGATCCTGTCAGCCATTCGACGGATCTCCTGGAAGTGGGTCGTCCCATGCTTGGGCGAGAGGTCGCTCTCCAGGTCGTAGTTGAGCTCCACGCCGTCGAATCCGGCGTCCTTCGCCAGCCGCAGGCACTGCTCGAGGCTCATCTTCTGCGGATAGGGCAGTGCCCAGAGGTTGATCGACTTCTTGAACGGGTGCCGCTGTGTGGCAGCCACCGGCTTCTGCGCGGGATCGGTCTGGGCGGCCTGCCCGGTGGCGGCGGCGAGCATCGCCATGCCCGCCGTGGCGTTGAGCACATCACGACGCGAAACAAAAACCGATGGGTCGAACGGACTGGTCATGGCTGATGCTCCAGGCACGAGGCGGCAGCGCTGCGATCGCATCAGCACACTGGCCATCGGGCGAAAAAGCAAGTCCACGCGCGGTCGGCTGGCCCAGCCCGTCGATTCGGCGGCCCGCTCATACTGGGCATTTCCGCGTTGACGGAATGCCGACGGAGGGTCGACCGAATCCTTGCCCGCGGCGAGTTCGCCGTCCATGCCGAAAATCGGTGTGGGGGGAGTGACGGCAACACGCCACTCTTCGTCGGTCAGTCAGGGGGATCGACGCCCGCCCTGCACCATGTGGATCGACGCCGTGCGGCGGCAGCCGCCGAACGTGCGTGAATCACTCACCATGAGGTGCCCCATGACCCTGCACTGCCTCGTCCGGCGACACCGGCGGCATCCTGGCCGACGACTGGAAGACCGTGACGAACGAGACGTTCTCCCTCGGCCTCGCGAGCCCCACGAACGCCACCCTGGCGAGGGCGTTCGCCACCGGCACGCGCTACGTGATCAGGAACGCCGACTGGAACGCCACGATTCTTCCCGGCGCCGAGGTCCCGTTCGGATTCCAAGCCGCGGGCGTCGCCGGCGAGCTGCCCTCGAACAGGAAGGTCAACGGCGTGGCGGTGCAGTGACCGACCGGCGGGCGGTGCTTCAGCCTCGGGAGGTCACTGGGCCTGTCCCTGACCGCTCGATGCGGCGGTGCCGATCCGCACCCACTCGATCGTCTTCGACATGATGCCGGAGCCGGCCACCATCTCGAAGCCGCCGCTGGTCAGCCGGATCGTCATCGGCACGAACATGCCCCGCTTGATCGCGAAGATCTCGCCCTTCCACGTGCGCGTGGCCGGGACATACTCGATCTCGCGCAGCATCTCCGTGTTGACCATCGCCGGGTTGGCCGACTTGACGACTCCGCCGACGTACTTGCCGTTGGCCGGGAAGATCCGGATGTCGACGTCCGGCATGTCGGACGGTCGCCAGTCACCGACGATCATGTCGGCCGGGCTCGCCGCTTGTTGCTGGGCAGGCGACGCGACGTCGGCGGCTCGAGTCTCGGAAACACGGCCCGCAGCAGCACACAGGCACGTCGCGACGGCAAGGGACATCAGCGACCGGCGGACGAGAACGGATGGCATCGCGGGCTCCTTCATGACTGGCGTGTGGGGATGGGCGGACTGGGAACGGACGGCCGGGACGATACAGACGGCCCAGGTTCGCCGCCATGCCACTCAGGGCACGCACGACGCGCTGAGGTCGGCGGCCCCGTCCCCCGCGGGCAACGGCCGTCAGCGGGCTACGCCAGCCCCATCCGGCCGTGCAGCGATCGCGGTGTGGTCCGCCGAAATGTCGTCGGCCAGCACGACCAGATCGACCGGCTTCACGGCGAACTGGCCGAGATAGGGCCGCGTGTAGGCGAAGAGGATCACGAAGCAGCAGGAGATGCCGACCGCGACCATCGAGAGCGCGACGCGACGGGCCCGGTAGGAATCGGCGTGGATGAGCCCGACGCCCAGGAGCGTCAGCATGCCGAGCACGCCGACGATCGTCCAACGGGTCGGAGGCGGCCTGGTGGCGGCGATCCGCAGCCGGGTCTCCCGAGCCTCGGTCGCCTGCCGCAGCAGATCCTTGAGCTCGGTGCGGGTGCTGCCGTCCGGCAGCGTGTGGATCGCGGTACGGAGGTCGCGGAGTGGAGGCGCCGCGACACGCGGTGATTCCAGCCGGCCCATCTGCGGCCACTCCTCGAAAGCGATAAAATGCACACAGGCCCGCAGCGCCGACGTGATGGCGGCGCGGTCGGCGTCGTCGCAATCCGTCGCAGCCTGCACCATCTCGCGGTACATCGCCGCCTCCGTGCGTGCCGCCTCCTCGGCCCGGCTGTGCTGGTCCCAGACGGGAATGGCGATGAACGAGATGAGGAGGCCGAATGCCAGGCCGATCTGGGCGGGAACCTCCGCCTCCAGCTTGCCCAGCTTGTGGCCGTTGCGGCCGGCGATCCAGGGGACGAGCACGCGGTGCACGAGCACGGCCAGCAGGCCCCAGTAGGCCAGCAGGATGCCGATCACGAAGGGCATCGGCAGGGCGAGCAGATTGTCGAAAACCGCGGGCACGCGTGTCATGAACGGCTGTCTCCGCACGGCGATCGGATCGCGAAAGGTCCACCGGCGGCCGGCTGGCCGCCTGAACGGGGCGGACAGATAGAAAAGGCCCGCGACGGACGCAAGCTCATCGCAGGGCGTGTGCCGGCCGCCCGGTCGACGTGGCCCCGCAGCGCTCGGGAGACATGGACGGTCTGGCCCACTGTCCCGGCCCTACGAGCCCAGCTTCATCGACCGCAGACGCAGCGCGTTGGCGACGACCGACACCGAGCTGAGGCTCATCGCCGCCGCGGCGATCATCGGGTTGAGCAGCAGGTGGCTCGACAGCGGATAGAGCACGCCTGCCGCCAGTGGCACGCAGACCGCGTTGTAGGCCAGCGCGAAGAACAGGTTCTGCCGGATGTTGCGCATCGTGCCGCGGCTCAGGTCGATCGCCTTGACGATCCCCCGCAGGTCTCCCTTCACGAGCGTGACCCCGGCCGACTCGATCGCCGCATCGGTGCCCGTTCCCATTGCGATGCCGACATCGGCCTCCGCCAGAGCGGGCGCGTCGTTGATGCCGTCGCCGGCCATCGCCACGCGGCGGCCCTCGGCCCGCAGCGACCTGACGAGGGCGTGCTTCCCCTCGGGCTTCACGCCGGCCCGAAACTCGTCGATGCCCAACTGCCCGGCCACGGTGCGGGCCGTCTGCTCGCCGTCGCCCGTGAGCATGATGATCCGCAGCCCCTTGGCGTGCAGGCTCCGCACCGCCTCCGCCGCGGATGGCTTGATCGGGTCGGAGACGGCGATGATGCCCGCGAGACGGCCGTCGACCGCGATCCGCATCACCGTGCGACCCTGCCGCTCGAGCGCGTCGGCCCTCTCATCGAGCAGGGCGACATCGGCGATCCCCTGCTCCGCGAGCCAGTCGCGTCTGCCCACCAGCACCTCCTTCCCATCGACGGTGCCACGCGCGCCACCGCCCGTCACGGAGGCGAACCTGGTCGCCAGCGGGAGCGGGAGGCCCTGCTCAGCGGCCCCCGCCACGACCGCGCGGGCCAGCGGATGCTCGCTGCTCTGCTCGACTCCGGCCGCGATCCGCAGGAGCTCCGGCTCGGTGATCGCGCCGACGGGAACGCACTCGGTGAGCGTCGGCCGGCCGGCCGTGAGCGTGCCCGTCTTGTCGACGACGACTGTGTCGACCTTCTCGAGCCGCTCGAGCACCTCGGCGTTCTTCACGAGCACGCCCTCGCGGGCACCGCGGCCGATGCCCACCATGATCGACATCGGCGTGGCCAGCCCCAGCGCGCACGGGCAGGCGATGATGAGCACGGCGATCGCGTTCACGAGCGCCCAGGCGAGCGGCGGCTGCTCCGGCGCCGCGATGGCCCAGACGAGGAACGTCAGGGCCGCGATCGCCAGCACGGCCGGCACGAAGTAGCCCGCCACGGAGTCGGCCACCTTCTGGATCGGGGCCCGGCTCCGCTGCGCGTCGGCCACAATGCCGATGATCCGGGAGAGCATCGTGTCCTGGCCGACCTTGTCGGCGACCATCACAAACCCGCCCGTCTGGTTGAGCGTGCCGCCGATCACCGTGTCGCCGGGCCGCTTCTCGACTGGCATCGGCTCGCCGGTGATCATCGACTCCTCGACCGAGCTTCCCCCCTCCTTGAGCCGGCCATCGACGGGAATCGCCTCGCCCGGCCGCACCCGCAGGACGTCCCCCACGTGCACGCCGTCGAGCGGCACCTCCTGCTCCTGGCCGTCGCGGACGACCCGGGCCAGCGGCGGGGCGAGTGACAGGAGTTCCCGGATGGCCGCGCCGGTGCGGTGCCGCGCCCGCAGCTCGAGCAGTTGCCCGAGCAGCACGAGCGTGATGATCACGGCTGCGGCCTCGAAGTAGACAGGCACGCCGCCGTCGTGCCGGAACTGGTGCGGGATGAACTGGGGAAAGAGCATTGCCGCGACGCTGGAGAGATAGGCCGCGCTCGTGCCGATGGCGATGAGCGTGAACATGTTCAGGTGGCCCGTGACGAACGACCTGAAGCCGCGGTCGAAGAACGGCCAACCGGCCCAGAGCACCACGGGCGTGGCGAGGAGCAGCTGCAGCCAGCGGCTGGCCGTCTGCCCCAGCATGCGATCCACCGGCACGCCGGCCATCGGCAGCATCGACAACAGGAACACCGGGAGCGTGAGCGCGGCGGCGATCCAGAACCTCCGCGCCATGCCACGCAGCTCAGGATCGTCATCACCTGCCCCTGCCTGGATGGTCTTCGGCTCGAGGTCCATGCCGCACTTCGGGCAGGCGCCGGGACCGATCTGCTCGATCTCGGGATGCATCGGGCAGGTGTAGATCGCGTCGGCGCGGGCGGGGCCGGCCGCGGCCGCCGGGCGGTGGGGGGAGCAGCAGGATGGCTGCTTGTCGGGTGTGGCCTCGCCCAGAAACGTGCGGCGGCAGCCTTCCGAGCAGAAGAAGGAATTCACGCCGTCACGGACCGCGCTGCGGGCGGTCTTTTCGTCGACGGTCATGCCGCAGATCGGGTCGGTGGCCATGGTGGGCGGATGCTCCTCGTGACGCGTCCTGACGCATGAGACTACACCGCGGGGACGGCTTTCCACCGTCGCAGTCGGTCTCGCCCGGGGCACGGAACGAAAAAAGGGGCGGCG
>JBILVO010000074.1:0-18408 GCA_044370415.1 Pirellulales bacterium
CCGCAGTTCAGCTCGACGGTGGACTACATGGCGCGGGAGGGCGTGCCGAATCCGAAGTTCGCCCTCTTCGGCGCGATCGGCCTGCTGCTGCTCGGAGGCTTGAGCATCGTGCTGGGAGCCTGGACGCGGATCGGCGCGATGTTCCTGCTCGTGTTTCTCGGCGCCGCCACCTACTACTTCCACGATTACTGGACGATCGCCGACGCCGCCCTGCGCCAGACGCAGCTGATCCAGTTCATGAAGAATCTGGCGATCGGCGGCGGCCTCCTCTCACTGGTCGCGTTCGGCGGCGGGCCGTGGAGCGTCGACGGCTGGATCGGCATGAAGCGCGAGGAGGCGGAGAGCGGCGGGTCCTCATCGAAGCCGCGAGTCACCGCGAAGCCGGCCGAGCGGGGCTGAGGACGCCGCTGGTTGCGTCGCACGCGGGTTCGTGGCACGCTGGTGACCGCACGGCGGCATGCCGCACGCCGGTGTGATGCACGCCTGCGTGACGAACCGTTTTCGCGACCGTTTCTCGAGGGGGGACCATGGCACTCGTCCGCATCGTCTCGCTGTTCGCGCTTCTGACCGCCGGCGCCACGGCGGCAGCCGCCGAGCCCGTCGCCCCGTCCCAGTCAGCAGGAGGTTCGAGCAGCATGGCCCGACAGTCGTTCGCCGCTCCCCAGGCCAGGCCCTTCGGCCGGCTCGCCGACGGCCGCGAGGCCACGCTGTACTCGCTCGAGGTGCCCGGCGGCTGGAAGGCCACGATCACCGACTTCGGCGCGATCCTCACGAGCCTGCAGGTGCCGGGTCGCGACGGCGCGCCCACGGACGTCGTGCTCGGCTTCGACTCGCTCGACGGCTATGCGGCGAAGCATCCCTACTTCGGCGCGATCTGCGGCCGCGTCGCCAACCGGATCGCGGCCGGGCGGTTCGATCTCGACGGCAAGAGCTACGCCCTCGCGGTGAATAACGAGCCCAACCATCTCCACGGCGGCGCGGTGGGCTTCGACAAGAAGCTCTGGAAGGCCACGCCGCGCGGGGGCGAGAAGGGGCCGAGCGTCGATTTCGAGATGGTCTCGCCGGCGGGCGACGAGGGCTATCCGGGAGCGCTCACGGTCCGGGCCACCTACACGCTCACGCCCGACGGCGAGCTGTGGGTGGAGATGGCGGCGAACACCGACGCCCCGACGATCGTCAACCTCGCGCACCACTCCTACTGGAATCTCGCGGGCCACGACTCGGGCACGATTCAGGGGCAGGAGCTCGCGGTGGCCGCCGACCGCTACCTGCCGGTCGATGCCGGCAGCATTCCGACGGGCGAGTTTGCCGCGGTGGCCGGCACGGCGTTCGACTTCCGCCCGGACCGGCCCGGTGCCAGTGGGGGGAGGCGGCTCGGCGACGCGATCGCGGCCCTGCCGGCTTCGGCCGACGGTAAGAATCCCGGCGGCGTCGACCACAATTTTCTCGTCCGCGGCTGGAAGCCCGACGGCGCCCTGCGGACCGCGGCGGTGCTCCGCGATCCGGCGAGCGGCCGCAGCATGGAGCTCCTCACCGACCAGCCGGGCGTCCAGGTCTACACCGGCAACTACCTCGACGGCTCGGTGAAGGGGAAGGGCGGCGCGGCCTATCAAACGCACGCAGCCATCTGCCTGGAAACGCAAAAGTATCCCGACGCCATCCACCATGCCGGGCAGGCCGAGTGGCCGTCGGTGCGGCTCGATCCGGGGCAGACCTACCGGCATACTATGGTCCACCGGTTCGGCCGCTGATGCCCGGCGGCGCGGCGGCGACCATGCGCCGGCGTTCCCCGGTGTCCCGCACTCCTCGAGCTCAGGCACCCAGATGGTCTTTCCCGTAGGCGACGACAACTCCGACCGCACGACGTTTCCGTTCGTCACCATCGCGCTGCTCCTGATCAATGTGTTCGTGTTCGTCGTGCTCCAGAAGATGGGGACCAACGACGACGTGACACTGGCCTACTGCCAGGTGCCGGCCGAGATCATCTCGGGGCAGGACGTGGTCACGGAGCCGTCGGTCCGCACCATCCGCACGCCCGAGGGCATGGTCGAGGTGCCCGATCCCGGCCTCAAGCCCACGCCGATCCCGCCCTGGCTCACGCTGCTCACCGCCATCTTCATGCACGGCAGCATCATGCACCTGGCGGGCAACATGTGGTTCCTGTGGATCTTCGGCGACAACGTCGAGGACGACATGGGCCACGTGAAGTACCTGATCTTCTACCTGGCCACCGGCATCCTGGCGTCGATCGCCTTCGTCGTGCTCAACAGGTCGGGAGAGGCGGCGCTCACGCCCTGCCTGGGCGCGTCGGGCGCGATCTCGGGTGTGCTCGGGGCCTACCTCGTGCTCCATCCGCACCGGCGGGTGAGCGTGATCCTGCTGCGGATGATGGTCGACGTGCCGGGCTACGTGGCGGTCGGCATCTGGTTCCTGTTCCAGCTCGTCAGCGGCCTCTTCGATTCCGGGGGCGGTGGCGGCGTGGCCTATTCCGCCCACGTGGCCGGCTTCGTCGCCGGGATGATCCTCGCCAAGCCGATGAGCCACCGGCACGTCCGCGCCGAGGCCGATCCGCTCGTCGTGCTCCGCCGGCGGATTCCGTGATGCATGCCGGAGCCGTCCGGCACGCAGCCCGGGCGACGCCCCGCCCGGTCCCCGTCGCCTGCGTGTGCGTCGCCTGCTGTGTCGTCGCGTGTGCGGCGGCTGCTTCCTTCCCCGCGGCCGAGCCGCCCGTGACCGTCGCGGAGCTGTGGGCCGACTTCGACCCACGGCAGGATCCGCTCGAGGTCGAGGTGATCCGGGAATGGAACGAGGCCGGCGGCACATTCCGGCACGTCCGCTACCTCGTGGGCACGTTCAAGGGAACGCCCGCCCGGATGACGGCGATCTACGGCTTTCCTGCCGCCGCGCGGGAGAAGCTGCCGGCCGTCATGCACATCCACGGCGGCGGCCAGCGGGGTTCGCTCGCCGAGGTGAAGCTGCTCGTGGCCCGCGGCTATGTGGCGCTCTCGGTGAATTGGGGCGGCCGCGGCACGTCGACGGGACCGTTCAACGCCGTCGAGGGGTCGGAGCCCGGCGATCCGAACACCGACTGGGGCGCGGTCGACCCGTCGCAGCGGAACGTACAGGGCTTCGCCACGCTCAGGCCCGGGCCGCTGCAGTACTACGACGATCGCGAGCATCCGAAGAACAACAACTGGTATCTGCTCGCCGTGGGCTGCCGACGCGGCCTCACGTTCCTGGAGCGGCAGCCGGAGGTCGACGCCGCGCGGCTCGGCGTCCACGGCTATTCGATGGGGGGCAATCTTACGATGTATGTCGCCGGCACCGACGACCGGGTCAGGGTGGCCGTGCCGGCGGTGGGCGGGCAGGGCTGGCGGTGGGAGCCGCACGTGTTCACGAGCGGCACGGCCGCGCCGCAGGTTCACGTCGCCGGCGACGTCGATCTTTTTCGGCGGACGCTGAGCTTCGAGAGCTACGCACCGCGGATCCGCTGCCCGGTGCTCCACCGCAGCGCCACCAACGACTTCCACGGCTGGATGGACGACGTCTACCGCACCGATGCTCTCATCCAGGATCAGTCCGTCCGCCATTCGTGGACGCCGCACACGAACCATCGGCTCTCGCCGGAGACGGAGGTGGCGCTGCTGCTGTGGCTCGACCAGCACCTCAAGGGGGGGCCAACGCTCCCCGCCGCGCCAGCCGCCACACTCGAGCCTGCGGCGGACCGCGGCGAGCCGAGGCTGCGGGTCCGGCCCGACCCCCGCTGGCCGGTCGACCGGTGCGAGGTTTATTACAGCGTCGACTCCGACCCCAGGGCCCGGTTCTGGCGGAGCGCCGACGTCGGCCGCGAAGGCGATGCGTTCGTGGCGACGCTGCCGCTCTACGCCCAGGGTGCGCCGCTGTTCGCCTTCGCGAACGTGCATCACACGCTGCCGCAGCCGGTGTCGCTGGCGGAGCTGCCCGGCCACGCCGAGCCGGTGCGGCAGCTGTGCCTGTCGAGCGGGCTGGAGTCGCTGCCGGCGACGGAGCTCAAGGCGGCGCACGTGGCCCTGCGGCCGCCGCCCGGCCCCGTCATCGACGACTTTGCACACGGCTGGCGAGACTGGTATCGATTCAACGTCGGCAACAACGTGCACTGGCAGCACTGGACCCGAAAGATCACCGATCCGGCGTGGCAGGGACCGGAGGGGGCTGCGCTCGCGCTCACGCTGACGATGCCGCAGACCAACCGGATCACCGTCGCCGTCGTGGAGAACGAGTGGCGGAGCTACCGCGGCCGCCGGCGGACGTTCACCTGCACCCGCGAGGTTCCGGGCGGTCCGGAGCCGCAGACGATCGCGTTCGTGCCCGCCGACTTCGTGCCGACCGACGAGAAGCTCGGCGGGCTCTCGTCGTGGGGGCAGCTCGACCTGCTCGGCATCTGCGGCCATCATGCGGACGAACGGCCGGCCCGCCCGGCGGAATGGCACGGGCCGCCGCCCGAGTTCGTGCGGGTCGAGTGGCGGCCGGCCAGGTGATGCGGGCCAATCGCCGAGTGGCCGGTTGTCTTCCGCTGGTCAACGGAGACGTTCACAGGTCTTCCGGCGTCGTATTTTCGGGGCTGCCCATGCCCCGTCGCCGGACCCTCGCTGCGGCCCTCCAGGCCTTCGCTCTCTCGAAGCTGACTGCGCTGCGCCATCCTGGCTGCGCGTGTCAGCTCACGCCGGCTCCCGGGGCATGGACAGCCCCTCCCGTGTCGTGCGGCGGCACCACCACTTGTGCAGCTCGACGGCCGGCAGGATCGTGGCCGCGATTCCCGCGAGGAGGAGCCATTCGTCGACCGGCAGCGGACTGACCCCGAGGACCCGCTGCGTGAGGGGAAGATGCATCGCGATCAGGTGCACGGCGACGGCGACGAGCGTGCCGACAAGCAGAAACGGGCTCCGCCAGGGGGGGCTCGAGAACGCCGACCGTGTCTCCGAGCGGCAGTTGCCGAGGTGGACGTTCTCCAGGAGCACCATCGCCAGGAGCGTGGCGTTGCGGGCGGCCGCGACGGCGGCCGTGGATCGCGTCGCCTCCTGCCCGGCAGCATCCCCGAGCCACAGCCGGAACACGACGTACGCCGCCACCCCCATCGTCACCGCCGACACCGCCACCCGGGCCGCCATGATGCGGTCGAAGATCGGCTCGCGGGGCGGTCGCGGCGGGCGGCGGAGCTCGTCGCCCTGGCCCGGCTCGAACGCCAGCGCCACGTCCTGGATGCCGTTGGTCACGAGGTTGAGCCAGAGGATCTGCGCCGCCGTGAGCGGCAGCGGCGTGCCGGTGGCGACGCTCAGTGCCACGAGCACCATCTCCGCCGCCCCGGTGCTCACCAGGAGCAGGATCACCTTCCGCACGTTGTCGTAGGCGATGCGGCCCTCCTCGATGCCGGCGACGAGCGTGGCGAAGTTGTCGTCGCTGATCACGATTCCCGCGGCGTCGCGGGCGACGTCGGTGCCGCTGCGGCCCATCGCGACGCCGATGTTGGCGGCGCGGAGGGCGGGGGCGTCGTTGACGCCGTCGCCCGTCACCGCGACGAAGTGCCCCGCGCCCCTCGCGGCGGTGACGATGTCGAGCTTCTGGCGGGGTGTGACGCGGGCGAACACCAGCGCGTTGCGGACGGCCGCCGCGAATCCGGCCGGCGACATGCGGGCCAGCTCGTCACCGGTGATCACGTCGGCTTCCGTCTCCGCGAGGCCCAACTGCCGTGCGATCGCCAGCGACGTGAGCCGGTGGTCGCCCGTGATCATCACGACCCTGACTCCGGCGGCACGGCACCGCTGCACGGCGTCGCGCGCGGCCGGCCGAAGCGGGTCGAGGAGGCCGACGAAGCCGAGGAAGGCGACGTCGCGGATCGTTGGCAGGAGGTGGTGGTGCCGCGGCGCGGCCGACTCCGTATCGACGCGGCCGCGGGCGAGCGCCAGCACCCGCAGTCCCTCGGCCGCCATGGTGGTCGCCTGCGACTGTCGGTCGGCGAGGGCATGGCGGGCGTCGTCGCACAACGGCAGCACCGCCTCTGGTGCGCCCTTGATGCAGGCGAAGCGGCCCGCGGCGGAATCGTGGAACGTGGCCGCGAACCGGTGCTCGGGCTCGAAAGGCACCGCATCGAACTGCGGGAACTCCGCCAGGAGCGGCTCCCGTTCGAGTCCGAGCTTCGCGCCGAGCGTCAGCAGCGCGACGTCGACGGAGTCGCCCCGCCAGGTCCATGCGCCGTCCCGCCTGTGGAGCGTCGCCTCGTTGCAGAGCACGGCGCACGTCGCCAGTTCGCGAAGCCGTGCGCGGTCCTCCGGGCCGCCGTCGTCGAGCACTCCGCCGTCGGGCGCGAACCCTTCGCCAGCGACGGCAACGCGGTGCGGCCCGACAGCGTCCCCGGTGACGGGCCGCGTGGTGGCCTCCGGGAGCTCAACGACGGTGACCGTGAGCTCGTTGCAGGTGAGGGTTCCCGTTTTGTCGCTCGCGATCATGGTGCAGCTGCCGAGGCCCTCCACCGCCTCCAGGCGGCGCACGATCACGCCCCGGGCGGCCATTCGGGCGGTGGCGATCGACAGGGCCACCGTGAGCGACACCGGCAGCCCCTCGGGGATCACCGACACGGCGAGGGCGACGGCGAAGAGGAGCATGTCGGAGACGCTCTGGTGGCCGACGGTCACTCCGAGGAGCCCTACCGTCACGGCGGCCGCCAGCACCGCCACCGCGATCGCCCGCGTGAATCGCTCCATGCGGGCCACGAGCGGGGGCGTCCCTGCAGCCGTGTGAATTACCGCCACCTCGCCGATCGCGGTGTCGGCGGCGGTGGCGGTGACGACACCGGTGCCGCGGCCGTGGGTGACGATCGTCCCCGCAAAGACCATGTCGAGTCGGTCGGCGAGCGGTGCAGCTGGGTCGCCGCGCCAGGCGGCGTCCTTCATCACCGGCAGGGATTCACCCGTGAGGAGCGATTCGTCGACCTCGAGGCCGTGCGCCGTGGCGATGCGCGCGTCGGCCGGCACGCGATCGCCCGACTCGAGCCAGACGAGGTCGCCGGGGACGATCCGGTCGGCGGGCAGGTCGCAGACAGTGCCGTCGCGGCTCACGGTGGCGCGGGTCTCGAGCAGCCGGTCGAGCGCCCGGCTCGATCGCTCCGCCTTCAGCTGCTGCCAGCCACCGAGGCCGGCGTCGATCGCCACCACGATCGCGATGAGGATGGCATCCTGGACGTCGCCGATGGCCAGCGAGGCGGTGGCGGCGACCAGCAGGACGAGCATGAGCGGGCTGGAGAGCTGCCGGGCCGCGATCCACCACGGCGACGGCGGCGGCTCGCGGGGAAGCACGTTGGGGCCGTGGAGGACGAACCGCCGCGCGGCCTCGGCGGCATCGAGGCCGGCGGGACCGCAGCGGAGCCGGGTTCGCACCTCCTCGATCGGCAGCGAGTGCCAGGCGACCGGCTCGTGCGGCCGTGCGGCCGACGCGGGGGCTGTCGTGCGGCCGCAGAGTCGGTCGAGAACACTGCGCATCGGTCGCACTCCCGGGGATCGCAGACGCCTCCGGCGCGGCGTCGGGCCCCGGTGCAACTGTCGCACGGTGGCCGGCCGGAGGCCAGTCGCGGCGCACACGCCGGGTCGCGGAGCGACTCGGCACGGGCGTGCCGGCGGCGTCCCGGCCCATGATCGACCCCACGTGCGGCGCGGAATTGCGCACCGAGACCGACAGGGAGTTCGCTGTGCCGGAGCCAATAAACGGAGTCCATCACGAGCGTCGACCGGCCGTCCGGGAGACATCCCTGCTCCGCACGATCACATCGGTGTCCGGGCACGGAGTGGCACGGGTGTCTCGCCGCATTCGGAGGCGAGGCTGCGAATGCTGATGGGCCGGACGCCACAAACGGCGAACGGGGCTTGGCTACCTCAGGGGAGGGGTGTAGGCTGGCGTCGGTCCAGAGTGCGTTCGTTGCATCACATGCATCACGAAAAAGCCCGGATCCCCATGCACGCTTGGATGAGAGGGTTTTCCCCGGTGCGCGCACGAGACGGCACGTGCTGGAGCATCATTTCGGGCGCGTGGCGCTGCCACGGATGCCGGCGGCACGTGTCGTTCGGGGTGTTGTCGAGTGCCGCGGTCGTCTTGTGCGTCGCGCTGTCCGTCGGTGTCGGTACCTGCCAGGGCCAGCCGGCGGATGCCCCGAAGCCGTTGCGGGTGGCGATCAAGTCGTTCGAACCATTCGTGTACGCGGATGGCGCCGTCCCCAAGGGATTCAGTATAGATCTCTGGAACGAGATCGCCGCGATTGTCAACGTCCGGACGAGTTTCGTCAGGCGTGCTACCGTCGGGGACCTCCTCGACATGGCCGAGCGGGGCGAGTGCGATGCGGCGATCGCGGGGGTGACGATCAGTGCGGAACGGGAGGGACGGGTCGACTTCACGCACCCCTACTATCGCTCTGGGCTGCGGATCGGCGTGCCGGTGCGGGGCGGGCCGACGCTCTTCGCCACGGTCTACCGTTTCGCCTCGTCCGACCTCCTGTCGATGTTCCTCATGCTGTCGGGGCTCACGCTCGTGGCCGCGCACCTCTTGTGGTTCATCGAGCGCGGAGTCAATCCGGAATGCTTTCCCGGAGGCTACGTCTCCGGCGTGGGAGAGGCCCTGTGGTGGAGCGTGGCCACGATCATCACCGGAGGCTGCGAGAACAAGGCCCCAGTCAGCCTGCTCGGTCGCCTGGTGGCCGTCGCGTGGATGCTGGCGAGCATCGTGCTGGTGGCCGCATTCACCGCCACGCTCAGCTCCCAGATGACGACAGAGTCCGTCACGGGAGCGATCGTTGGCCCCGACAGCTTGTCCGGGAGGGTGATCGCCACGGTGCGGAATACCGACGCCGCTCTGAATCTCAGGGAGCGGAGGGCCGCGGTGCACGAATGCGAGAGTATCACCGAGGCGATCGCGAGTGTCGCGGCCGGCAGGGCGGAAGCAGTCGTGTTCGACGCCCCCGTTCTCGCCCATGCTGTCACCGAAGATGCTCGCAGCCAAGTCAGGCTCGTGGGGCCTCTCTTCGAGCACCAGGACTACGGGATCGTGCTGCCGCCCGGGAGCCCGCTGCGCAAGGCTGTGAATCAGGCTCTGCTCACGCTCAGCGAAAACGGCAGGCTCGCGGAGCTCAACGTCCGCTGGTTCGGAGAGAAGGAGTGACGCGGCTGCGACGCCTTCGCAGCCTGTATGGTAGCCTCTTTTCAGGGTCGTGCTGCGGCGTCACGGCATCGATCGCCGGAGAGTGGAGCGGCGCGAGGCCCGAGCCCCTCGATACCCGGAGATGCCCTGTGAAACGCTCGACCCGCCGAATTCAGATTGCAGGCTGCGCCATCCTCGGGCTGCTCGTGCTCGGCGGTGCGTCCCGTCGCCTGTGGGCGCAGAACGGCGTCGAGCAGCGGTACGATCAGCTCGACGCGAACGGCGACAGGAAGGTCACCCCCAACGAGCTGCCCGCAAAGGCGTTGTTCCAGCGGCTCGACCTCGACGGCGACGGCGCGATCACGAAGCCCGAGGCGATGGAGGCCGTGCGCAAGGGTGCACTTAAGGATGTGCGCGGGCCGGGGAGCACGCCAGCGGCCGCCGCAACGCCCTTCAATGCGGAGCTGGCGAAGCCCGCCCCCGCAGAGCCGCCGGTCCGCGAGGGGCCGAAGCCGGTGCGGCCGGGCGATCACGGCATCGGCCGCCGCGTCGGCGACGTGACGTTCACCGACCTGGCGGGTACCTCCTACGCACTGGCTGCGATCGCGAAGGGCCGCGTCGCGGTCTTCGCGCTCACGAGCACGAGCTGCCCGATCAGCCGGAAGTATCTGCCGCGACTCGAGGAGCTCGTCGCGTCCACGGGCGGCGACGTCGCCTGGATCCTCGTCAATCCGGTGGCGACCGACAAACCGGCCGACATGCAGGCGGCCGCCGGCCGGTTTGCCGGCCGGGCGACCTACCTGCACGATCCGGAGGGCCGTGTGGCCGCCGCGATCGGTGCGGTCACCACCACGGACGTCGTCGTGCTCGCGGCCGATCGCACCGTCGTCTACCACGGCGCGATCGACGACCAGTATGGCTTCGGCTATTCGATCGACGCCCCGCGGAAGCGCTACCTCGCCGATGCGATCGCCGCACTTCGCGTTGGCGAGGAGCCGCCCGTCGCTGCCACGGAGGCCCCAGGCTGCGTGCTCGACGTGCCGGTGAAGGATTTGCCAAGCAAGGAGGTACCGACCAAGGAGGTGCCCGGTACCGCGGTCACGTACCACGGTCGGATCTCGCGGATCGTGGGGCAGCACTGCGCCGAGTGCCATCGTGACGGCGGCGTAGGGCCGTTCCCGCTCGACTCCTACGACGACCTCGTAGCCCACGCGGGCATGGTGCGGCAGGTGGTCGACCGCGGCACGATGCCTCCCTGGTTCGCCGCCGCCGTGCCCCCCGATGCCGAGAACGGTCGCGTCCACACGCCGTGGGCCAACGACCGATCGCTCGCGGAATCGGAGAAACGCGACCTCCTGCAGTGGATCGCCGGTGGCCGTCCCGAGGGAGATCCGGCCGACGCTCCGGCACCGAAAACGTATCCAGTCGCGTGGCAGATCGGGACGCCGGACGCGGTCTTCGAGTTCGCCGAGCCGGTGGCGGTGAAGGCGACGGGCGTGATGCCCTACCAGACCGTGTTCGTCGAGACGCATCTCCCCGAGGACTGCTGGGTGCGGGCGATCGAGGTGCAGCCGGGGGACCGCGACGTCGTGCACCACGCGCTCATCCATCTGGTGGGCGGGGACGACGCGGCCGGCGACCCGCGGGACCCCGCCGCTGAGGAGCGAGGGGGCTTCTGGGGGGAGTACGTGCCGGGGCAGAACGTGCTCATCTACCCTGACGGCTTCGCGAAGAAGTTGCCGAAGGGGGCGCGGATGCGATTCCAGATGCACTACACGCCCAACGGCACGGCCACGACCGACCGCACCCGCGTGGGCGTGATCTATGCGAAGGAGCCGCCCCGGCACGAGGTGCGTGTGGCGGGCATCGTGAACTCGAAGATCTCGATTCCGCCGGGGGTGGCCGATCATCGTGAGGAGGCGTCGCTGCGGCTGCCGTTCGATGCCACGGTCATGGGCTTCATGCCGCACCTGCACGTTCGCGGCAAGGCCTGCCGCTACGAGCTGGTGCGCGGCGACGGTGGCCGCACGACACTGCTCGACATTCCGCGATTCGACTTCAACTGGCAGCTGCTCTACCGGCTGCACGAGCCGCTCACGCTCGTGGCAGGCGACACGCTCGTGTTCACGGCCTGGTACGACAACAGCGCGGGCAATCCGGCCAATCCCGATCCGACGAAAACCGTCCGCTGGGGCCCGCAGACGTTCGACGAGATGCAGCTCGGATACGTGGAGTATTACGTGCCGGGGCTGCCGCCAGGCCAATCGGTGCCGGGCTTTCGTCAAGGGCCGGGCGGCCCATCCGGGCCGCGCCGTCCGCAGTGAAGTCGCGCCGTTTCTAGCCAGGATACGGCACGGGTTCGTCGATGATACGGTTCCGACACCGGAGCACGGGAGGCCGAGAACGTCGTGTGCTATTCGATGGTGAGATTCTCGTTCGATTCGGGGCGGGGTGAGTTGCGTTCATCACAACTACGCAGATGTGCGATCAGCGAGCCGACATGTTGGGTGGGGCGTTGCAAGAGTTCAATCACCTCTGTTTGGTTTGGGTCGTCTCGCTGTCGGTGATCGCCGTCATCTGGCCCCGGACGATGCTTGGGATCGTCAGACCGCGTATCTTCGGGTCGCTTGCCGGCTCTATGCTTGGGATGGGACGGACGCTGGGTATCGAGGACTTCCGGCGGACCGGGAACATCCCGTCGATCTTCGCGCCGGGGTTTTTCTGCCAATACACGAGCATGCCGCTGCACGGCTGGGGGGTGGCGAAGCTGCTGGGGCTGGAGACCTGTCTGGCGGTCGGGATCATCCTGGTCGCCAGTTGTTCGGGAGACATGGCGCCGGCCAGGGCGTGGCTGGGGACGCGGGGGGGTGATGACAAGGAGGATGGCGACAATGGAAATTGCACCCGGAACACGCTCCAGCTTGCCCGAGGTGGGCGGCAGTCGCTTTGCGGATCAAGTTGTGTAACTCAAGAAGGAGTATCCCATGCGGTCAGGATGGCGATTTGGAAAGACGGTTGCGGTCGCGGCGACTCTGTGGGCGTGCGTGCTCGCGGGCACGAGCCACGCGGCTCCTCCCGTTCCCGAGATCGACCCGAGTTCGTTCGGCAGTGTGCTTGCGCTCGCGATCGGGGCGCTCGCGATGCTGGAACGTCGCAGGTTCATGTGATCACCACCGCGGGCTGGCTCCCTGACCGCAATGGTGAGCCGGCCCGTTGGGTGCCGCCAGGGAACAGTGGCTGCTGGGCGGACTCGCCCGATTCCCGGCTGCGGGCGATTTACGTCTCGCTAGGGGCGCGTAAGGGCTGAACGCACCGCCGCCGTGTGGCAACTGCTTGCCTGCTTGGCTTTCCCGATCCGAGCCCGCGCATTCCCGCTGCGGCTGTGTCGCCGCATGGACGGGAGCGCGTCAGAATGACGACGCCCCATGATGACCACCTCCAGATGAGCACCGGAGAGGAATCGGGCCGCGCCCTGATTTCATCCCCGTTTAATGCCGCATCCCGTCAGAACGCTCCCGACCATCGGGAGGTGATCTGCGCTTGTTTTCACGAACTGATCCAACAGTCGGGGCGACTCCTGACGTTACTTCCCGTACGACTTGGCCTTATAGCGGAAACCCCGCCGAAATGGCCGATCTCTGCCCGTATCCGTTCCAGTACCAGATGTTGTTTGACGGGGATGCGGTGCGGGCGAGAACGGCCAAAGGGCTTGACGTTCTCCCCGTTTCCTGTTCCATCCGTGACTTCCGGCTCGTGAGACCGCGCCATCACCGGCAGGGATCGGTTTTCGGTTGGTGAGGAAGCTCAGCACGGAAGAGCAGGTTGCGGTCTCGCGACGGCAGTCCGAGCCGGCCAAGTCCGCCGGCCTATCGACTCGCCCGTTGACACTCATTCCCAGAGAAGTGTAATCTTCCCCGTTAGTGGGGGTTCTTTTTCACCGCGACGACTCGTTGAACATCTGGAGAAGTTGTCATGAATTCCATCGCCATACCTCTTCTCGCCGCGCGTGGCGGAGGCATCGGCTCAATCGTCAGTTGGTTAATCCGAGTCGTGATTTACGACATCTGCGTGACCACCATTTCTGAAGTGTTGGGCGTGAGCCGCCTCGTGGCACTCTTCATCTTCCTCGGAATCCTGCTGACCGTCGGCTTCGTCGGCTATGCGGTGAGAAACCGGATGAGCCCTCAGGCCGACGAAGATGCCTGACAGCGACACTCCGTAGGACACCGTTGAGCTGAACGAGCGTCATGCGTCACGAAGTGCTTCACGGTCCCGCGTTCTCGGCACTGCGGCTCGACATGTCCGAGGGCGAGTCGATCCTGGCACAACCCGGCTCCATGCTCGCGATGACGCCAGGGCTCGCGGTCGACGTGCGGGCTGGCGTGCACATGGATGGAAACCGTGGCGTGGCCCAAGGCATCCGCAGCCTGTTTGGGGGCGAGAGTTTTTTCACTGTCATTTACCGGGCGAAGCGGGACGACCAGCACATCGTCCTTGCCCCAGACCAGATGGGTGAAATCCGGTCGCTGGAGGTGACCGCTGATCAATCGCTTCTCCTGGCACGCGGTGCGTTCCTGGCATGCGATCCAGCCGTGGGGTTCACCCTCCACAATGCGGGTTTCCAAGGCGTGCTCGCTACTCGCGGGCTATTTTTTCTCAAGACTGTGGGCAGCGGCACGACGTTTGTGACGAGCCACGGCGGCATTGTCGAGCAGTCGGTAGCGGCCGGCGAACGCTTCGTGCTCGATAATCGTCATATCGTTGCGTTTAGTTTCGGCATGGCGTTCGAGTCGGTGGTCCTAGCCGGATCCCTCAAGGACTCATTCCTGTCGGGCGAAGGCTTCGTGGTGCGGTTCACGGGGCCGGGCAAAGTGCTCTATCAGACGCGAGCCCGTCCATCGATGGGTCTCCTCAGGGGAGTTGTCCAATCGCTGTTCTAAATCACGGTTCCGTAGGCGGTCTCCCATGCAGGACATGACCCTTTCAGCCCCTCGTAACCTGAACACGCCTGACCGGGACACGTTGCTACGAATCCACCTGCGGCACGAGCGGTTCGCCCTCGCTTGGCTTGCGCTCGAGGCCGCTGCAGCCTTCGGCTGCGTTGCTTGGATGGTGGCCCGCGGAGGGCCTGGTGCCACGGCTGAAACCATTGCGCTCGTGACAGTCAGCGCCCTGGGGCTATTCGACTTCGTGCCCGCTCTATGGGCCACAAGGCGCAAGCCGCTCCGGGACATACGAACGGACGCAAGCTTCGGCCCGCACTCCCGCGACTCGCTTCTCTCCTGCGTTGATCGCGTCGCCTCACATCTTGGCATCCACGATCCCTGTCCGGTCTATCTGGTGCGTGACAAGAACGTCAACGCCCATGCCATGCCGCTGAGCCTGCTGCCCGGCGTCGGGAGCTTCACGGCCGTCCACCTGAATCGATCGATAGTGCACCTCCTCGATGAGCCTGAACTCGAATCCGTAATTGGACACGAATTCGGGCACGTGTTCCGGTTTTGCTCCATCGCCAGCCGCTGCATGCTCATCCACGTCTTATTCGCAGCAGGACTGACGCTCGCGATCGCCGACGTGCTTCGAGGCACGGACTTCAGGGTCGCAGCGCCCCTCATCGCGCTGTGGCCCGCACGCTGGCTGGCCTTTTCCTCGACGCGGTTTATGAACCGAGTTACCGAGTTCCTGTGCGATGACTACGGTGCGGCGGCGAGCGGCACAGAAGCCGCGATGAAGTCCCATCTCAAGATGGCGATGGAACAGGAAGCCCGCACTTCGTTGATTGAACAGATCCTCGAGGCCCGGCTCCGCGGCGGCGATGTCCCCCTGGAAACGCTCTTACAGACCTATGAGTCGGCGCTGCCGTTCGGCCACGTTTCACCCAAGGAAGCGGAGCTTGTCATTCGCGACGGCATCAAACAGGCCGCCCGCACCGCCCAAGGAGTGTCGCTGCTCGGCTTCTGGCGATTTCTCGCGGCAAGCGACGAGATTGACGAAGAATCGCTACGCGAGTCGATCGTCCGCGGACGTGTGATCCGGGGACTGTCCCGAGTCTCGGTGCGACCGCAAGACGTCGTCGCAGGCACAGCGACGCTGGAGGAGTGTGTGTCTGCGATCGAGAACGAGCCGAATCGACTGCTCGTACATCTCGCTGACGAGATCGAGGATCGCGACGACACGCATCCCAACTGCTCGCGACGCCTGCTTTTTCTCTGGAGGTCTCGCGGCCCATCGGGGAAGCCCCTCTCTGCAGACGCCTGACATGCGTTCGTGCAGGAAGCAGCACTGAGCCGCACACCGTCCTCTTGCAGTTGATGTATCGGCGTCGGCAGTCACCTGTTCCAAGACCCGCACGACATCGTCTCCGGTCAACCACTGGACCGCCTCAGCATGCCTGAACGAGCGCGACCAGGCCGACGACGGTTTCGTCCAGTGGCTCGAGGACGGAGAGAAGATTCGGCGCCTGGGGCACCACGTGAGGTTCCTGCCTTATGACCTGGAGAAGGTTCGCATCTGGCTGATGATGCTGCAGTGGCGTGCTGCCGGCGACGGCATCAAGCGGATTGCTGGGAAGCTGAACGACCTCGGGATCCCCGCACGTGTTGCGGCTCGGGATCTGGATCGGCCTCGACTTCGAGGCCGGCAATTTCGGCAAGCGGGAGGTCCGACGGCTGGACCTAGATGCCGCGACGCCCGTGAGGGCGTCTGGCAGCGACCACAACACTCAGGGTCCCCCGGCGTGTGGCCGGCGGTCGATTTCGGTGCCTCGGGAGGCGATGACACCGGGAACTTCCGCACAGACGAGCCCAACTCCGGGATGGAGCAGTCTCGTACCGTAAGTAATGTCGGGGCGACACGATTCGAACGTGCGACCTCTACGTCCCGAACGTAGCGCTCTAGCCAGGCTGAGCTACGCCCCGATGCATGTGGCACGCCGGTGCCGCACGCGGGAGAGATGTAAAGACTACCCGCCCGGACGCCGCAGGACAACGCCGCCACACGGCTGCCCATTCATTCCCCGGCCACGACCTCCAAGGGGGGCAGTTCCCGCCCCACGTCCACCCCGTCCGGCCGCCAGTCGATGATCTCCATCTCCGCCGTGCGGCGGCCGCGATACTCGTTGATCTTCGGCTTGAAGGCGACGTGGAACGGCTCGCCCGGCGGCGGCAGATGCGGCAGCCAGTCGGCACCCCCGAAGGCGACGCCCCTGACCTTCGCCCCGTGCTGGACGAGATTCATGGAGATGTGCCGCGCGCCCGCGCCGATCGTCCGCGGCGGCTCCGCCAGCCGGACCGAAGACGCGCAGAGAATCGGCCGCCGGTTGCCCTGTCCGAAGGGCGCCAATCGCTCCAGCTGCTGCACCGCCTCGAGCGTGAGGCCCGCGAGCGTGCTCTCGCCGTCGAGCGTGATCTGCGGCAGCAGGAGCGCCGCCGGCATCCGCTCCGCCACCGCCCGCACGAACGCCTCGCGGAACGCGTCGATCCGCCCGTCCTCGATCCGCAGGCCCGCCGCGGCCGCGTGGCCGCCGCAGGTGAGCAGGTGCTCGCGACAGGCCATGACCGCCTCGTGCACGTCGAACCCCGGCACGCTCCGCACGCTGCCGATCGCCGGCCGGCCCTGGTGCTCGTCGCGCGAGATCATCACCACCGGCCGGTGAAACCGTTCCGCCAGCCGGCCGGCCACGATGCCGATCACGCCGGCATGCCAGCCGCGGTCCGCCAGCACGAGCGCCGCGTCGCGGATTGGATCGAAGCGATCCCGGGCCTGCTTGCCCGCCGCGAGCTGGATGCTCCGCTCCTCCGTCTCGCGCCGCGCGTTGAGCTCGTGGACGAAGTCTGCCAGCTGCACCGCCCGCGCGGCGTCGGAGGTCGTGAGGAGCTCGATGCCGCAGGCGGCCTGGCCCAGGCGGCCGGCGGCGTTGAGCCGGGGCGCGAGCCGGAAGGCCACGTCCTCGCTGTCGAGCTGCGACTTGTCATGGAGCTTCGCCAGCTCCATCAGGCGGTCGATGCCGGGGCCGCCCCGCTTGCGCAGGCATTCGAGGCCGTGGCGGACGTAGATGCGATTCTCGTCGAGCAGCGGCACCACATCGGCCACCGTTCCCAGCGCCGCCAGCCCCATGCCGCGGAGCAGCATCTCGCGCAGCCGCGGCGTCACGTGCTTCGCGCCGCAATGCCGCGTGGCGATCGCCCAGGCCAGCTTGAAGGCCACGCCCGCGCCGCACAGCTCGCCGAAGGGGTAGGCGGTGCCGGGGAGCCGCGGATGGACGAGCACGTCGGCCGCGGGGAGCACATCGCCGAAGTTGTGGTGGTCGGTGACGATGAGGTCGACGCCGAGCTCCTTCGCCCGCAGGGCCTCGGCCACGCTGGCGATGCCGCAGTCGACGGTGACGATCACCCGCGCGCCGCGGGCGGCGAGCGTCTCCACCGCGTCGGCGTTGAGGCCGTAGCCCTCGTCGAGCCGGTCGGGCACGTACCAGCTCGCCTTGGCGTCGATCGCCTCCAGGCAGCCCATGAGGATCGCCGTCGAGCACATGCCGTCGGCGTCATAGTCGCCGTAGACGACGATCGGCTCGCCCGCCCGCGCCGCCGCGAGTAAGCGGTCGGCCGCCGCGGGCACGCCCGGCAGGAGCTCGGGGTCGCGGAGGTCGGCCATCGTGCCGTCGAGGAACCGCCGCACGTCCGCAGCGTCGGTGAGCCCGCGGGCGGCCAGCAGCCGGGCTGTCACCGGCGACACCCGCGCCGACCGCTCGATCGACTCGACGAGCGGCTGGTCGTGGGGCAGGATCCGCCAGCACTTGGGCACGGGCCGACTCCCTTCGCTCGTATCCGGTCGAGGGCACGCCTCGATGGCACGCCGGACCGCGGCCGAGTATACGGAAAACGCCCGCCCGCCGGCGGACGCGCGACGGAGCCCGCGGGCGGCCCGGCGACTTTTCCGCGGCGGCGGGTATAGTGTCGGCCTCGCTCGTGGCCGCGGACTTCGCCGGAGAGCCTCCATGCCGATCGCCGACATCGTCTTCCCGCCGCTCCCCGCCAAGCCGAAGCGGGAGAACGTGCCCAAGGACAAGGTGCTCTGCGAATACTGCACCGCCAAGTGCTGCCGCTACTTCGCGCTGCCCCTGGAGACGCCGACCACCCGCGAGGAGTTCGAGTACATTCGCTGGTTCCTGCTCCACGACCACGCCACCGTCTTCACCGAGGACGGCGACTGGTATGTCTGCGTGCACACCGTCTGCAAGCACCTGCGCGACGACCA
>JBILVO010000220.1:0-4413 GCA_044370415.1 Pirellulales bacterium
CCACCTCTGCGGCATCTACGAGACACGGCCGCAGATCTGCCGCGAGTACACCACCAAGGAGTGCGAGTACGAGGACGACTGGGTCTACGACCAGTACTTCGAGACGCCGGAGCAGGTCGAGGAGTACATGGACGCGGTGCTGGGGCCAGGCGGCGAGCGGATCGGCGACGGCCGCAGGAAGAAGAGCCGCGGACGCTCGATCCGCAGCGCGAAGCCGGCGCTCCTGCCGGTGCTCGGCGGACAGGGCTGAAAGGCGGCCCCGTGACCGACCCACGCCCGCTCATCGAGCCCCGCACCCTCAAGGGATTCCGGGACCACCTGCCCGCGCAGGCACTGGCCCGCGAGCGGATCCTCGACACCGCCCGCCGCGTCTATCGATCGTACGGCTTCGCGCCGATCGACACGCCGGCGCTGGAGTACCTCGAGATCCTCACCGGCAAGGGGAGCGAGGAGACCGACAAGCAACTCTACCGCTTCCAGGACCACGGCGGCCGCGACGTCGGCCTGCGGTTCGACCTCACGGTGCCGTTCGCCCGCTTCTGCGCCCAGCACATCGGCGGCCTGGGCGTGCCGTTCAAGCGGTATCACATGGCCCCGGTGTGGCGCGGCGAGAACACCCAGCGCGGCCGCTATCGCGAGTTCATGCAGTGCGACTTCGACACGATCGGCACCACGAGCCCCGTGGCCGACCTGGAAACGGTGCTCGTGGTGCACGACCTGCTCTCCGCGATCGGCATCGGCGGCTTCACGATCCGCATCAATGACCGCCGCGTGCTCGCCGGCGTGCTCGCCGAGTGCGGCGTGGCCGATCGCTCCACGCAGGTGCTGCGGGCCCTCGACAAGCTGGGGAAAGCGACGCCTGAGCAGGTGGCCGCGGAGCTCGAGGGCCACGGCGTGACGGCCGCGGTGCGGGAGAAGCTGCTCGGCATGGCGCAGCTCGCGGGCGAACCCGCGGCGGTGCTGGCCGCCCTCGACGAGCTCGTCGGGGATTCCGACACGGGCCGCGAGGGCGTCGCCGCCCTGCGGGCGCTCCTCGACGGCGTGGGGCAGGCCGGGGTGCCCGCAGGCCGCGTCATCGTCGATCCGTCGATCGCCCGCGGGCTCGACTACTACACCGGCGTCGTGCTGGAGAGCTTCCTCGACGAGCTGCCGGCGCTCGGCAGCATCTGTTCGGGTGGACGCTACGACAATCTGGCCGGACTCTACACAAAGCAGTCGCTGCCCGGCGTGGGGGCGTCCCTGGGGATCGATCGGCTGCTCGCGGGACTCGAGGAGCTCGGCCGTCTCGAACTCGTGGAGACGCCGGCCGAGGTCTTCCTCGTCCACTTCGACGAGGAGCACCTTGGCGACTACCTGCGGATCGCCGCGACGCTGCGGGCGGCGGGCATGGCGGTGGAGTTCTATCCCGAGGCCCGCCGCGTGGGGCAGCAGCTGAAGGTGGCGGCCAAGAAGGGCTTTCGCGTCGCCCTGGTCATCGGCAGCGACGAGTTCGCCGCCGGCACGGCCCAGGTGAAGGACATGGCCGCCGGCACGTCGAGCACGGTCGATTGGCACGGCGACCTGCGCGTGCTCGCCGACGCCGTGCACTCCCAGCTCGAGGCGATCAAGTCCCACGGCTGACGGCCGGTTCCCACGGCTGGCGGCCCGGAGGCTCACGCGGGCCGCAGCCGCCTCTCGAGTGCGGCGAGCTCGTCCGCCACCGCCTCGGCACTGGCCGGCCGGGCGGCGGGGTCGTGGGCGATCAGACGCATCACGAGCGACGAGACCTCGGCGGGCACGTCGGCGGCGACGTCGCGCAGGTCGGGGGGCGATCCGCGGGCGATCGACGCCAGCATCGCCATCATCGACGCGCCCTCGAACGGCAGCCGGTCCGCCAGCAGCTCGTAGAGGATCACGCCTAGCCCGAACAGGTCGCCGCGGGCGTCGACGACACCGGCGTCGATCCGCTCAGGCGCCATGTAGGCCGGCGTGCCCACCACCGCGCCGTCGTGGGTGACATGCGACGACAGGGAGTCGTCGCCCATCCCCCGGGCGAGGCCGAAGTCGATGATCTTCACCTGCCGCTTCGGGCCCTCGAGGAAGACGTTGTCGGGCTTGATATCGCGGTGGACGAGACCGTGGCCGTGCGCCTCGGAGAGCCCCTCGGCGATCTCGCGGCCGATCCGCAGCGCCTCGTCGAGCGGCATGCGGCCAGCCTCGCGACGGTGGGCGGCGAGCGTTCGGCCGTGGAGGTGCTGCATCACGATGAAGGGCAGCCCCTCGTGCTCCCCGACGCGGTGGATCGTGACCACGTGCGGGTGCTCGACGGCCGCGGTCGCCCGGCTCTCCCGCACGAACCGCTGCCGCGACGTGGGGTCGCCGGCCCGTGAGGGATGCATCACCTTGATCGCCACGCGGCGGCCGAGCGTCTCGTCCTCGGCCAGGTAGACCTCGCCCATCGCGCCGCGGCCGATGGAGGAGAGCACGCGATGGCCGCCGATCCACTCGGGCAGGGGGCGGCGCGGGTCGGTGCCGACGAAGGCGGAGGCGGCCGCGTCGCGGCGGATCGCCTCGACGGCGTCGGGACCGAGCACGGTGGTTTCGGTGAGCGGCGAGCGTGGCTCGTGCGTGTCGGTGGCGACGTGCTCGATGATGAACGAACAGAAGGCATCCCCGCGCAGCAGGCAGCTGGGCTCCGTGATCGTCACGGTCTCGCCATAGTGGGCGGCGATGCCACGCACGAGTCCCAGGGCCAGCGGGCAGAGCCGCCGAGCGGAGTTGTAGACCAGATGCAGCTCGTCAGGAGAGGGGCGGGCCGTTTCGAGCACCGGCGGGCTGGCTCCGGCCGTGCTCGCTCGGATCATCGTGTGGATGATCGCCTCCGTGTGCTCGATCAGGTCGAGCGTGCGCCAGGCGGGATCGACGTGCGTGCCCGCCACCTTGATCAGGTGGGGCGCGAGGTACTGCCCGAACTCCTCGAGGGTGACGGTCAGGGGCCGCCCGCTGCACTCGGCGATGGAGGTGAGGATCGCGACGGCGTCGGCGTCGGGGTAGGTGCCCGACGGCAGATACTTCGCCCCGCTGGTCTCCACGCTCGACCGCACCTGGTTCCAGGAGGTGCTGCCGGCCGCGGCGACGTCGGCGAACTTCTGCAGATAGAAGAAGATGAGGCCGTGCACGGCGCGACGATTCCCCCGGGGAGAATCAGTCAGTAGAGCCGCAGGTCCGCTGCCTGTACAGGAGCAGCCCGTGGGCCGCGTGGTAGAGCGCCCCGCATTCGACGTCGACGTCGGCCGTGCCCTCGAGGAGCGCGACCAGCCGTTCGGCTGCCCGCGTCACCCAGGGCTCCGCGAGCTGCTCGTCGTCGAGCGCCACCGCCAGCACCTCGAAGACGTGGCCGGTGGTGCCCAGTGTGGCGACGGCATCGGGCGAGCTGCCGGGACGCTCGAAGGAGTGGACGGAGAAGCTGCCGTCGGGCTGCTGGAAGCGGCGGGCGCGATCGACGCAGTCGGCGACGACGGCCGCCGCCTCCGCCCAGCCGCCGGTGAGCTGCTCGGCGGGCAGGCCCGTGGCGTCGCACTTCTTTCGCACGGCTCTCGCCAACGCGTAGAGGCGGTGCGTGCCTCCGCAGGCGCTCGAGGGAATGTCGGCCTCGGCCTCCATCCGCACGACCCGCTCGGTGGTCCAGCGCTGCCCGTCGCTCGACGTCCAGGCGGCGTCGGGCGGCAGATAGGCGGTCAGTGCCATCAGCGTCCAGGTCGCCTCCTGGCCCGGACGGATGTCGGCCTGTGCCTGCGTGAGCAGGTCTTCGACCGTGAAGCGGCGGCCGCCCACGACCACGGCCGTGTCGAGCGGGATGCCGCCGAGGCCGCACTGCGAGAGATAGCCGAGCCACTGGTCGGGATGGCCCTGCGCGGTCGTGCTCCCCTCCTCGACGGCCGCGAAGACGCCACGGCTGCCGGGCCGCAGCCGCCAGCCGGCGAGCTGGCCACCGCCGAGGAGGTAGTCAAGCGCCGCCGATTCGGTGCCGTCGTGCCGCAGCGGAAGCCCGTTACCGAAGGCGAGGATGCCGTGCACGACCTGCCAGGCGCCCTGCACGTCGGCGTCGAGCCGGCGGCTGTCGCGGGCATGGGAGAGTGCGGCGTCGATCCGGGGGCAGAGCGCACGGCCGGCCGCATCCGCTCCGTTACCGGGCGGGACACCCGTGTCTCCCGCCGCCCGGGGACCGCAGCCCGAGAGCAGGCTCGTCGCCAGGGCGGTCGCGGCCAAGAGTCCGCCCGCGGCGGCCCGGATTTCCCCGCACGACGAGCGACGAACCGTCGGATACGAGAGTGCGTAGAATAGGGCCATGCACGATGCCTCGGTGCGAGTCGGTCGCCGCCTTCCATGGCGGCAGTCGGTCCAGGAACGGTCGCGGTACCGCGTGCCACGGTC
>JBILVO010000056.1:0-22815 GCA_044370415.1 Pirellulales bacterium
CCCGCAGGCTGATGCGGCCGGAGGCGAAGCCAAGGTTCGCCTCGTCCGCAATCGCTCGCCTTCCGGGCGAGACGAATCTGTCGGTATCCTTCATCCTTGGTCCCCGCAGGCGCTCGCCTTCCGGGCGAGCCACACACAGCCACCATCAGCGCGGATACCACAGTGTCTCACTCGATCGTGATCTTCGGCGCGTCCGGCGACCTGACGAGCCGCAAGCTCGTGCCCGCGCTCTACACCCTCTTCCGCAGCGGCGCCCTGCCTCCGGACACGCGGATCGTCGGCTTCTCACGCACGCCGATGAGCGACGAGCAGTGGCGGGCGCAGCTCCGCGAGTCGACGGCCGCCCACGCGGACGGCGATTCGCCGGACGACGCCTCGTGGCAGGCGTTCGCGGCGGGCATCCACTACCAGCCGGGCGACATCGGCAGCCCCGACGACTTCCGCCGGCTCGCCGCCAGGCTGCAGGCGCTCGAGGCGGGCGTCGACGCCACCCGCGTCTACTACCTCGCCACCGCCCCGCAGTTCTACGAGCCCGTGGTCGCGGCGATCGGCGCCCACGGCATGGCCGCCGAGGATCACGGCCCCCGGCGGATCGTCGTCGAAAAGCCGTTCGGCACCGATCTCGCCACCGCCCGGGCGCTCAACGAGCACCTGCACCGCGTCTTCCACGAGAGCCAGGTCTATCGCATCGACCACTACCTCGGCAAAGAGTCGGTGCAAAACATCCTCGCCCTGCGATTCGCCAACACGATCTTCGAGCCGATCTGGAACCGCCGCTACATCGACCACGTGCAGATCACCGTCGCCGAGGAGGTCGCCGTGGGCCGCCGGGGCGGCTACTACGACGGCGCGGGCGTGCTCCGCGACATGTTCCAAAACCACCTGCTCCAGCTGCTCATGGTGACGGCGATGGAGGCGCCCGTGCGGTTCAACGCCAGCGCCGTCCGCAACGAAAAGGTCAAGGTGCTCGAGGCGATCCGGCCCCTCGACCTCGCCGAGGTGGCGACGGCCGGCGTCCGGGGCCAATACCGGGGCTACCTCGCCGAGCCGGGCGTCGCCGAGGGGAGCCAGACGGCGACGTTCGGGGCCGTTCGGCTGGAGATCGACAACTGGCGGTGGCAGGGCGTGCCCTTCTACCTGCGCAGCGGCAAGCTGATGAGCTGCCGCACCACGCAGATCGTGATCGCCTTCCGGCAGCCGCCGCTGGAGCTCTTCGCCGAAGGCAAGCACAAGAGCCACCGCGAGGCCAACCGGCTCGTGATCCAGATCCAGCCCGCCGAGGGCATCCAGCTGCACTTCCATACGAAGGTGCCGGGCGACGGCATGAACCTGCGGCTCACCGACCTCGAGTTCAGCTACTCGCGGGAATTCACCGGCCGGCTGCCGGAGGCCTACGAGCCGCTGCTGCTCGACGTGATGACGGGCGACGCGAGCCTCTTCGCCCGCGCCGACGAGGTGGAGAAGTCCTGGGACATCATCGACCCGTTCGTCCGCGCCTGGAGCTCCGTCGACATGCCACCGATCGAGCAGTACGAGCCGGGCGACTGGGGGCCGCGGGAGAGCATGGCGTGGATGGCCGCCCAGGGGCGGTCCTGGTTCGATTCCTGCCCGGTGCTCTCGTGAGGATCGATGGCGTCGAGCTCGCATCCCCCGTGGTGCAGGCGGCGCTCTCGGGCTACAGCGACCGCCCGATGCGGGTGCTCGCCCGCCGGCACGGCGCAGCCTACGCGCTCTGCGAGGTGCTCCTCGACCGCTTCGTGACGGAGGTCGGAACCAACCGCCGCAACCTGGCGCGGCTCGCCGTGGCCGACGAGGAGCATCCGGTCGGCGGGCAGCTCATGGGCGCCAATCCCGACGACTTCGCCCCCGCCGCCCGACGGCTCGTGGCCGAGGGCTACGACGTCATCGACATCAATTTCGGCTGCCCCGTGAAGAAGGTGCTCGGCCGCTGCCGCGGAGGCTACCTGCTGGGCGTGCCGGAGACGGCGCTCGAGATCGTGACGCGGGTCCGCGACGCCGTGCCGCCGGCGATTCCGGTCACGCTCAAGATGCGCCGCGGCATCGACGATTCGGCCGCCAGCGCCGACCGCTTCTGGACGATCTTCGACGGCGCGTTCGCCCGCGGCGTCGCCGCGATCACCGTCCACGGCCGCACGGTGCAGCAGAAGTACGTCGGCCCGAGCAGCTGGGACTTCCTCGCCGCGGTGAAGCGGCACGCCGGCGACCGCACCGTGATCGGCTCGGGCGACCTCTTCTCGGCCGCGGCCTGCGTGGCGATGCTGCGGCAGACCGGCGTCGACGGCGTGAGTGTCGCCCGGGGCGCGATCGGCAACCCGTGGATCTTCCGACAGACGCTGGCGCTCCTGGCCGGCGAGCCGCCGCCGCCCCCGCCCACGATCCGCGAGCAGGCCGACGTGCTCGCGGAGCACTTCGCGCTGGCGGAGGAGCTGCACGGGCCCGATCTGGCGGGCAGGCTGATGCGGAAGTTCGCCATCAAGTACGCGCGGCTCCACCCCGACTACCTGCCGGTCCGCGACGCCTTCATCGGCGTGAAGGTCAACGCCGACTGGCGGGCGGTGCTCGACCGCTTCTACGCCGTCGACGGCCCCGGACGCGATCCCGCCGACGACGTCGACGAGACGGCGGAATGCGGCTGACTCACAGCCGGCCCGGAGTGATCGCTCCCTCCTGAAACGCGGCCTCGGGACGCCCGAGTCACCCTGGCTCGGATGCGGTCTGGCCCAACGCCCGCTGGATCTCGCGCCGCACCTCGGCGTCGGCCTCGACCGCGAGCCGCGCGGCGAGCCGCTCCCGCGACCGCGTGCCGAGCGGGCCGCCCGCGCGGCTCCAGCATCCCAGCGCCCAGGCCGCCGCACCCCGGACGACCTCCTCCGCGTCGGCCAGCGCAGCGGCGAGCGGCTCGAACGCCGCGGGGTCGGGGGCGTTGCCCAGCGCGATCGCCGCCGACCGCAAGAGCCCGCGACGCTTGGCCCGCAGCAGCGGTGTGCCGCGAAACTGCCGGCGAAATCCCGCCTCGTCGAGCCGCAGCAGCTCCGCCAGCGGCAGCGTTCCCGGAGGCTCCCCCGCCGCCGTGGGCCGCGGCTGCAGGGATGGCTCCGCGGAGCCGGGCGCGTGGCGGTTCCACGGGCAGACTTCCTGGCAGACATCGCAGCCGAACACCCACGCTCCCATCCGGCCGCGGAGCTCCGCGGCGATCGGGCCATGGTCCTCGATCGACAGCCCGCTGATGCAGCGGCTGGCGTCGAGCAGCCGCGGGGCCACGAATGCGTCCGTCGGGCACGCGTCGAGGCAGGCGGTGCAGCTGCCGCAGTGGTCGACCTCAAGCGGCGCGTCGGTCGGCAGTTCGAGGTCGGTGAGCAGAGCCGTCAGCAGGAAGTAGCTGCCCGCGTTCGGGTCGATCAGCATCGTGTTCTTGCCGAACCAGCCGAGCCCGGCGAGCCAGGCGAACTCCCGCTCGGCCAGAGGCGCCGAGTCGACCACGCCGCGGGTGCGGCAGCCGGGCACGCGTGCCTCGAGCCAGGCCGACAGCTCGTTGACCCGCGCGCGCAGCAGGTCGTGGTAGTCGCCACCCCAGGCATAACGGGCCACGCGGCCCCGGCCTGCTCCGGCGGCGGCACCTGCAGCGGCCGGATCGGCGGAGTCGTCGTGATCGGCCAACGCGCCGCGGGGGGCGGTCGTGGCATGATCGGTGGCGAGCATGACGACGCTGCGCACGCCGGGGAGCAGGTGGGCCGGATCGGCCCGCAGCGGCAGCTGTCGTTCGAGCCATTCCCCGACCGCCCCCGCGAGCCCGCGGTCGATCCAGCGGCGGACGAGATCCTGCCGGGGAGGAGGCACCGCCGGCGCGACGCCCAGCCGGGAGAACCCCAGTCGGCCGGCTGCCGTCCGCAGCTCCGCCAGGATCGCCACCGGGTCCGCGGGCCCCGATCCGACGGCGGCGATCTCAACGCCGGCGGCTGCGGCAGCAGCACGGGAGAGTGATTCAGCGCGTGTGTTCATGCGCGGGTGTTCATGGTGGGGCATGCGAACGGCGGGCAGGAAGACACGGCAGGCTGCGCAAGGAGCGACGACGGCGACCTTTCCGGGACGCATCGCCTGCGTGCATGCCTTCCATGGGAAGCGGTGGCTGGGCGATCGGGGAGCCGAAACCCGCCCCCGGCGGAGGCGGCGAACCTGCGGGAAGTGGTCTGGACCCGGGGCCGCGAGTCAGTATCCTCCCGCCCCACATTGTGCAGCCGCGTTCAGCTTGTCCAGCCACGCGGCCGTCCAGCCATGAACGAACGAGCCCCTCGTCCGGCGTCCCAGCCGTCAGCCCGCGGAGAGCGAGCCGTGTTCAACGATTCCACCAGCCTTCCGAGCCACCAGCCGGCGCGTCGCAATTCCCGTGACGATGGCACCGCGTTGCGGCTCCGTGATCACGGCACCTACCTCTGCCTCGCCACGGCGGCGCTCGCGGCGGTGGTGCTCCTGGGGCTTGCTGGCTGCCAGACGCCACCCCAGACGGCCGCACCCGTCTACGGCTCCACCGTGGCACCACCCGCCACCGGGATGATCGGCCAGCCGGCTCCCTACGGCACCACGCCGCCGGCCGTCTCCTTCGCACCGCAGGCCGGGGGACAGCCGATGCCCGGTCCGTCCACCACGTGGCAGGGCGTCGGTCAGCCGGCGGCCCCCGCCCCGAACACCTGGAGCTGGTCGCAGCCTTCGGCCTCGGCCCCGCAGCAGCCGATGCAGGCCCCGAACATGCAGCAGTACGGCAACCAGATGGCCAACCAGGCGAACCAGTACCAGCAGAGCCTGTCGAACCAGGCCAACCAATACGCCAACCAGACGCAGCAGTCGCTCGCCAACCAGACGCAGCAGTACGGCAACCAGCTGCAGAACACGGCGAACCAGTACCAGCAAGGCTTCAACAACCAGGTGCAGCAGTACAACAACCAGATGCAGCAGGGCGCACAGTCGGCCCAGCAGCAGATGAACGCGCAGTTCCAGCAGGCCAACCAGCAGATGCAGCAGGCCATGCCGCAGATGACCGGGCCGCAGCAACAGACGACCAACGGCAGCTGGTGGCCGTTCAGCAACACGAGCGGCATGCCCCCGGCCCGGTCCACGCCGGCGTTGCCGGCCCGCTACTGACGGGCTGACCGGCCACCCGCAGGCCGCCGCTGCGGCCGCGAACCTTGCCCGCGGGTCCGTGGGTGACGGATACTTGTCCAAGGCCGTTGCGGATGCGGCGGCGGCACGAGGCCGCCGCGGATGCGGCGGCGGCACTGGGACAGGCCGCCATGTTCGACTGGTTGCGCGGATTGCCGTTCGGATCGCGGTCCGCCATCAACGCCTCCACCTGGCGGACCGTGGAGCGCATCGACGCCCTCGCGGCCGAGATGGCCGAGCTGAACGACCTGGCGCTCAAGCGGCTGGGGAGATCGCTCTGCTACCGCGCCCGCGCGGGTGAGCCCGTCGACTCCCTCATGGTCGAGAGCTTCGCCGCCACGCGGGAGGCGGGCCGCCGCCGTCTCGGCATGCGGCACTACGACGTGCAGCTGCTCGCCGGCGTGGCCCTCGTCCACGGCGCCATCGTGGAGATGCAGACCGGCGAGGGGAAGACGCTCGTGGCCACGCTGCCGCTGGTGCTCTACTCGCTCTTCGGCCGCGGCGCGCACCTGGCCACCGTGAACGACTACCTCGCCCGCCGCGACGCGGAATGGATGATGCCGATCTACGAGGCGCTCGGGCTCTCCGTCGGCATCGTGCAGTCGCAGATGGATTTCGACCCGCGCCGCAAGGCTTACGCCTGCGACGTCACCTATGGCACCGCCGGCGAGTTCGGCTTCGACTTCCTCAAGGACCGGCTCATGAACCGCGAGATCACCGAGGGCCGCGGCGATCTGGGGGCGGTGCTCACCGGGAAGACCGCCGGCGGCGCCGCCAAGCTGTTGCAGCGGCCCTACTGGTTCGCGCTGGTCGACGAGGCCGACAACGTCCTGATCGACGACGCCCGCACGCCGCTGATCATCGCCTCGCCGCCGGGGGAGGCACAGGCGACCGAGCAGACGCTCTTCCGGTTCGCCGCCGACGCGGCGGTGAGGCTGGAGGCCGGCGAAGATTTCGAAGTCGACGCGCAGAAGCAGACCTGCGAGCTGCTCGGCCGCGGCCGGAGTTCTGTTCGCGCCCTCGCCCGGCCGGAGGCGATTGAGTCGGTGAGCCTGCTGGCCATCTACGACGCCGTGGAGCGAGCCTGCCGGGCCCGACGATTCTTCATCCGCGACCGGCAATACGTCGTCCGCGACGGCAAGGTCGTGATCATCGACGAATCGACGGGCCGGGCCGCCGAGGGGCGGAATTGGCGGGACGGTCTGCACCAGGCAGTCGAGGCGCAGGAGAAGATCGAAATCACCGTGCCATCCGGCCACGCGGCGCGGATCACGCTCCAGAACCTTTTCGCCCGCTGGCCCCACCTCGCCGGCATGACGGGCACCATCGCGACCAGCGCCCAAGAGCTGGCGCGGACATACGACGTGGCGGTGGCGGTCGTCCCAACCAACCGGCCCGCGATCCGCCGCCGGCTCGCGCCGGTCGTGTCGCAGAACCAGGCCGAGAAGTTCTCCAGGATCGTCGCCGAGGTGCAGGAGATGCACGCTACCGGCCGGCCGGTACTCATCGGCACCCGGTCGATCGACAAGTCGGAGACGCTGTCGCGACTGCTCGAGGCGGCGGGACTCCCGCATACAGTGCTCAACGCGCGGCACATCGCGAAGGAGGCGGAGATCGTGTCCCAGGCCGGCCAGCACGGGCAGATCACTGTCTCGACGAACATGGCCGGCCGCGGCACCGACATCAAGCTCGGCGAGGGCGTGGGCGAGCTCGGCGGCCTGCACGTGATCTGCACCGAGCTGCACGACTCTGCGCGGATCGACCGGCAGCTGGTCGGCCGCTGCGGCCGTCAGGGCGATCCCGGCACCTGGCGGCAGTATGCGGCGCTCGACGACGACATCCTCGTGGCCGGCTACGGAGCGGCCCGGGCGGCTCGCATCGCGGCGCGGCTGGCAGGACGGCTCGACGGGAATCCCGAGGGACTGCTGGCCGTCTTCCGCCGGGCGCAGAAGCGGGTCGAGGCCCGCCACGTGCGGCAGCGTCGGGTGCTCGAATACGTCGAGCGGCAGCGGGCCGAGGCGCACATGCAGATGAGCCAGGATCCCTACCTCGACGCCGCCTCCTGAAGCGCCGCCCGGCACAGTCTCTCCCGGCTATCACAGTCTCTCCCGGCTATCATGGCGCCATGCTTCGCCGCCCCGCCCCGCCGTTCGTCGTCGCCCTCGCAGCCGTCCTCGCCTCGGCCTGGGCCACGGCCCGTCTGGCCGCCGCCGACCCGGCAGCCACGCCGCCCGGCGGGCAGGCGAGCCAGCCATCGGCAGGGCAGCAGGCGGTCCAGCCGCCGGCAGCCCAGCCCCCCGACGCCCGCCGCGAGCCCCGCGCCGACGGCACCGTGTCGGTCGTGGTCGCGGCCGACCGCGCCGACCCGCAGCCACCGGGCTCCGCGGCCACGGAACTCGTGAACAGGGTGCTCGAGCCTCTCGCGACGGCCGGCGCGAACCCGGCCGACAGGCCGCCCGCCCCCACGGCTCCGCCACCCGTGTCGGCCCTCTACGCGCGGCCGCTCTCGCTCGTCGAGGCGCTCGAGCGGTCTGGTGAACGGTCGCGGCGGCTCTGGATCTCGCAGGCATACTGGAGGGTGTCGGCCGGGTTCGCGATGCTCCGCTGGAGCATCGAAGCCCTCGAGCGATTGGATCTCGTCGCGCCCGGCGGAGATCCGCACGATCGCGCGGTGCTCGACGTGGCCCTGGCTGCGGCCCGGGCCGACCTGGCCGATGCCCGTGCCGATCTCGTGGCGGCGCAGCAGGAACTGGTCGACCTCGTCCGCCTGCCACCCGGTGATCCGCTGCCCTGGCCCGTCGACCGCCCGCTCGCCGGCCCCTACCAGACGCACTTCGAGACGCTCTTCGCCACCCGTCCCGCCACGGGCCGCATCCGGGCGATCGTGCGGATGCTGCCCGCGAGGCACGAGGCGCTCGAGGCGCATGCCGCGGCCGTGATGGCGGCGCAGCAGGCGATGCAGATGGCGGAGGCCGCCCATGCACGGAGCCGGCGGCCGATCGAGGCAGTCACCGCGGCGCACGCCGCCCTCGTCGGCCAGCAGCGGGAGTTCGTCGCCGCGATGAAGGCCTACAACCTCGACATCGCGGAATACGCGATGTCGGTCGCCGATCTTTCGCTGGCCGACGACCGGTTCGTGTCGATGCTCATCGGCACACCGATCCAATGGCGGCCGCAGCAGCCGGCCTCCGGCGGCTCCCCCACCCCCGCGGCGACTTCGCCGTCCCAGCCCCAGCCCCCATCCCAGCCCCCTGCCCCGTCCTCGTCCGCGCCGCCACAGAACTGACGCGGCAGTGAGCGACATTCCATGACCGTCTCATCCGCCACAGCACCGACCGCCCCGCCCGCCGACGGCTCCCCGGCCGCGTCAGGCCGCTCCGCCCCCGCACCGCTGAGAATCGGGCCAGTCGTCGTCGATCCGCCCGTGCTGCAGGCGCCGATGGCAGGCTATACCAACTACGCCTACCGGCAGGTGGTGCGCGAGTTCGGCGGCGCCGGCCTGCTGGCCACGGAGATGATCGCCGCCCGCAGCGCCTGCTGGCTGGAGACGCACCGCGGCGAGCATCCCGACCGGCTCTGGGGCGTGCGGGACGAGCCGCGGCCGCTGGCCGTGCAGATGTGGGACAACGACCCCGAGAACCTCGCACAGGTCGGCCGTCGGCTGGCGCGGGACTTCTGCGTGAGCGTCGTCGACCTCAACTTCGGCTGCCCGGTCCGTCAGGTCACCGACAAGGCACACAGCGGCTCCTGGCTGCTGCGCGATCCCGACCGCGTGGGCGAGATCGTCCGCCGTGTCGTGGAGGCCTGCGACGGCGTGCCCGTCACCGCGAAGATCCGCCTCGGCTGCAGCGACTCCTGCCGCACCGCGGTCGAGGTGGCGCAGCGGATCGAGGAGGCGGGCGCGTCCTGCCTCACGGTGCACGGCCGTGTGGCCGCGCAGTTCTTCACGGGCCGTGCGGATTGGGAGGCAATCGCGACGGTGAAGCGGAGCGTGTCGCGGATGCCGGTCGTGGGCAACGGCGACATCGATTCCGCGGAGACCGCGGTGCAACGGCTGCGGGAATCGGGCGTGGACGGCGTGATGATCGCCCGCGAGGCGCTGGCGAAGCCGTGGATCTTCGCGCAGGTCGCCGCCCTGCTCCGCGGCGTGCCCGTGCCGCCCGCTCCCACGCTCGACGAGCAGCGCGACCTCGTGCTGCACCACTACGACCTCGTCTGCCGCCGCTTCGGCGTGGAGCGAGGCACGCTGCTCATGCGGAAATTCGCCTGCAGCTACGCACAGGGGCTGCCGGGGGCCCGCGACTTCCGCGGGCGAGTGTCCCGCGTCACCACCCAGGAGGAATTCCTGGAGGTGATCCGCACGAGTTTCCCTCGGGAAGCAGCCGCGGATGATTCTCAGCGAATTTCCACAGGGGAACTTGTCTAAAATAGGGAAAGCCCTACAGTAGAGATACTTCGAGAACCGTTATGGCCCGTCCATCCAGCCACACCAGAAACACGCCCCCGTCTGTCGCCGCACCGCGGTCGGGCCGGGACGCCATCCTCGACCTTCTGCTGGTGGAGGATCGGCTGGGAGTCGGGGCCCTCGCAGCCCGGCTCGGGGTGACGGCGACGGCGGTCCGCCAGCGGCTCGCCCGACTGATCACGGAAGGTCTTGTCGACCGGGCCCCGGTGGCTCAGGCCGATACGGCGGCAGGCTCTCCCGGCCGACGGCGTCGCGGCCGCCCCTCGCACGCCTACCTGCTCACGGAACGGGGCCGCCGCTCCGCGGGAGACAACTTCCGCGATCTCGCCCTCGTGCTGTGGCGGGAGATCCGCAGCGTGCGTGAGCCCGCGATCCGCCAGGGATTGATCGCCCGGATCGGCGCGGCCATGGCCGGGATGTACAGCGAGAGCGTCGCGGGGCAGACCCGCCCGCAGCGGCTCGATTCGGTCGCCAACCTGCTTCGCAGCCGCCAGATCGCCTGCGCCGTCGAGCGGCCCGCCGCCGGCGATGGCCTGCCCGTGCTCGCCAGCTACGCCTGCCCCTACCCCGAACTGGCGGAGCAGGATCGGGGCATCTGCGCCGCCGAACGTCTCATGCTCCAGGAGCTCGTGGGCACGGCGGTGGAACTCTCCTCCTGCCGGCTCGACGGCGACGCCTGCTGCCGATTCACTGTGGGCACCGCGGCCGACGCCCCCCGGCCTGCCACGGCGGCTGCGCCGCCGACCGCGGGGACTTGCAACAAACCCGACTGAAGCATCGAATGCCGGGTGTCTCCGCCGCTGGCGGAACCGCCCACCCACCCCATCGCCCAGCCTCGCACGGAGCCTTCCCGATGACACAGCCCCTGACCGCCCCCCGGCCCTGGATCGAGGGACGCTTCGAGGAAAACCTCGTCCTGACGACGGTAGAGCAGGCGATCAACTGGGCCCGTCAGTCGAGCATCTGGCCGATGACGTTCGGCCTGGCGTGCTGTGCCATCGAGATGATGGCCGCCGGCGCGAGCCGTTACGACCTCGACCGCTTCGGCGCCGGCGCCTTCCGTGCCACGCCGCGGCAGGCGGACCTGATGATCGTGGCCGGCACGGTCACCTACAAGATGGCCAGCCGCGTCCGTCGCCTCTACAACCTGATGCCCGATCCGAAGTACGTCATCGCGATGGGCGCCTGCACGACCGGCGGCGGACCATACTTCAAGTGGGGCTACCACGTGGTGAAGGGCGTCGACCTGGTGGTGCCGGTCGACGTCTACGTGCCCGGCTGCCCGCCGCGGCCCGAGAGCCTGCTCGAGGGGCTGATGCGGATCCAGGACAAGATCCAGGGTCAGCGGATCGCCAGGCAGGCGGGGGGCACGGCGAAGGTCGACGACGAACTGCCGGTGCCCCACCACTCGGGCTACGTGGTGTCGCCGGTGGGCGACGCCGGGCTCGTGTTCGACCATCAAAAGTTGCAGTCCTGAGGCGCGCGGAACGACGAGGAAGCGATGGCTGAAAAACTGATTGAAAAACTGATCATCAAGGGACTGCACGCCGCCGTGGACGGCCAGGAGATCCTCAAGGGGGTCGACCTGGAGATCGGCCGCGGCGAGATCCACGCGCTGATGGGCCCCAACGGCTCCGGCAAGAGCACGCTCGGCTACTGCATCATGGGGCATCCGTCCTACGAGGTGACGGCGGGCTCGATCGAACTGGTGGACGCCGCCGGCGTGCGGCACGACCTGCTCGCCATGGAGCCCGATCAACGGGCGCGAGCCGGGGTCTTCCTCGCGTTCCAGCGGCCGATGGCGATCCCCGGTGTGCGGCTGGCCGATTTCCTGCGGCACGCGGTGACGAACGTGCGGAATCCCGACCGCAAGGAAGGGCAGGAGCTGATGCCCATGCGGGAGTTCCGCAACGAGCTGAAGGCCAAGATGTCCGACCTCTCGATCGACACCGAGTTCGCCCGGCGGTACGTCAACGACGGCTTCTCTGGCGGCGAGATGAAGCGGGCCGAGATCCTGCAGCTGGCCATGCTCCGCCCGAAGTTCGCGATCCTCGACGAGACCGACAGCGGCCTCGACGCCGACGCCGTGCGGCTGGCCAGCGAGAGCATCGCGCGGATCGGCGGCACCGACCAGGCCGGGGGCGCGATGGGCATTCTCATCATCACGCACCACGAGCAATTGCTCGAGCACAACATCCCTCTCCGGACCCACGTCATGCTCGGGGGAAGGATCGTCGAGTCGGGCGGCCCGGAACTGGCTGCCGAGCTGCACAAGAAGGGCTACGAGCGGATCCGCGCGGCATACCCCGAGGCGGCGGCCGTCGAGCAGTCGCTCCGCGATTCCGCCGGCGGCGCCGCACGCCAGGCTCAGCCGCTCAACGCCTGATCGCCACGTCCGACCATCAACTGCTCTCCAAAACCGCCCTTCCTAACCGCCCTCCAGGAAACACCACCATGGCCACCGGCTTGAACGACTCCCCGGCGGACCCGGCGACGATCGCACTGGGCGATATCAACAAGTACGACTTCCGCACCGACGCGCCCGCCGTCTTTAAGGCCCGGCGCGGCCTCGACGCGACGATCGTCGAGCAGATCTCCGAGATGAAGCGGGAGCCGGCGTGGATGCGCGACTTCCGCCTCAAGTCGCTCGAGATCTTCAACTCCAAGCCGATGCCCCACTGGGGCGGCGACATCGCCGTCGACTTCCAGGACATCTTCTACTACCTCAAGCCGGCCGAGCAGCAGGGCAAGACGTGGGAGGAAGTGCCCGACGCCATCAAGAAGACGTTCGACCGTCTCGGCATCCCGGAGGCGGAGCGCAAGTTCCTCTCCGGCGTGAAGGCCCAGTTCGAGAGCGAGGTGGTCTACGGCTCGCTCCAGGAGGATCTCGCGAAGCAGGGCGTGATCTTCACCGACACCGACACCGCCGTCCGCGAGCACCCCGACCTGCTCCGCGAATACTTCGGCCGGATCATCCCGCCCACCGACAACAAGTTCGCCGCGCTCAACTCGGCGGTGTGGTCGGGTGGCTCGTTCATCTACGTGCCGAAGGGTGTGAAGATCGAGTTTCCGCTGCAGGCGTACTTCCGCATCAACGCGGAGAGCATGGGCCAGTTCGAGCGGACGCTGATCGTCGTCGACGAAGGGGCTCAGGTGCACTACGTCGAGGGCTGCACGGCGCCGATGTATTCCACCGAGAGCCTGCACTCGGCCGTGGTGGAGATCGTGGTGAAGAAGCACGGCCGCTGCCGCTACACGACGATCCAGAACTGGGCCAACAACATCTACAACCTCGTCACCAAGCGGGCCATGGCCTACGAGGGGGCGATGATGGAGTGGATCGACGGCAACCTCGGCAGCCGGCTGACGATGAAGTATCCGGCCGTCTACATGATGGAGCCCGGCGCCCGCGGCGAGATCCTCTCGATCGCGTTCGCCTCGGCCGGCCAGCATCAGGACGCCGGTGCGAAACTCGTGCACGCCGCCCCGCACACTTCCGGCCGCATCGTCTCCAAGAGCATCTCGAAGAACGGCGGCCGTGCCAGCTACCGCGGGCTGGTCCGCGTGGAGCCGGGCGCCCGCAAGAGCCGCTCCAGCGTCGTCTGCGACGCCCTCATCCTCGACGACAGGAGCCGCAGCGACACCTATCCCTACATCGAGATCGAGGAACAGGACGTGTCCATCGGCCACGAGGCGAGCGTGTCGAAGATCGGCGAGGAGCAGCTCTTCTATCTGACCAGCCGCGGCCTGAGCGAGGCCGAGGCCAGCACGATGATCGTGGGCGGCTTCATCGAGCCGCTCGTGAAGGAACTCCCGATGGAGTACGCGGTGGAGATGAACCGGCTCATCGAGCTGCAGATGGAGGGCTCGGTCGGCTGACCGGCCCCGCCGTCATCGGTCCCCTTCCCTCGACGCCCGAGCACCCTGTCACCGCCAATCCGCCCATGCCCGCCTCCTCCGCCCCGGCCCCCTCCGCCACCTTCGATCGGGAAGCCCTCGACCGCCTCCTTGCGACCCACGACACCCCGGCGTGGGTGCGGGACCGTCGCCTCACGGCGTTCGAGCGGCTCGAGGCGCTGGCGCTGCCGGATCGCCGCAACGAGAACTGGATGCGGACCGACATCCGCCTCTTCAAGCCGAAGGCCTGGGGGCTCCGCCCCGCTCCATCCGCCGACGCACCGCTGCCCCGCGGCCTGCTCGCCGAATTCCTCGAATCGGGCGGTTCCGCCGCGGCAGACCCGCTCGACGACGAGGCCGTCTCCCGCGCAGGCACCCGGCTCGCCGGCCGACTGCTCTCGCTCGACGGCCACGTGCTCGTCGAAGAGCTCGATCCGACGGTCGCCGCCCGTGGCGTGGTGTTCGGCTCGGCCGACCGTCTGCTCGCCCGCCACCCCGAGATCTTCGAGCAGCACTGGTTCTCCTGCATCGATTCGGGCTGCGATTGGTTCGCGGCCGCCCATGCGTCGTTCCACACCGCCAGCGCCGTGCTCTACGTGCCGCCGGGCGTGCGGATCGCCGAGCCGCTCCACGTGCTCTCGGCGATCGGCGCGGGTGGCGTCGACACGGCGCATGTTCTGGTCGTGCTCGGCGAGGGGGCCGAGGCCACCGTGCTCACGGAGACCGCCGGCGGCGGCGCCGCGACCTCCAGCAGCGCCGGCTTCCACTGCGGCGGCACGGAGATCGTCGTTGGCCGCGACGCGTTCCTGCGGATGGTGAACCTCCAAAACTGGAACACCGGCGTCTGGCACGTCGCCCGGCAGAAGGCAGTCGTGCACGAGCGCGGACGGCTGCAGTGGACGCTCGGCGCCCTCGGCAGCCGTCTCTCGCAGGTCGCGCAGGACGTCGCGCTGGTCGGCCGGGCCGCATCGGCCCAGGTCAACGGCGTGATGTTCACCGAGGGCCGCCAGCAGCTCGTCTACAACACGCTCCAGCACCACCAGGCCCCGGGATGCCGCAGCGACCTGCTCTACAAGGGCGGCCTGCAGGATCGCTCGCGGCTGGTCTGGCGGGGAATGATCAAGGTCGACAAGGCCGCGCAGAAGACCGACGGCTACCAGCGAAACGACAACTTGATGCTCTCCCGCGAGGCCCGCGCCGACTCGATTCCCGGCCTGGAGATCGAGGCCGACGATGTCCGCTGCACGCACGGCTCTACGAGCGGCCGCGTCGACGAGGAGCAGATTTTCTACGCACAGGCCCGCGGTCTCTCCGCCGACGAGGCTGCCCGCCTGGTGGTGGCCGGCTTCTTCCAGCAGGTGTTCGACAGGATCACGATCCTCCCGGTGCGGGAGGCGTTGGCCCGGGCGATCGGCAGCCGCATCCGCCGCGTGACGTGAGGATTCCCATGGCCGAATTCGTCCGCGTCGCCGACGTCGCCGACCTTCCCGACCCCGGCAAGCTCCTCGTCGAGGTTGAAGGCGACGTGGTCGCGCTCTTCCACGTGGAGGGCCGGTTCCACGCGATCGACGACATCTGCACGCACGACGGCGGCACGCTCGCCGACGGCGAGCTCGTCGGCCACAAGATCGCCTGCCCGCGGCACGGGGCGAAGTTCGACATCCGCACCGGCGCCGCGCTCTCGATGCCCGCCGTGCGGCCTACCCGCTGCCACGACGTGAAGGTCGAGGACGGTGGCGTCTGGGTGCGGCTGGGAACCGGCCACGGGTCCACGCCCGGCCCCGACAACCAGGCGGCCGACTTCCGCAGCTACACGCCCACCAACACCGCCAGCGCCGACGCCGCTGCATCGCCGGCGACGGCAGCAGCGGCGGCGATTCCCGCCGGCGGGAACGCGACCGCGACCGACGGCATTCCCGGCGAGGAAGTCGTCCGCGAGTGGCTCAAGGAGGTGAAAGACCCCGAGCTGTTCGTGAACATCGTCGATCTGGGACTGATCTACGGCGTCACGCTCTCCCCGGCGGCCGACGCGCCCGGCAAGCAGCACGTGGCCATCGACATGACGATGACGAGCCCCGCCTGCCCGGCCGGCCCGCAGCTGATCGCCGACACGAAGCGAACGGTGGGCAGCCGCGAGAGCATCGCCTCCGTCGAGGTGCGGATCGTGATGGATCCCCCCTGGACGCCCGACCGCATGACCGACGCGGCCCGGGATCAGCTGGGGATTTTCTGAATACACGCGAAACATGGCCCTCCGGGCCATTTTCGCTTGGCGGGCTCCGCCCGCTGGCGAGGGCTCGGCTTCCTGCCTCGCAATCAACTCGCTCAACCACGCGGCACATCCATGGCCCTCCGGGCCGCTGACGGCCAGACGGCCGTCCTCGCACTACCGCTTGGCGGGCTCCACCCGCTGGTGCTGCGCGTCGCATCATGCGACGCTGCCTCACACCTCGACTCTCAACATAGACCTGGAGACCGAGCAGATGGAAACAGGTACAGCATGGTTCTTGTGGGCATTGCTTTCGGCTGTCTTTGCAGCGCTGATGGCCATCTTCGCGAAGATTGGGCTCGCAGGCGTCGATTCCGATCTGGCGACACTGGTGCGGACCGCGGTCATCGCGGGAGCGCTGGCCGCCTTCGTGATCGCGACCGGGAAGTGGGCGAACCCGCTGACGCTTCCCGCGAAAACGCTGCTGTCCTGCTGCTCTCGGGCCTGGCGACCGGGGCTTCCTGGGTCTGCTACTTCCGGGCCTTGAAGGTTGGCGAGGCGTCGAAGGTGGCCCCGGTCGACAAGCTCAGCCTCGTGCTGGTGGCGGTCTTCGCGGTGCTGTTCCTCCACGAGCGGCCGTCGGGCCGCGAATGGCTGGGAATCCTCATGGTCGGCGCCGGCGTGCTGGTCCTCGCCTGGAAGCGATAGCCGGCTTCAGGCGCCGGACGCCGGCGCCTGAAGCGAGAACTCCTGCACCACGCTCCGCGGCCGAGAGCCACGTGCGGGGAATGCACCCGCCCACGGTCCGAGACGCTTTCGCGGGGCACGATCTGCCCGCTCAGGCGCTCTTGTGGCGGGCCTCGCGGATCGGGACGACCGGCTCGGTGCCCTCGACGTTCCGCTCGTTGATCACGTAGGTGCTGCCGCCGTTCTCCGGGAGGTCGAACATGATGTCGAGCATCACGTCCTCCAGGATCGACCGCAGGCCGCGGGCGCCGGTTTCCTTCTTCATCGCCCGGCGGGCGATGGCCACCAGGGCCTCGTCGGTGAACTCGAGCTTGCAGTTCTCCACCGCGAACAGCTTCTGATACTGCTTCACCAGCGCGTTCTTGGGGTCGCGGAGCACCTTCACCAGCGCCGTCTCGTCGAGCGGCTGCAGCGAGGAGATCACCGGCAGACGCCCCACGAGCTCCGGAATGAGGCCGAACTCGAGGATGTCGTCGGAGTCGACCTGCGGCAGAAGCTCGGCGAGATCCGCGTCGCCGCGGTGCCCGGTGGGCTGGCCGAAGCCGATCGTCCGCTTGCCGAGCCGACGCGCGATGATCTTCTCGATGCCGACGAACGTGCCGCCGCAGATGAAGAGGATGTTCGACGTGTCGATCTGGATGTACTGCTGCTCCGGGTGCTTGCGGCCGCCCTGCGGGGGCACATTGGCCACGGTGCCTTCGAGCATCTTGAGCAGCGCCTGCTGCACCCCCTCGCCCGACACGTCCCGGGTGATCGAGACGTTCTGGCTCGTCTTGCCGATCTTGTCGATCTCGTCGATGTAGAGCACGCCCCGCTGGGCCGCCTCGATGTCGAAATCGGCGGCGTTGAGCAGCTTGAGCAGCAGGTTCTCGACGTCCTCGCCGACGTAGCCGGCCTCCGTGAGGGTGGTGGCGTCGCCGATGGCGAACGGCACGTCGAGGATGCGGGCGAGGGTCCGGGCCAGGAGCGTCTTGCCCGAGCCCGTGGGCCCGAGCAGGAGGATGTTCGACTTGTCGACCTCGACGTCGTTCGCTTCGGCACCGATGTTCAGCCGCTTGTAGTGGCTGTGCACCGCCACGGCGAGCACCCGCTTTGCGTGCTGCTGGCCGATGACGTACTGATCGAGGTGGCCGACGATCTCCCGCGGCGACGGGATCGTCGTGAAGAGCTGCTTGCTGGTGCCGCGGCGCCGCTTCTCCTGGTCGAGGATCGACTGGCACAGGTCGATGCATTCGCCGCAGATATAGACGTCGCCCGGCCCTTCGACCAGCGGACCCACGTCGCGGTAGCTCTTGCGACAGAACGAACAGAAGGCGTTCTTCTTCGTCGTCCCGCCGGCACCGCGGCGACCCAGGCTGCCGACGTCTTTCCCACTTGGCATGCTTCAATTCCTCGAGAGTTCGATCCGGCCCGCGATCCCGGGCCACAGCCACCGCTCACTCGTCGGCGGCGGACCGTTGCACACGGTCGGGCACCGACGACTCGACCCGCACGTGCGGATCGACGAGCGTAGATATTTTTCGGTATTCCTCCTCGCTCAGCACACCCTTGTCGCGGAGATTTTTGTAGCCGACGAGCGCGGTTTCCCAATCGCCACGATCGGCACCCGAGGCAAGCCAGTGCGAGCGGACTGCGACGATCGCGACGATGCCGCCAGCCACGAGCAGCCCCAGCAGCACGGCGCTGAACACGAAGGATTGCACGGCAGATGCGCTCTGTGAGGGAGGGGAGCGGACCCGACGGGCGGAGACGGTCCCCGACCGCCGCATTATGACGGCGCCGCTCGCAAAGGGTCCAGAAAGTCGCCCCACTTTTCGCAGGCTGCACAGCCTGTCGCAATGGCAAACCGCCACGGCTGAAAATGGGGTGTTTTTCCCGCTTGTGACGAAAAAATGGGACTTTCCGTGCGGAAGTGCCGATCCAACCCGACATGGCAGGATCGCCACCCCCACACCCATCGACCGCCCGGACACACCGGCTGGCAGGCCGGTTCCGCAGGCTGCGCCGCGCCGCCCTGGCCGTGGCCCTCGCCGTGGCCACAGCCTGCGGCTGCGGCTGGACGCCGGCTGCAACGCCGGTGGGAGCCGCCGATCTGCCGGCGGTGCCGGCGGGACTTCCTGAACTCGTGCGGACGAAGCACCGCTCCTTCTCGATCCCCTTCAAGCTGCCCGCCAGCCAGGATGCCGACGCGGCGGCCCAGCGGGTGGTGATGAGCGTGTCGAAGGACCTCGGGGTCACCTGGGAGCCCGCGGGCGAGGTGGCACCCGCCGCCGGCGCGTTCAGCTACCAGGCCGGCGCCGACGGCGAATACTGGTTCCGCCTTCGCGCCGTCGACCGCAAGGGCCGGTCGCGGGGCGGCGAGGGCCCTGACATGCGGGTGCTGGTCGATGCCGCCGGGCCCCGTCTGGCTGCCCGTGTGTGGAAGGGCGCCGACGGGGAGATCATCTGCCGGTACGCCGCCGTGGACGACTCCATCCGGATGGAGGCGCTCAAGCTCGAGTACCGCACCACGGCCGAGCCCAACTGGAAGCCGATCGCCGCCCAGGGCGTGCTGTCGCGCGAGTCGCCCGCCCACCTGGTGGGCGAGGAGATCTGGTGGGCGGGCGAGAAGGTGGAATCCCTCACGGTCCGCCTCGTCGTGGCGGATGCGTCCGGCAACCAGACCGTGAAGCAGTTCTCCATGGAGCCGACCGACCCCAACGTCGATCAGGCGGCTCTGGCCCGCGAACTCGGCGCCCTGCCACTGCCGTCGCAGCCGCATGCCACCGGGTCCGCCGCTGCTGTCGACGCCGGACCGGCCCTGCCGTCCCCATCCGCCCCCACGCCACTCGCCGCCCGTCGCCCCGGCGAGTGGACCGCTGAGGCTGCTGCGGCGTGGTCGGCGGAGCAGCCCCGTACCGACGCATCGGCCGCGGCACGGACGGGCGGCACGCAGAGCGTCCTGGTCCGCAGGGCGGCCACCGATGCCGCCGGCGCCGTGGCCGGCGGCGGCCGGGATTCCATGCCGCCCTCGCCCGCGGGACTGCCTTCCCAGATTCTGGCGTCCCAGATTCCGGCCGACGCGGGGCAACTGGAGTATCGCGGCAGGCCGCTGCAGATCTCCCGCTCGCGGCGGTTCGCCTGGGACTACGAGATGCCCGCCGAGCGACCGAAGGCCGACCGCCTGCGGGTCGAGCTCTGGAGCACGCGCGACGCCGGCGTCACGTGGCAGCGGGCGGCCGTCGACGACGACATCACCAGCCCGATCAGCGTCGCACTGCCCGCCGCCGGCCTCTACGGCTTCCGGCTGGAGATCGTGCCCGACATTCCCGGTGCCGGTGGCGGACCGCGGCCGGGCGACGCGCCCGAGAGCTGGATCGGCATCGACGAGGAGCCGCCGTTCGTGGAGCTCATCTCGGCGGCACGGGTCCAGCAGGGCGAAGGGGGCGAGATCCTCATACGCTATACGTCGCGTGACCAGCTCGCCGCGCCGAAGACGACGCGACTCCTCTATTCGCCGAGCCACGAGGGTCCCTGGGCGACGATCGCCACCGATCTCGACAACCAGGGGGAATACCGCTGGCAGCCCGATCGGGCCACGCCGGCCCGTGTGCACATCCGCGTCGAGGTCACCGACGCTGCCGGCAATGTCGGGGCGGCCACCTGCCCGGAGCCCGTCATCGTGACCGCGTCGCGTGTCGTCGGACGGCTCGGCGGCCTGCGATCGCTGCCGTCGGCGCCCTGAACTGTGGCGTTCTGAACTCTGGCGTTCTGTCGGCGGCAGCCTGTTCGTCGGCGCACTGAACGACGACGGACCGCTTTTCCCCACGGCCTCCGCTCTCCCGGGCCGCGGACATCCGCCCGAAGCCGCAGGGATGTCGCCCCTGCGGCCCCGCCCCCGCTACAATTTCGGTTTTCCCCCGGGAGCGCCGCCTCGTGCCCGACGCCGCCAGCGCCATCGACATCCTCGACCAGCCGGATGCGTGGTCGCTCGGAACGCCGTCGCTGATCGCGTTGGTGGGCGACGAGCCATTTCTCGCGTTTCACGTGCTGGCCCTGCTCCGGGAGCGGCTCTGCCCGGACGACGCCGACCGCGACTGGGCGTGGCGCGAGTTTTCCGGCGACACGGACCTCGATCCCCGTGACGTCTTCGACGAGGCGGCCACGGCACCGCTCTTCGCGACCGCCACCCGCGCCGCCGTCGTGCGGGCAGCCGACGGTTTCGTGACCGCCGCCCGCGAGACGCTGGAGAAGGTCGCCGGCGGCCCGCGGTCGGCAGGCCGCGGCCTCGTGATCCTCGAGGTGAAGAGCCTCCCTTCCAACACCCGCCTCGCGAAGGCCGTGGCGAAGCACGGGCTGGTCATCGACGTGTCGATCCCGTCCCGCGCGAACCTTTCCTCCTGGGTGCGGCAGTGGGCCCAGTCCCGCCACGGGATCCAGGTCGCGGCCGCGACCGCGCAGCGGCTGCTCGAGCGGCTCGGCGGCGACCTGGGGCAGGTCGACCAGGCGCTCGCCCGGCTGGCAGCCGCCACCGCACCAGCCGACAGGAAGAAGGCCATCCCCCCGGAGGCCGTCGACGACTTCGCGGGCAGCCCGCAGGAGCGGACGGCGTGGGGCATGGTCGACAGCGCCACCGCCGGCGACGCCCGCGAGGCCGTGGCACACCTGGCGGACCTCCTCGACGCCGGCGAGAACCCGATCGGCATCAGCGCGCAGGTCGCCCTCGTCGTGCGCCGGCTGTCGACCGCCGCGCGACTGCTGGCACTCCCTCCTGGCGACGGCCGGCCGCCAGGTGTGGAGCAGGCGCTGCGGGAGGCCGGCGTGGCGGCCTGGCCGAAGGCGCTCGCCCAGGCCCGCGAGTCGCTCCTGCAACTGGGCGCCCAGCGGGCGCGGCGGCTGCCCGTGACGCTCCTGGAGCTCGACCGCGACCTGAAGGGGGACGCCTCCCGCGGCCTGCGCGCGCGGCTGGCACTGGAGCGGCTCTTCTGCAAGATGTCGAAGCAGGCGGCACCGTCCGCCGCACCCCGGAAGCCCTGATCGGGCCGCCCCGGGACGAGTGCCGAAAACGTGCGGACCACAGTCCAGGAGAGCCCCATGATCACCGAACCAGACGCCGATCCCCGCGACCGCTGGGACAACCCGCTCGCATCCCGCTACGCCTCGGCGCAGATGACCCGCATCTGGAGCGACAACCATCGCTACAGGCTGTGGCGCGAGACGTGGCTGGCGCTGGCCGAGGCCGAGGCCGAGCTGGGCCTGCCCATCTCGCCGGCCCAGCTGGCCGAGATGCGGGCCCACCTGCAGCCGATCGATTTCGCGAAGGCAGCCCAGTACGAGCAGCGGATGCGGCACGACGTGTTCGCGCACCTGCACACCTACGGCGACGCCTGCCCGCTGGCGAAGCCGATCATGCACCTCGGGGCGACGAGCGCCTACGTCACCGACAACACCGACCTCATCCTGATCCGTGAATCGCTCGATCTGATCGCCGCCCGCCTCGCCGTGGTGATCGAGCGGCTCGCCGAGCGGGCCATGGAGACCCGCGAGATCGTCTGCCTCGGCCGCACCCATCTGCAACCGGCGCAGCCCACCACCATCGGCAAGCGGATCTGTCTGTGGATCCACGACCTGCTGCTCGACCTCGAGGAGGTGACGCATCGTCGGCGGCTCCTGCGGGCCCGCGGCGTCAAGGGCACGACCGGCACGCAGGCCAGCTTCCTCGAGCTCTTCGCGGGCGACCATGCGCGGGTCCGCCGCCTCGACGAGATCGTCTCGCGGAAGCTCGGCTTCGACCACTCCTACGACGTGACCGGGCAGACCTACACCCGCAAGGTCGACTCCCAGGTCGTCGCTTCGCTGGCCGGCATCGCGGAGTCGACGCACAAGGCGGGCAACGACCTCCGCCTCGCCGCGGCCTGGGCGGAGATGGAGGAGCCCTTCGAGACCGAGCAGGTGGGATCCTCCGCCATGCCCTACAAACGCAACCCCATGCGGGCGGAGCGGATGTGCGGGCTCGGCCGATTCGTGATGGGCCTGACGGCGATCGCCAGCGAAACGGCGGCGGTGCAGTGGTTCGAGCGCACCCTCGACGACTCCGCGCCGCGCCGGCTGGTGCTGCCGCAGGCGTTCCTGGCCACCGACGCGCAGCTGGTGATCTACGCCAACGTCGCCGGCGGGCTGGTCGTGCTCCCGGGGGCGATCCGCCGCAACCTCGAACAGCACCTGCCGTTCCTGGCGAGCGAACGGCTGCTCATGGCGGCCACGACCGCGGGGGGCGACCGCCAGGAGCTCCACGAGGCGATCCGCCGCCACAGCCACGCGGCGACGGCGCGGATGCGTGAAG
>JBILVO010000057.1:0-22597 GCA_044370415.1 Pirellulales bacterium
CGGCGCCATCGTCACCAAGAAATACCGCATCTACCAGGACGACCCGCCGCGGCTGGGCTGAGACGCCGCGTGCCCGCGAACTGTCCGTGGACAACGTCGTCCATGACCTTTGTCCACGTGGTCGACAGTCGTCGCATCCTGGCTGCGGCAGACGTGGCTGCGGCAGACGTGTTTCACGGTCTGCTAGCGTCGCCAGCGGCGGAAGGCCTGCGGGCTCGAGCGGTACGAGCCGCCCTGGCTCACGGTCCCCTGGCTCACGGCGCCGCCGACGAACCCGCCCGCCGTCACGGTGCCGCCGCCATAACTCCGCGAGGGCGTGTTGTAGTAGGGCCAGACGCGACGGCCCTCCCGCTGGGCGCGGTCCCATTGCTGGGCGCCGTAGTTGACGCCGGAGAGGTTGAAGCTCGAGTAGGGGTTGCGGGGGCCGGCGGCGGCGACCGGAGCCGCGGCGATCGCGAGGCCGCAGCAGGCCAGGAGGAGCGGGGCAGCCAGACGGAGCGACGTGCGCATGCGGGCCTTTCTCGTGAGGGGCTGTGTGGAACCATTCTACGCGGTGGCTCCCGGCCCGGTTCGACCCGCCGCCGCACCTGGCGGCGGAGCGCGGCCGCAACGTAGACTCGGCGCGTCCGTATACGTCACCCCGCTGCCACCGGCCCTGATGACTCCGCGACGCACGCTGCCGACACGCTCCGCCTGCCTGGTGATCGCCGCGCTGCTGGTCGCCGCTCCGGCGGGAATGCTGGCGGCCGACGACGACGCCCGGGAGCGGGCGATCCGGGCCGACCGGGAGCTCATGGCGGGAGAATGGCGGGTCGCCTCCGTCGTGCGGGACGGTCGCCGCATGGATCGGACGGGCATGACCGTGACCGTGGTCAACGGCGTCGACGGCCGGTGGCACCTGCTCTCGGAAGGGCTGACGATCGCCGAGGGCTTCAACGGCATCGACCCGACCACGACCCCGAAGACGCTCGACCTGGTCGGCGTGCAGGCGTCGGTCGAAAGCCTGCGGGGCAGGCAGTACCTGGGCATCTATGACGTGACCGCCGACACGCGGCGGATGTGCTTCGCACCGGCCGGCCGGCCCCGGCCCGATGCGTTCACGTCGGAGCCGGGGAGCGGACGGATCCTCGTCACGCTCGAGCGGGTCGTGTTTCAGTAGCCTTTGCCGGCAGCCGGACTCGCGGGGGCGCTCGTCGCGGCCGCAGGCCATTTTCGGGAGCATGACGCGATGGGACAGATCATCCGCCTGGGACAGTCACGACGCTGGTCGGACGTCGTCGTCCATGCAGGCACGGCCCGCTGGGTCGAGGTCGCCGCAGACCAGTCGCTCGACGGCCGCGGGCAGGTCGGGCAGGTGCTCTCCCAGATCGACGCGACGCTCGCGCAGGTCGGCAGCGACCGCACGCGGCTGCTGCAGGTGCTCGTCTACCTGGCGATGGAGGTCGACCAGGCGGCGCTCGACGGGCCGTGGGACGCCTGGGTGCCGGTCGGCCATGCCCCGATCAGGGCCACAGTGCGCGTGGGGCTCGCTGCGGGCTGCCTGGTGGAGATGGTCGTGACCGCCGCATCATCGCTCGACGATCCGTGAGACAGCGATCGGCCAAAGAGCGATTGAGCGACGGCATGTCCGTCGCCTGCAATCGATGGCTCAGGAATTCACGCCGGCCCGTTCCAGAAAGCTTCGGGCCTGCTTCCCCTCGTTGCTCTCAGGAAACTCCCTGACGATCCGCTTCAGCAGCGGGATTGCGCCACCCCGTTGTGTGCTTTTCAGGAGATCTTTCGCCTGCATCATGAGCTCTCGAGGTCCCACGACTTCTTCGACCACAGGCTCAGCCTCGTGTGGGAACGTGATGACGGGCGGTGTAGGGGCGTTCACCGCGGCCCAGTCCGGTTGGGGTTGTGCAGATTCCGCTTGTGGTATGTCGACGACGAGCTTCAAGGCGCTCCCCTGGATGATGGCAGCGATCTCCATGGCTCGGTGCCGGCGAGGCACTCGAAAGCCACCTTGCTTCCCGAAGTGACCTGTGCAACGCGATCCATCGGAATGCTGCGGTTTTCGATGCCCAGCAGGCCGGTCGTCTTGCAGACCGCCTCTCGATCGTTCACCACAAGCGACGTCGTCGGGCTGAGCCCGGCGAGCGTGAGCAGAAATGCAACGAGGCCCTCGCGTCGCCCGGCGATCTCGACCGCATTCGCCGCCTGCGTCGCCGGCGCGCGACGGATCTATTGGCGAATATCCCGCGACGCTCCCAGGACTCGCGGTGATGGCCCGGGACGAAACACTTTTCGGAGCGCGGGGCGGCCTAACTGCCGTCGCTGCCTGCGTCGGACTGGCGCTCGCCGCGGCCCGTGGCATCGGGGCCGAAGAGCTCGGTGTACCGCGGGTTGTCGCGGAGGTGGGCCCGGATGAGCTTCCCCCAGTCGTCGCTGCGGCCGGCCAGTTCCCGCAGGATGTCGTCGGGCGTGTGGGGGTTGGCGGCGAGGCACATTTCCGTGCCCACTTGGTCGGGCCGGCCGTGCAGCATCCGCAGGACTTCAGACGGCGTGTTGGGGTGGCGGGCCACGCGGTTGTCGATCTCGTAGCCCGGGCCGCTGCGCTGCATGGCGAGCTCCCGCAGCCGCTCCGCCGTCGTTCCCGGATCGGCGGCGTCGATCAGGGCCCGCCGCACCACCGTCATGCGGTGCAGGTCGTGGGCCGTCCAGGCGACCACGACGGCGAGTCCGGCGAGCAGGGCGAGTCCGGTGGCGTGCGTTGATCGGCCCGCCGGCGCCGCGGACATGATGCGGTGCAGGCCCGCCCAGCAGAGCGTGAAGGATGCGATCGCCGCGACGACGCTCGTCACCAGCGACAGGAAGAGCCAGATGGCATTCTGCGCATCAGGCACCAGAGGCATGAGCACCCGGGTCTCGTAGAGATACCGGCCGCCGCCGACGATCAGGGCGACGCTCGCCGCGACGAATGGTGGAAGGAGCCGGCTCATGGCCGGTGGGGCGGGCGCCGGTCGTTGCCACGCTGGGGACGGTAGCCCACGCTCTTCCGCGGACGCGGGTCCTTGCGTGAGCCGCCGGCCGGCCGGCCGGCAGGGCCGCCGCGGATGTGGTCGCCCGAGGTCTCCTCGGTGAACGCCCGGGTGGCCTCGCGCCGCTTCCTCTCGAGTGCCTCCTTGGGCGCGCGTTCCGGGATCAGGCAGTCGCAGCCCGAGCCGATCAGGTCCTGCCGACCCGCCTGCTCGAGCGCCCGGCGGACCTCGAAGTAGTTCTCTGGCTTGAAGAACTGCAGCAGCGCCCGCTGCATCCGCCGGTCCTTGAGCCCCTTCGTCACCTGCACGGGCCTGCGGGTCATCGGGTCGAGGCCGGTGTGGTACATGCACGCCGCGATGTCGAAGGGGCTGGGGATGAAGTCCTGCACCTGATCGGGCTTGTAGCCGTTGCGCTTGAGGAACAGGGCCAACTCGATCATCTCGTCGACGCCGCTGCCGGGATGGCTGGCGATGAAGTAGGGCACCGTGTACTGCTTCTTGCCGACCCGCCGGCTGGCCGCTTTGAACTCCTTGTCGAACTCGACGAAGTCGTCGGCTGACGGCTTCTTCATGAGCGACAGCACCTCGGGGTCGGTGTGCTCCGGCGCCACCTTGAGGTGGCCGCCGACGTGGTGCTCCGCCAGCTCCTGGAGGTACGCGGGATCCCGCCGCGCCAGGTCCATCCGCACGCCCGAGGCCACGAGCACCCGCTTCACCCCCTCGACCGTCCGCGCCTCCCGCATCACCTCCCGCAGCGGGCCGTGGTCGGTGCCCAGCAGCTTGCAGATGGTGGGATGCACGCAGGAGAGACGGCGGCACTTCGCCTCGACCTCGGGCCGCGTGCACCGCATCTGGTACATGTTGGCGGTGGGGCCGCCGATGTCGGACACGGTGCCCTTGAAGCCGGGCTGGGCCGCCAGCAGCTTGATTTCGGTGATGATCGACTCCTGCGAGCGGCTCTGGATGATCCGCCCCTCGTGGGCGGTGATCGAGCAGAAGGTGCAGCCGCCGAAGCAGCCGCGCATGATCTGCACGCTCGTCTCCACCACCTCGAAGGCGGGAATCCGCGCGGAGCCGTACGACGGATGCGGGCGGCGGGTGAACGGCAGGCCGTAGACCTCGTCCATCTCGTCCTGCTCCAGCGGCAGCGCCGGCGGATTGATGACCACCGCTTCGCGGCCGTGCCGCTGCACGAGCCGGCGGGCGTTGTGGGGATTCGTCTCGAGGTGGGCGATCCGCGTCATCTCGCAGAAGGCGAGCGGGTCGGCGGCCACCGCTTCGTAGGCCGGCAGGTCGAGCGTGCCCTCGCCGGTGGGCGGCGGCTCGCTGGCGCCGAGCCGGTAGGCCACGCCGCGCAGGTCGCGAAGCTCCTTGACGGACCTGCCTGCGTCGAGCCCGCGGGCGATCTCGAGCACCGTCCGCTCCCCCATGCCGAAGACGACGAGGTCGGCCTTCGCGTCGAGGAGAATGGAGCGGCGGACGGTGTCGCTCCAGTAGTCGTAGTGGGCGATCCGCCGCAGGCTGGCCTCGACGCCGCCGGCGATCACCGGCACGCCCGCAAACGCCTCGCGCGACCGCTGGCAGTAGGCGAGCGTCGCGCGGTCGGGCCGGCGGCCGATCCGGCCGTCGGGCGAATAGGCGTCGTCGTTGCGGACCTTCCTGTTGGCGGTGTAGTGGTTGATCATCGAGTCCATGTTGCCCGCCGAGATGCCGAAGAAGAGGCGGGGCCGGCCGAACTGCCGCCAGGGCTCGCAGCTGTGCCAGTCGGGCTGGGCGAGCACCGCCACGCGGAAGCCCGCCGCCTCGAGCAGCCGGCCGATCAGGCCGTTGGCGAAGCTCGGGTGGTCGACGTAGGCGTCGCCGCTGACAAGCACGACGTCGACGGCATCCCAGCCGCGGGAGCGCATCTCCTCCCGCGTCGTCGGCAGCGGCGGCCGCGGCGTGCGGTCGGTGGAAATGGTGAGCGACATGACTGCGGGGCTGGGGGGGCACGGCACGGCGAGGACCGCCCATGCAGTCTATCCACGGATCCTATCCCCGGATCGCCGGGCCCGAATGGCTCGTTATGCAGCCTATGCAACACGTCTGCCGCCGCGGGATGCAACGGCCGGGCCTTGGGGAAAACCGGCACGGGGGACCGCCGGCTTCCGGGCACGCGCCGCCCGTCTCCGTCCGCCCTCCTGTGTCGGCTGCAGCCCTCCTACTTCGGCTGTAGATAGGCCAGCGTGTCGGTGTGGTGGCCGATCACCTTCCACTGGCCGGCCTCCTTGCGGAACGTGGTCGTCGTGCGGATGAAGACGGGCTGCGGCGTGCCGTCGATGATGTTCTCCCCCTTCTCGACGTAGTGGGCGACGGCCAGCGTCGGAGCGACCGTGAGGTGCAGGTCAGCCACGACGACCTTGCCGCCCAGCTTTCTGGCGGCCTGCTTGTCCCAGAAGGGCTCGACCTGCGCCCAGCCGACCTGCCTGCCACCGGAGGGCCCCATGTAGGAGACGTCGTCGGCATGCGACCAGACCGCCTTCATCGGGGCGGCATCGCCCGTGAAGAGCACGTTGAGCGCGTCGTGAAAGCCGGCCACGGCAGCCGTGACAGCCTGCGTGTCGGCATCGGCCGCCCGCGCCGGAGGCGTCGACGACGCGATGACGACGACCATCACGAACACGAGTCCCCGGACGATGCGAGCGAGCATGGCGTGTTCTCCTGCGTGCAATGTGTGGTGAGTTCCCGTTCACCCAATCGCGGATGACCCGAGGGAATGCTAGCAGAAAAGCGCTGGTGCTACCGAGAGCATCCACCGAGAGCATCCACGAGTTGACACATGCCCCTCACGAGGTGGCCGCGGTTCGGGGCTGGCCGCACCCCATCGCCGGACGTTCGCTACGGCCATCCTGGCCTCCGCTCACTCGATGCTGACTACGCTCCGGCATCCTGCCTGTGCTTGTCAGCAACGCCGGCTCTCGGGGCCCGGCCATCCCCTCACGGATTCTGCGTGCGAAACCGTCGACTCCAACGTGCTCGGAGGAGTATTTCTCAGCTGGCCGCCGGCTATGCTGGTGAGCGTCGCACGCTGCATGATCCGCTTCGTGAATCCAGTCCGTACACCAAGTCAACGATCCAAAGTCCGTGACCCAAGGTGGCCCACGCCATGCATGAACTCGATCGGCACCAGCGTCTCCACGTGGTGGACATGGCTCGTCGGCTGCGGGCCGGCGGCATCGATCGGCGCGGATTCATGCGTGCCGCCGGTGCGGCCGGATTCGGTTTCGGCTGCGCCCGCTACCTGGCCGGCGGCGGGGCCGCCGGGCGGGCAACCGCCGCCGAGCAGCGGGCCGCGGACGCGCCGCTGCCCCCCTCGGGCCTCACCGACGATCAACGGCACTTCCTTCGCGACGTCGGCCGCGGCTTCAAGGGCACCCGCATCCGGGTGATCTCCGAGAATACGCCCCCCGGCGTGATCATCGGCCGGATGATCCGCGAAGAGTTCACGCCGCTCACCGGCATCGAGGTCGACTGGCAGCCCGTGCCGCTCGACCAGGTGCTCGCCCGCACCGTCGCGGACACGCTCGCCGGTGCCGACGGAGCGAAGGGCCGCAACGACATCTACTACTGGGACCAGGTGTGGCTGGCCCGGTTCGCCGACGAGAGCGTCGGGATCGCCGAACTCCTCGACAAGCGAGATCTCGCCTACCCGGGCTACGACTTCCCCGACTTCCTGCCGCAACTCGTCGAGGCCACCGCCAGCTACGACGGCCGGATCGTTGGCGTGCCCTTCGACATCCCGATCTTCATCATGATGTATCGCAAGGACATCCTCGACGGCCTGAACCTGGCGGTGCCGACGACGATGGGCGACTACTTCGACGTGGTGCGGGCGATCGACGCCGCCAAGCGGGGCTCGGGTGTCCACGGCACCTGCGGCCAGTGGAAGACCGGCCACTTCTCGCTGCAGTGCGACGCCTCGGCCTGGCTCTGGTCGCATGGCGGGCATCATTTCAACGCCGACGACCGGCCCGACTATGTCACCGACGCGAACGCCCGGGGGCTCGAGTACATGCTCGCCCTGGGCCGGCACATGAGCCCCGACGTGCGCAGCTGGGACTGGGACGGCCAGGCCGAGGCCTTCACGCAGGGCCGCGCCGGGATCGTCATCTCCTGGAGCGAGTTCTTCCCGGCCTGCGACGACGCCGCCACGAGCAAGGTGGTGGGCCTGGTCGAGGCGGCTGATTGTCCGCGCGAGGAGGCGCTGCTGACGCCGCAGGAGTGTGGCTTCCACGAGACGCCCGGCATCAGCCGACAGGGCGGGTCGTGCCTGGCCCTGAGCCGGCATGCGCCCCATCCCGATGCCGCCTGGATCTTCATGCAGTGGGCGACGAGCGCCGACGTGACGGCGCGGGCGAATGCGGCGGGTGCCGACACGCCCGTGCGCACCAGCAACTACGACGACCCGCGGGTGACGGCCAAGGCGGTCGTGACGACGGGCACGACGCGGCACTTTGCCGTGACGCGGCGGGCCATCGAAGGCCGCATGGGCACCTCGCCGCACCTGCCGGGATGGGTGACGCTGGCGAACGAGGTCAACGCGGTCGAGCTCGGCCGGCTGACGACCGGGCGGCAGGGAATCGCGGAGACGCTGCGGGCGCTGCAGGACAAGACGGTGGCGTTTCTCGCCGCCAACCCATCCCGATGATCGTCGCGCGGCCGCGTCAGTGCCGCCGTCCTGGACCGGCGATCGGCACCACGCACGCGCATGGATGGCATTCCCGACGGGCAGCCAGCGTGGTCGTCCCGGGGGTGGACGCGGCTCCTGAACAGGCGGCCTCCACTGCTCCGGCGGTCTCCAGTGGTATAGTGCCCAGATGCCAGCGATGCCCTGCCTCTTGCCGCGCCCGGTGACCCGTGGCCGCCCGCCGCTCGCGCCGGTGCGGGGGATGGTGATGGCGGCGGTCATGGTGTTCATGGCGGTCGCGTACGACCTCCGTACGGTTCCCGCCACCGCTGCGGACGACGCGGCCCCGGCCGCAGCCGCTGCGGACGACATCGCCGCCTGGATCGAACAACTGTCGGCGGAGCAGTTCGCCCAGCGGGAGGCGGCGACGCGCAGCCTCGCCGGCGCGGGCCGCGGGGCGATCGAGCCGCTCAAGCAGGCGATCGGCCGGGGCGATCTGGAGGTGGGCAGCCGGGCGGTGGAGATCCTCCGCGAGATGCTCGGCGGCGACGACGTGGAGCTCGCCGCCGACGCCGAGCGGACGCTCGAGTCGCTCGCCGAGGGGACGGATCCCGCGATCGCGAGCCTCGCCGAGGCGACGCTCGACTTCCACACGATGGGCCTGGCCGATGCCGCCCGGCAGAAGCTCGAGGCGCTCGGCGCGGTCGTCAGCGAGGAATTCATGCCCTCCGGGCAACGGGGGCTCGCCGTTCTGTTCAACACCGGCTGGACGGGAAAGCCCGAGGACCTGCGGCTGCTCGCCCGGCTCCGTGGCGTGGCCCGGCTGGGGCTGCACGGCGTGCGGCTCGACGAGGCTAGCGTGGCCGTGCTCGGGAGGCTGCGGGGCATGGAACGGCTGGAGCTGTACGGCACCGGCGTCGACGACGCGGCGCTGGCCGTCCTGGCGGAGAAGCTGCCCGGCGCGAAGATCGACGTCCGCAAGGGGGGCAAGCTCGGCGTGGGGGGCCAGGCGATCGGCGCCTGCGTGATCAACCACGTGCAGGAGGGATCGGCGGCGGCCCGCGGCGGCGTGCAGGCCGGCGACGTCATCCTGCGGATCGACGGGGAGCCGGTGGCCAGCTTCGAGACGCTGACCGAGCGGGTGGGCCGCCGCGGCCCGGGGGAGAAGATCGAGCTGGAGATCGAGCGCGTTCAGCCCGGCGGCGAACCGCAGCGGTTCAAGAAAACGGTCGAGCTGGGCGGCTGGGAATGATCGGTCCGACGGGGGGCACGGGAGAGGCACGATGACGGACGCAGGGGAACCGCGACGGGCCGACGATCTGGTCGACGTCCGCTGGCATGCGCACGCGGTGAGCCGGGAGGAACGGGAGCGGGCCGCGGGCCATCGCGGCTGCGTGCTCTGGTTCACCGGACTCTCCGGCTGCGGCAAGAGCACGCTGGCCAACCTCGTCGATCACCGGCTCCACGCCCGTGGCGTTCGCAGCTTCGTGCTCGACGGCGACAACGTGCGACTGGGGCTCAACGCAGCTCCGGCGCTCCTTCGGGAGCGGCACGGCGAGGCGTTCGCCCGCCGGTTCGGCCTCGGTTTCGCCGCCGAGGACCGCGAGGAGAACATCCGGCGGATCGGCGCCGTGGCCGAGCTGTTCGCCCAGGCGGGGATCGTCGCGCTCACGGCCTTCATCAGTCCCTACCGCCGGGACCGCGACGCCGTGCGGGCCATGCTCGCGCCGGGCGACTTCGTGGAGATCCACGTGAAGGCGCCGCTGGATGTGTGCGAGGGGCGGGATCCCAAGGGACTCTACAAGAAGGCCCGCGCCGGAGAGATCAAGGGATTCACCGGGATCGACGACCCGTACGAGGAGCCGCTCGCGGCCGAACTGGTGGTCGATTCCGCCACCACACCGGCCGAGCAGCTGGCCGACCGCGTGGTCGCCTGGCTCGAAGACGCGGGCAAGATTCCGCGGCGGTGAACGCTCCCGTCGGGACGAGCCGTCACCTGAGAAGCCGTTTCGGTGGCACGGGGACGGCCTTCACTTTCGCGGGCCGATCAGCTCCACGATGTTGCCGTCGGGGTCGCGCACGCAGGTGAGGTGCATGCCGGGGGCGAGTTCAGCGGGCAGGGCGACCGGCGAGCGGGCGATCGGCTTCACGCCGAGTTTCGCCAGGCGGGCCAGCGCCGCGTCGGTGTCGGCCACCATGATGGTCAGGTAGCGGAAGCCTGTGTGGGAGTGGATGAACTCGTTGTCACCCGCCCGCGGCGTCGTGCCCGCCACCTGCATGAGCTTGAGCTTCGTGGCATCCGGGCCGTCGCCGAGCGCGAGCACGCGGATCGAGAGCGGCTTGGAGGCGGTGAGGCCCGCGGCCGCGGCGATGTCGGCGTCGACGGCGAAGCCCGTGAGCTCGCGGAAGCCGATCCCCTCGGTGTAGAAGCGGACGCTCCTGTCGAGGTCGCTCACGACAGTGCCGAGGTCGATCGTCGTCCGCGGAAACGTCACGGGCTCCGTGGCGCCGAGCGGCTCCACGCACAAGCCGACGCAGATCGCGATGAACAGGCAGGAACGTAGGCGAGACATGAGGGGACCTCCGAAGACGAGTACGGGAAGGGCGGATGCTGCGATGAGTGTCGTCAGACGTTCACGCCGACGAGTAGGAGCGGATTCCTGTCACGTGGCGCACGGCGGCGGGAGCGATCGCCGCCGGGCCGGCAGAAGTCTCCTCGCGGGATGATTTCGCGCGACGGCCTGCGGCGATTCGTGCGTCGTGGACATGCGAAATCCTCCAGGCTCGTCGAGCTTCTGCCGATCCCGGCTCGCCGTTTTGCAGCGCGAAGGGCCATCGCGTCGCCGGCGCGGGCCAGCCGCCGTCGACGCAGGCGAGCCCGGAGGTGCGAGCCTTCGGCGGCCGAGGCACACGTTGGCTGTGCCTCCGGCCGCCCACGGCTGCACGGGCCATGGATGGCCGTGCAGCCGTGACGCTAGTCGAGGAAGCCCGAGAGCTCCTCGCTCCGCGCCGGAGCCTGCAGCTTGCGGACGGCCTTGGCCTCGATCTGCCGGATCCGCTCGCGGGTCACCTTGAAGATGTGCCCCACCTCTTCGAGCGTGTAGCTGTAGCCGTCGCCGAGGCCGTACCGCAGCTTGATGATCTCGCGCTCCCGGTAGGAGAGCGACTTGAGCACCTTGGCGATCCGGTTGCGGAGCATCTCCTGGGCGGCGCCGACGGCCGGGTTCTCGGCCCCTGTGTCGGGCAGCAGGTCGCCAAAGTGGCTGTCCTCGCTGTTGCCGACCGGTCGGTCGAGGCTGATCGGGTAGCGGCTCATCGCGGTCACGCGTCGGGTCTCGTCGACCGGCGTGCCGGCCCGGGCGGCGATCTCCTCGATCGTCGGCTCGCGACCGTATTCCTGCAGCAGCTGCCGGGCGACGTTCCGCACCCGGCTCATCGTCTCCACCATGTGCACCGGGATGCGGATGGTGCGGCTCTGGTCGGCCACGGCCCGGGTGATCGCCTGACGGATCCACCAGGTGGCGTAGGTGCAGAACTTGAAGCCGCGGCGGTACTCGAACTTGTCGACCGCCCGCATCAGGCCGGCGTTGCCCTCCTGGATGAGGTCGAGGAACGACAGGCCGCGGTTGCGGTACTTCTTCGCGATCGACACCACGAGCCGCAGATTGCCCTCCGAGAGTCCGCGCTTGGCCCGCTGGTAGCGGGCGTAGATCTCGCGGATCTCCGCCATCCGCCGCCGCAGGCTGCGGGGCGTCTCCTGGCAGGCCTTGAGGATCGCGCGGTACTCGTCGACGAGCTTCTGCCTGGCCGACGGCGGCTGCTTCGTCTTCTTGTGGGCGTCGATCTTGGACTTGAGCTCCTTGAGCCGCACGACGAAGTTGTCGAGCGTGGGGATCATCGCCTCGATCCGCTGAGTCCGCAGACCGAGCTCCTCGATGAGCCGCACGCAGCGGCGGCGGCGGTGGCCCAGCCGCGACCACGCCTCACGGCGCTCCGCCATCTTCCGCTTCTTCGACAGGGCGATCCGGTAGTCGGCCCGATTTTGCCGCAGCAGCACCTCCAGGGTGCGGAGGTTGTGCGGCAGCCGTCCGAGGATCTGTTCCTTCTCCAGCCGGTCGGTCACCGACACCTGCACGGTGCGGTCGAACGGCAGCTCACCGCGATGGACGCGAGAGAGCACACGGAACGACTGCTGGCAGACGTACTCGCACTCGAGGAGCTTGGCGCGGAACTGCGCCCGCGTCGTCTCGATCTGCCGGGCCAGGTAGATCTCCTGCGCGCGGGTGAGCAGCGGAATCTCGCCCATCTGCGTGAGGTACATCCGGACGGGGTCGTCCGACCAGTTCTCCACCTGCTCCGCCAGCACCTCCTCGGCCTCGCCGACCGACTCCACCTCGGCCTCGGCGTCGATCTCGGCGTCGGGCATCACGACCGCGTCCGGATCGTCGACGAGCAGTTCGGCGTCGGCCTCCTCGGCATCGACGACCTTCTCGGTGAGATCCTCCACTTCCTGCGGGTTGGAGACGACGTCGTCCTCGAGTTCATCCAGCAGCGAGTCAAACAAGGCGGTTCTCCTTCTTAAGAACGTCAGTCGCGTGAGTCAGTGACGTGAACGGCGGTCGGGGGCGTGACGGGACGGTGATCCGGCTGCGATCCGAGGCGGCGTGGTGCGACGACCACGCCCGATGCATCATTCGGGGCGTCGACAGTCTGATTCAAGCCGCCGGGGAATCCAGCGGTGCCGCGCGGAGGCTGCGACGGCCATGAACAGGCCGCCCGCAGGGAGTGCAGACCCGCCCTGCGCGGCCTGGAGTCGAGCAAGATGGGCAGGCTGGCGAAAACGGAGGAGAGCCATGCGCATCGGGGGTATCCAGAGGACGCACGATTATGCCCCTGCCCGGCGCGAAAAGCCAGCAAAATTTTCGGTGAAAACCTCCCCGGATTCGGTCTCGCCGGCCCAGAATGGTAAAACGATCCGGCGGGAGAGATTCTGCGTGCGTCCCCGACGGTCTCATCCGCGGCGGCCGCGTCGAAGCGACACCGCGGAGTGGGCGTTTCCTGCGGCGTCGACATGCCGCGAGAAGCCGTGGATGGCGTGGACAGCAGCGAGTCGAAACCGAGTTGAAACCGAGTTGAAACGTGGCCAGCGTTCAGAAAATCTTCCTGCTGCCCTGCGAGTGCTCGGCCGAGATCGAGGTGGTCTCCGGGCAGGCGGGTGGCACGACAGCATGCCCCGCCTGCGGCAGGCGGGCCGACGTGCCGAAACTCCGTGAATTCGCGAGCCTGCGCACGAAGACGGTCGACGACGGCCGCGCGGGCCGCGACCGGGCTACGCGCTGGGGGCCGGTGCACGCCGCGGCGGCCGCGGGGCTAACGCTGGCGGCGCTGGCGTGGGGTGGTGCGGCGATCGTGGGAATGGTGCCGAAGGCCGCGTTCTCCCCCGACCTCATCCGGTCCGACGTCAGTGCCGAGAACGACGTCGTGCTCTACCAGTCGCTCGACGCCCTCGAGAACGCGAGCGTCTTACGGATGCCGATGCGCGAGGAGGTCGAGTTGCAGCGCCGGACGCAGTTCGCCGTGAGCATATCGCGGATGCTCGCCGCGATCGGCGGCCTCGGCGTGGCGGTGGCGGCGATCGCGGGGCTGACGCTCCTGATGGCTCCCGCACGCCCATGAAGGCCGCGTTCATCACGCGGACAGGCGGTCCTGAGGTGATCCGCGTCGGCCACCTGCCCGACCCCGTGCCGGGGCCGCGCGAGGTGCTGGTGCGGGTCGCTGCCTGCGCCGTAAACCCGATCGACACCTACGTGCGGGCCGGCACGGTGGCGATGCCGCTGCCGTTTCCGTTCGTGGTCGGCTGCGACCTCGCCGGCGAGGTGGTGTCGACGGGGGCCGAGGTGGACGGCCTGCGGCCGGGCATGCGGGTGTGGGGATCCAATCAGGGCCTGCTCGGCCGTCAGGGCACGTTCGCCGCACTCGCGTCTGTGCACGAGCAGTGGCTCTACCCCACGCCGGACTGCGTCACCGACCGTGATGCGGCGGCCGCCGCCCTGGTGTCGATCACGGCGCACCTGGGGCTCGTCGACAACGCCCGTCTCACCGCCGGCGAGACGATTTTCGTCAACGGCGGCTCCGGAGGCGTCGGATCGGCCGTGGTGCGGATCGCAAAGGCGCTCGGCGGCCGGGTCATCGCATCGGCCGGGACTCCCGAGAAGCAGGCGCGGGTGCTCGAGGCGGGCGCGGATGCCGTCGTCGACTACCATCGAGCCGACGTCGTCGAGGCGGTCCGTGGTCTCGCCCCGCAGGGAGTCGACGTCTACTGGGAGACGCAGCGCGAGCCGGCGTTCGATCAGGCCGTGTCGATGCTCGGCGACGGCGGCCGGATGGTGATCATGGCGGGCCGGGAGGCCCGGCCGCAGTTTCCCGTGGGGCCGTTCTATGTGAAGGGCTGCCGGCTTTTCGGGTTCGCGATGTTCAAGGCCGATCCCCACAGGCAGGCCGCCGCCGCGGCCGACATCAACCGCTGGCTCGCGGCCGGCAGGCTGCGGGTGCCGATCGACCGTGTCCTGCCGCTGGAGGAGACCGCCGCGGCCCACGCCCTGCAGGAGGCCGCCACCGTGCGCAGGGCGGGCGGCCTCACCGGCAAGATCGTGATCGAGCCGTGAGGCAGGTCGCACGTGCCGGCCGTCGCGTCGTCGGGTGCACGGACGGGTTCATGGCCGCTGTTCTGGCCAGAGTTCTGGTCGGATTCCTGGTCGGATTCCTGGTCGGACTGCCGGTGAGTGCTCTGCCGGGTGTTCTGGCCGGGGCCGTGACGCTGGCCGGCGCCGTGGCGGCGCCGCGGATCGTGGCCGCCCAGATCGTATCGCAGGCCGAGGTGCAGACCGGCATCTTCGGTCTCGAGGCGCGGGGCAGCCGGTTCGTCTACGTTTTCGACCGCTCCGCCAGCATGGCCGAGCCCGACGGCAGGCCGCTCGCCCGGGCGAAGGAGGAGCTGCTTCGCAGCCTCGACCAGCTCGGCGACGTGCAGCAGTTCTACATCATCTTCTACAACGAGCGGATGCAGCTGTTCACGCCGGGGGCGGCCCGGCGGCTGATCTTCGCGACTGAGGACACCAAGCGGGCGGCCCGTCGCTTCGTGGAATCGGTCCCTGCCGCCGGAGGCACGCGGCACGCCGAGCCCCTGGCCGCCGCCCTGAGGCTGTCGCCCGACGTGATTTTCATGCTCACCGACGGAGACGAGGCCGACGATCTCGCCGCCGAGGAGCACGCGAAGCTCGGCGAGTCGCTCGGCCGCACCCGCTGCATGATCGTGCAGTTCGGGGGGGACGGTGCCGTCCGCTCGCCGCGGCTGGCCCGTCTGGCGACGCAGTCGGGCGGCAGTTACACCGTCGTCAACGCGGCAGAGTGAGTGGACCGGCCGGTTGCGGCGTGCGTCAGTACTGCGGCCGCGAGGGCGCCGTCTGTTCGGTCTGGCCGGACCGATCCCGCCGCATCCGGCCGAGCTCCGCATCGATCGTCTCGATGCCTGCAGCGATGTTCGGAAACATGCCGCCGCGGCGGGCCTGCTGGTCGGCGGGCTGCTGGGTCCCCGGCTTCTGGACGCTGCCGGGCACAGCGGCCGAGGTGCCGCGGCGGGGCTGGCTCGCCCGTTGGGCCGGCTGCTTCGCGGGCTGCTGCCCGACGGTTGGCGGCAGCGGCTGCACGCCGGTTCCACCCGAGCGGGGAGCCGGCTGCGGGGCGGGCTGTCGAACCGCGGCGAAGGAGGCGTCGGCCTGCAGCGCGATGTTTTCCGGCACCACGAGATAGCGGGCGACACGAGGGGGAGCCGGCACCGCCGCCGGTGCGGCATCCGCCGTCGTCGGCCGCATCACGCTTTTGGCCGCGCCGCTGTCAATGACCGTCGGCTCACCGCCGATCGACGCGAACGGTGGATCGGCGAGCGTGGGAGTGGGCGACGCCGTGACGACGTCCGCGGCGGGGGCATCCGCGGCGGCCGTGACCGGCCGCTCCGCCTCCGGCTCCTGAGACGGGCCGCGGTCGCTCGGGCTCGCTGCGACGGCGGGGGCCGCGATGACGGCCTCATCGGGCTGCGCCACGAAGGCCTCGGCCTGCGGCGCGGTGGTCGCGGCCATCGCCTCGAGGATCTCGTCGGTGAACGCCTCGTCGGCGGGCGTGGCTGCGGCGACGGCCGCCTCGGGGGCCACCTGCGGCATGTCGGGGATGACGGGCACGGCCGCGGTGGGTTCCGCGTCGCGTGCCGTGGTGGCGACAGCGTCGGCCGGCGGCGCGGCCGGAGAGACGGCCGGAGAGACGGCCGGAGACGCCGCGGTCGCCGCGGTCATGGTCGGTGTGACGGGGGCTGTCACGGCAACGTCGGTGACGGCCGCCGAGCCGGCCGACTGCTCCGCCCCGCGCGGGCCCGGGGCGACGGGCTGCGGCTCCGCCTGCGGCCGCTGCTCCTTCGTGGCGGCCGCCGAGACCGTGGCGGGAGCTGCCGGCGCCCAGAGGTCGGCGTCGGGCACGCGGCCCGCGGCCGGCGCCGCGGCGGCCGAGATCGTGGTGACCGGGGGGGACGACGACGGCGCGGTGGCGTCGGCCTCGAGGAGCTGGATCGACAGGAGCGGCTGCCCCTCGCGCAGCGGATGCTTGAGCACGAGGCCGCTGAAGGCGTCGCTGGCCCGCAGCGCCGACATTGGCACCATCGCCCGCGGCCAGTCGCGCAGCGCCACGTCCCACACCGTCACGGGCGCCCCCTGGGGCAGCGACCGCAGCGCCACGAAGATCGGCTCGCTCTCCACGCGCGGCTTCGCCTGTGCGAGCCGCACATCGAGCAGGCTGTTGACGCCAACGGCGGCAGCCGCTCCAGCGACGAAGGCGGCGGCGAACACCGTGAACGCCCGGGGCTTGTGCGACCGGGTCGAGGGCGTGTCTGGCGATGCGGGGCGCATGGTGAAGTCTCTCGTCGTTCCGACATCGGCCGCCGTCACGAAGCGGGACGGCATGCCGCGGCGATTCCTCCTCTGGAATCGACACCGCTGGCAGGGTGCGTAAAGCCTGCGGTGCGGAGGGATTGCCGCTTGCCAGGACACCGTAGACTCACGGCGGCACGGGACCCGTTCGGCCGGGAGGGTTTCGCCAGGCTTCCCCGCTTCACGGCCGCGGGTCGTCGTCTCGGCCGGCGCCATCCGCGGCGAACAGCGGATCGGGGGGCCGGGCCTGCGGGTCGGGGCGGATCGCGAGCAGCCGCTGGCCGGCCCGGCTGCCGGCACGGTCACGGAAGAACGCGTCGCCCACGGACGACGCAGGATCGCCCGCGCAGCCGACAACGAGCATCGAGCCCGGCGGCACGGCCACTTCGAAGGAGAGCCCCTCGAACGTGTCGCGTCGCTGGCCGGCCTCGAGGCGGAACATGCCTTCCTCGCCCACCCACGAGCGCTCGACGGGGCCGTGCTTGATCGTCGGCGCGAGGTGCAGTCGCACGCGACCGTCGGCCGCGGGCCAGGCCCGCAGCCCGAAGAGCGAACTGGCGTCGCCGTACGTCCTGCCGCGGATGCTCTCGTCGTCGTGCTCGAGCACCACCAGTTCGCCGATGCCGGTGGCCGCCATGACGTCGCTGGAACGGCCGGGCAGCAGCCGCAGCACGTGCCGCACCAGCGCCGGGTTGTCGGGCAGCGCCGACGGCAGCGACTCGCCGGCTGTGGACGCCGCCGGCAGGAACCGCTCGGCGAGGTGTGGCGGCAGGTGCGCGGAAACGATGCCGGCCCGCAGGCCGTTGCCACGAAGACGGCGGCGCAGTGCGGCGTCGAGCACCTGCTCGTCGACGAGATCCCAGAGGTCGTCGCGGAACAGGGGATCGTGCTCCTCGAACCTGACGAAGATGAGTTCGAGCGGAATCGTCCGCGGCGGCGGCCGCGGCCGCTCGGACAGCGCGGTCGCCGGCGCGTCGGCGATCGCGTCGGCATGCAGGCCGACACGGCAGCCGCAGCAGCCGACCGCGATGAGCGCGGCTGCCAGGGCGGGCGCGACGAGTGCGGGAGCGGTGCGCATGGGCTCTCGGAAGTCGGCCCGCCGTCCCTGCGGGGAAGACGGGCGGGGCGGGGAAGGTAGGGAGGCGGCCCGCCCGCGTCAACGGCTGCCCCGCCGGCGTTCCCGCCAGCATTTCAGCCAGCGGGCGTCCCTGTCTGCGACGACCAGCGGGCGTCCCTGACCCCGACAGCCAGCGGGTGCCTCTGCCCGCGAGTGCCGCGTCAGCCCACCGCCTTGACCGCGTTGGCGAAGAGCGAGAGCCCCGCCCCGGCGGCGAGCGGATCGAGCCGGCCCGCCCAGGCGGGATGCTGCACGGCGTCGATGAACCGTTCCGGGTGCGGCATCAGTCCGAGGATTCTTCCCGTCTCGTCGCACGCGCCCGCGACGTCGCCCATCGCACCGTTGGGATTGGTCGATCCACCCGTCGCATCGGCCGCGTAGCGGAGCACGAGCTGGCCGGCCGTGTCGAATGCCGTGAAGTCGGCGGGCGACCCGGTCACGAACCGGCCCTCGCCGTGGGCGACCGGCAGCTCGAAGCGGTCCATGCCCTGCAGGAAGACGCAGCGGCCCGGCACGGCGCGGAGGTTCACCCAGCGGTCGACGAAGAGACCAGAGCGGTTGTGGGCGAGGCTCGCCCGCGCCGCGCCGGTCCGCGGATCGGCGAGCAGCAGCCCCGTCTGCAGGAGCACCTGGAAGCCGTTGCAGATGCCGAGCACGAGCCCGCCGCGGTCGCGAAACTTCGCCAGACTTTCGGCGAGACGCGACTTCAGCTCGAGCGCGAAGATCCGCCCGCTGGCGATGTCGTCTCCATACGAGAAGCCGCCGGGGATGCAGAGGATCTGGAAGTCGTCGGCCAGCGCCGGCCGCGATGCGAGCGCCCGCACGTGCACGCGGCGGGCGATCGCGCCGGCCCGCTCGAAGGCGTGCGCCGTTTCGTGGTCGCAGTTGGTGCCCGGCGCCCGCAGGATCATCGCCCGAGGTGACAGCATGCTCATGCTCCTCCCCGCCAGGCGCGGGCCAGTCGTTCCACCGGGATGACGGCGGCCGTGCCGCCGGCCGTCGGCACGATCTCGAGCCTGCCGTCGTCGGTCACGCCCCCGATCCACGCCCAGGGCACGCCCGCGACGATCCCGGCGAAGCGGTCGGCCGCCGCGGCCGGCACCTCGCAGACGAACCGGCCCGGCGTTTCGGTGAAGGCGATCGCGAGATCCCGCTGTGCCGGCGTCATTCCGGCCGCATCGCCCCCCACCGGCACGTCGGCGAGCGCGAGCCTCGCCCCCGCGCAGCCGCCGATCGCCATCTCGGCGACCGCGGTGGCCAGCCCGCCGTCGGAGCAGTCGTGGCAGGCGGCCACGAGCCCCGCCCGCTGGGCCGCGGCCACCGCGGCGAACGCGCTGCGACAGGCGTCGACGTCGACCTGCGGCACGCGGCCGCCGCGGACGCGACCCACCAGTTCGAGCTGGCTGCCGGCGAGGTCGAGCCGCGAGCCGCCGACGATCGCGAGCCGGTTGCCGGGCTGCTTCAGGTCGGGAGTGACCGCGTTGCGGACGTCGGCGACCTGGCCCAGCGCCGTGGCCAGGAGCGTGGGCGGGATCGACAGTTCGTGGTGCTTCCCCGCGGCGTCCGTCCAGGCGAAGACGTTGTTGAGGCTGTCCTTGCCGCTGACGAACGGCGCGGTGAACGCGACCGCCATGTCGTAGCAGGCCCGGCAGGCCTCGACGAGCGTGCCGAGCGACTCCTCGCGGCGGCAGTCGCCCCAGCAGAAGTTGTCGAGCAGGGCGATCCGCTCGGGATCAACGCCCGCGGCGACGCAGTTGGCGATCGCCTCGACGATGCCGCCGGCCGCCATCTGATAGGGGTCGAGCCAGCCGAGCCGGTGACGCAGGCCGACGCCGAGCACGATGCCGCGGTCGCGGCCGAGCACGCCGCGGATCACGGTGCCGTCGGCGGGACCGAGCCCGGGGCCGAGCAGCGGCTTGACGATACTGCAGCCCTGCACCTCGTGGTCGTACTGCCGCACGATCCACTCCTTGCTGGCGACGTCGGGCGCCGCGAGCACGTCGAGGAGGCAGGCCTCGAGCGCGTCGTCGGCCGCCGGCCACGTGACGGCCGCCGGCGGCGGCGGAGCGAACCGCGACGCGAGCCGGCGCCGCGGCCGGCCCTCGTGGAGGAAGTGGCAGTCGAGCTCGCCGGCGGTGCGGCCCTGCCAGCGGAGGACGAGCCGGCCGGTGCCGGTGAACGTGCCGATCGCGGTCGCCTCGACGCCCTCGTCGTCGGCGATCCGTGCGAGCTGCTCCCAGTCGTCCGGGGCCACCGCGAGCACCATCCGCTCCTGCGCCTCCGAGATCCAGGCCTCAGTGGCGGAGAGGCCGTCGTACTTCAGCGGCACGCGGTCGAGGTCGACCTCCGCGCCGAGCACGGCGGCCATCTCGCCGACGGCGCTGGAGAGGCCGCCGGCGCCGCAGTCGGTGATCGCGTGGAAGAGCCGCTGCCGCGACGCCTCGAGCACGAAGTCGGAGAGCATCTTCTCGTGGATGGCGTGGCCGATCTGCACGGATCCGCCCGATTGGCTCTCGCTGGCGCTCGACAGCTCGACGCTCGAGAAGGTGGCGCCGTGGATGCCGTCACGGCCGGTGCGGCCGCCCGCCACCACGACGAGGTCGCCCGCCTGCACCGCCGCGTCGGCGGAGTTGCGGGGCATGATGCCGACGGTGCCGCAGAAGACGAGCGGGTTGCCGATGTAGCCCGGATCGAAGGCGACGGCGCCGGCGATCGTGGGGATGCCCATGCGGTTGCCGTAGTCGCGGACGCCCGCGACCACGCCGGAGAGGAGCCGGCGCGGATGGATCACGCCGGGCGGCAGGTCGGCGGCGGGCGTGTCGGGCCGGCCCACGCAGAAGACGTCGAGGCTGGCGATCGGCTTGGCGCCCAGGCCCGTGCCCAGCACGTCGCGGATCACGCCGCCCAGCCCCGTGGCCGCGCCGCCGTAGGGCTCGATCGCCGACGGGTGGTTGTGGGTCTCGACCTTCACGCAGATGTCGTGGTCGCCGTCGAACCGCACCACGCCCGAGTTGTCGCGGAACACGCTGACGCACCAGTCCTGCCCGCCGAGCCGCTCGCGGACCTTCCGGGTCGCCGCAAACACCGTCTCCTTGAGGAGGTTGTCGTAGCGGACCGCTCCGGCCGGGCCGACGTGGTCGACGGGGCTGCCGAGCGTCTTGTGGCAGCAGTGCTCGCTCCAGGTCTGTGCGATCGTCTCCAGCTCGATCTCGAGGGGCTCGCGGCCGAGCGACCGGTAGTGGTCGCGGACCGCGTGCAGTTCGGCCGCCGAGAGCGCGAGGCAGCGGTCGCGGCTGAGCGTGTCGAGCGCGGCGTCGTCGAGGCCCTCGAGCGGGATGGTCTGCTGCGAGAACGTCCAGGGACTGCCGCCGGCAAGCGTGCGGTGCGGCAGCGGCCCGACGACGACGTCGTGGATCGCCTCGCTCGCCAGGAGCTTCCAGGCGAGCCGGTCGGTGTCGGCCGCGGCCAGCGGCGGCAGCCAGTATTTGCGGACGCTCCGCACCGCGGCCGGCCGCAGTCCCAGCAGCCCGCAGGCCTCCTGTGCCGATTCGGCGGCGGGGTCGGTGACGCCGGCGCGGGGCAGCACGTGCAGCACGGTCGGCAGCTCTTCCGGCGGGCCGCCGGCCGGCGCGGTGAGCGGCTCGGCGCCGGCCTCGGCGACGGTGAACGACTCCGTGACCGGGTCGGTGAGCACCGCCGCCGCCAGACGCTCGACGTCGGCCCGCGACAGTTCCCCCTCGATCAGCCAGCCGGCGGCTGTCCGCGCGCGTGTGCAGCCGGTCACGCCGAGTTCGGTAGCGCCCGCGACGAGCGCCCGGGCGGCGTGGTCGGCATCGGCATCGCGGAGGTGAACGTCAACTTCCCACAGCATCGCGGTCTTCCTTGGCACGCGTGAGCAAAGACACCAGCCGGCGGCGGTCATCCGCCTCCAGGGCGGCGAGGATCTTCTCGGTGACGCCGGCGATCCGCGACAGCGCCCGCGCCACCGCCGGCGCGTTGTCGAGCAGGATGTCGGCCCAGAGTTCCGGATCGCCGGCTGCGATCCGCGTCGTGTCGCGCCAGCCGCCGGCCGTGAACTGCCGCGCCTCGGCGGGCGTGGCGGCGGCGATCGCGGCGGCGATCACGTGCGGCGCGTGGCTCGTCGCGGCGAGGATGCGGTCGTGCTCCCGCGGCGGCACGATATAGACGGTGGAGCCGAGTGCCGACCAGAAGTCGCCGATCGCCTCGACGTCGGCCGCGGGCGTGCTCAGTGCCGGAGTGACGATCGTGACGCGGCCGTTGAAGAGCTGAGGGTCGGCCGCGGCCGGGCCACGGCGATGGCTGCCGGCCACGGGGTGCGCGGCGACGAAGCGGCCCCGCGTTCCGCCCTTGCCGCGGCGGCGCCGCTCCCAGGCGGCGACGATCGAGGCCTTCGTGCTGCCGGCGTCGGTGAGCAGCGTGCCGGGCCGCACCGCCGCGTCGACCTCCGCGAGGATGCCGGGGATGCTCGCCACGCCGGTCGCCACGACGACGAGGTCGGCGGCCTGCACGGCGGCGACGTCGGTGGCGGCCTCGTCGATCGCGTGCGCCCGCTTCGCCTCGGCGAGCGACGACGCCGAGCGGCCCACGCCGATCACGCGGCCCGCCAGCTTGCGGGCCTTGAGCGCCAGCCCGATCGAGCCGCCGATCATCCCCACGCCCACGATCGCGACGGTCGGCCAGTGGAGGGGACGGGCTTTCATGGACGCGCGGCGGACGTGGCGGGGGCGAGGCTGCGGGCGCCGAAGAAGACGCCGGTTTTGTAGCAGATACGTCAGCGGGAGACAGCCTCCTCGCGCAGGGG
>JBILVO010000170.1:0-7453 GCA_044370415.1 Pirellulales bacterium
GCCGGGCCTCGACGTGCTCGTCGGCTGCGGCCACGGCGTGGAGGTGCAGGGGGAGAAGGATCAGGGGGGCAACTTCATGCCCGGCAACAAGTACGTGGCCGACGCCGACATCGCCGCGATCGACGCCACCCAGGGCGGCCGCTACCGCGTGGTGCAACGGACGGCTGGCAGGCGGGGCGATGAGATCCTCGCCGCGGCGGGCCGCGACGCCGTCACGCGGAACCTGCGGCTCTTCGGCTACTTCGGCACCAAGGAGGGCAACCTCCCCTACCAGACCGCCAACGGCGACTTCGATCCGGCCGCCGGCCGGCCGCCGGAGACCGACGACATGCTGCGGAAGAAGTATGGCGCCTCGATCAGCTACAGCGAGGCGGACGTCGCCGAGAATCCGACGCTGGCCGACATGACGCGAACGGCGCTCGACGTGCTCGAGAGCCGCGGGCCGTTCTGGCTGATGGTGGAGGCGGGCGACGTCGACTGGGGCTCCCACGCCAACAACATCGACACCGCGATCGGCGCCGTGAAGAGCGGCGACGCCGCGTTCCAGGCGGTGGTGAAGTGGATCGAGCGGCACGGGGGCTGGAACGACACGGCGGTGATCGTGACCAGCGATCACGGCCACATGTTCGTGCTCACCGACCCGCAGGCGTTCGCCGTCACGCGGGAGCCGGCCGCCGCAGCCGGCCGCTGACGTACAACCGGCCGGCAGGCCGAGACCGCTCGGAATCTGAGGAGAGATGCGATGCGATCGATCCCATGCCTGTCGGCCATATCCCTGCTGCTCGTCGGCGTCTCCGCTTTCGCGGCCGGATCGCCGGCAAAGCTTCCGGAGGTTCGCGTCAGCGGCATCCGCCGCGCGTTCCACAATGGCGAGCACGACGCTTTCACCGACCTCTGCCGGTTCAGGGACCGGCTCTATCTCACGTTCCGCAGCTGTCCCGACGGCCACATGGTGCATCCCACCGCCCGCATCATCGTGCTCGCACCGTGATGCTGTCCGACTGCATCTGCCGGCCGGTCAGCCGCCGGCCCAGATCGGCCAGACTCTGCCGCCCGACCGCTCCAGCCGGTCGAGCCGCGCCTCGTAGAGCGGTTCGAGCGTTTCCCGCACGAGCACGTCGCCGGTGCGACCGCGGGCCAGCACGCGTCCGTTTCGCAGCACGAGCGTGTGGGTGAACTCCGGCACAATCTCCTCCATGTGATGCGTGACGAGGATGGTGGCTGGGCCGCCATCCCGCCGCAGGCAGCCACCGAGCCAGGCGAGGAACCGTTCGCGAACGCCGGGATCCATGCCGTCGCACGGCTCGTCGAGGATCAGGCAGAGTGGTTGGGCGAAGAGCGCGCGGGCGACGAGCACCTTGCGGCGCTCCCCCTGCGAGAGCACACCGAACGGCCGGTCGGCCAGCGGACCGCAGCCGAGCCGCTCGAGCGTCTCGTTGGCGGCTTCGTGGTCGGCGACCGAGAGCGACATGCCGTGAAAGAGCTGCAGGCCCAGCTGGCCGAACTTGCCCGACAGCACGGTGTCGCGGGCGGGCTCGTCGGCGGGAATCAGGCCCGCGACCGCGTCGGTGATCCAGCCGATCCGGCTCCGGAAGGCGGGCAGGTCGAGGTATTCCTCGCCCTCGCGGCGGATCGTGCCCGACGTGGGCCAGAGCATGCCGATGGCGAGCTTGAGCAGCGTCGACTTGCCGCAGCCATTGGGGCCGAGCACCGCCCACCGCTCGCCGGCGTCGATCCGCCAGTCGATGTCGGCCAGGATGTCGCGGCCCGAGCGGGCAAACCCCACGCGATCGAGCTCGAACAGCGGTGCCGCTATGGAGGAAGGGGAGCGCGACACGGCGACCAGCTCGGGGGAAAAGGAATGCAGCCAGTCCTGCGTGCGGCCTGCGACCGGCCAGGATTCGCGGACGGCCAGGATTATGGCCTGGATGATGACGAGCTGGATTATGTGGTGGTGGCGGGCTGGGAGGACAGTGCCTGCGCAGGCTGCGGTGTCTTTTCGGGCTGCCTCGGTCCTGCGGCCCCGCCGCCCGTGTCTCGCCGATATCTCTTGATGGAGGAATCTCGCGCACGCGGTTCTGCACGCGGCCGCACGCCTTGGCTGGATCAAGACCCATGCTTCACTTCGACTGTGATCGCCGCCGGCTCCGCGCAACACCGTTCACCATCGAACAGCTGGAGCCGCGAACGGTGTGCGCGGTGGCGGTCGGTCTGGCCAACGACACGGGCGCGAGCCGCACCGACCGGCTCACGTACGATCCGACGCTCCAGCTCGACCGCGTGCTCTCCGGCGGACAGCGGCTCGAGTACGTCGTCGATCGGGGGCCGACGCAGACGGCGGTCATGGTGGGCGGCAATTCGTTCGTGCCGCAGAACGTTGGTGCCGACGGCCGGCACCGCATCTACGCGCGGGTGATCGAGTCCGACGGCAGGCCGCAGCGGTGGAGCAAGGCCTTCTTCTTCACGCTCGACCGCACCGTCGCGCCGCTGACCGTGGCGCTCGCGAAGGACACCGGCGTGTCGGCGACGGACGGCGTCACGTCGTCGTCGACGTTGACGGTGACGGGCCGCGAGAAGGGCGGCGTCGTGCAGTACAGCCGTGACGCGGGCGGCTGGGATCCGGCCACCGCCGTCTGGGGCACCTACGAGCCGCAGCCGGGCGCGAACCGCTGGTTCGTCCGCCAGGTCGACGCGGCCGGCAACGGCTCGGCCCCGGTGGCAATCTCCTTCGAGTGGGATGCGACCCGCGACGCGGCGACGCGGCTCGAGGGGCCGCAGGCGGCGGCCTTCACGGCGGTCGCGGGGCAGGAGGTCAGCTGGGTGATCGAGTTCGCCGCGCCCATGTACGTGACTCCGGTCAACGGCACGCTGCCGCAGGTGCAGTTCACGTTCCGCGGCACGACGCTCCTGGCGCAGTATCGGAATGGCAGCGGCACGAACCGCCTTACGTACACCCACGTCTTCACGGCCGACGAGGCGGGCACGGGCGAGCTGCTCGCGCCGATCAAGGCCTGCCTCTGCTACGGCGGCTCGGCCACCGACGCCGCCGGCAACAAGCTGCCCAAGCACTCGCTGCCCGCGCCGCAGGTGGCTTGAGCCGCGCTCGTGTGGCCGCCGGCACGACGCCTTGCGCGTGGGGGCCGGCTAGCAGCAGCCGGTGCCGCCCACGCCGCACCTGTCGGGGGCGAGGCAGGCCGTGTGCTTCGTGCCGAGATAGAAGAGGATGCCGCCGGGCGTGATCTCCGCGCCGCCGATCGGGTACTGTGACACGACCGCATCCTCGTATTCGACGTCGACCGGCAGGTCGTCCGACTGCAGCAGCGGCCGTGCGACCTCCATGATCTTCGCCAGCTTGGTCGTCTCGAGCCGGTGATCGACGTCGTTCGCCACCCAGACCTGCAGCACGCAGGAGGTGGCCGACCGCACCGTGCCGCCGCAGTCGATGAAGTCCTTGTGAACCCGGCCGACCTCCGTGATGTGGTAGTGGGCGGGTACGAACGCCTTGTCGGGCAGCATGAAGTGCATCTTCAGGCCGGGGTGGGCGTCGATCAGCGTGCGGAATTCACGGACGGTCATGGCGGTCTCCTCAGGCGGTCTCGTCGAGGGAGGCGAGCAGCTCCCTCACCTTGCGTTCGATCAGGTCGCGGACGCCGCGAAACTGCTCGGGCGTCATGTCGCGTGGGTCGGGAATCTTCCAGTCTTCCCGCCGCCCGGCGATCACGAGCGGGCACTCGTCGCCGCAGCCCATCGTCACGGCGACGTCGATCGGCCGGCCGTTGAAGGCGTCGAGCCCCTTCGACGCGTGTGCCGACAGGTCGTAGTCCAGCTCCCGCATCGCCTCGATCGCCTTGGGGTTCACGCGGCCCGACGGTCGAGAGCCGGCGCTGGCCGCGTCGACGCGGCCGCCGCCGTGGATCCGGGCGAACGCCTCGGCCATCTGGCTGCGGTTCGAGTTTTCGACACAGACGAAGAGCACGGTCTTCATGGGGCAGGTCTCCGGGGGCAGGTCTCAAGCGTCTTGCGAACGATCATGCAGCCGGCGGACGCGGATCGCCAGGCCCGCGAATCACGCGGTCGACGAGCACGCCGGCGATCGCGCCGGCCACAGGCGCCACGAGGTAGATCCAGAGGCTCTTCATGTGCAATGACACGAGCGCCGGCCCCAGTGAACGGGCCGGGTTCATCGAGGCGCCGCTCACCGGCCCCCCGAAGAGCGCCTCCAGCGCGATGAGCCCGCCCACCGCGACGCCGGCCAGCGCGCCCGTCTCCTTCGCGCCGCTCGAGACGCCGAGCACCACCGCCATGAGCATGAGGGTGAGGATGAACTCCATCACGAACGCCTGGCCGTCGCCGCCGGCGGGCGTCGTGCCTCCGAGGGAGTCGGCGCTGGGAAACATGAGCCGCAGGGTCAGGCTGGCGAGGATCGCCCCCGCACACTGGCTGACGACGTAGGGCGCGACCGAGCGGCCCGGGAGCCGTCCGGCGGCCCAGAAGCCGATCGTCACGGCGGGGTTGATGTGGCAGCCCGACACGTCGCCCAGCGCGTAGATCAACGACAGCACGATCAGTCCGAACGTGAGCGCCACGCCGACGTGCGTGACAACGCCACCGTGCAACTGGTTGACGACGATCGCGCCCGTCCCCGCGAAGACGAGGCAATACGTGCCGAAGAACTCGGCGGCGAGTCGTCGGAGGATCATGGGATGACGAGGCTCCAGGAACCAAACGGCATGCCGTGCGCGGTCAGATCGCAACCACGGTCGAGGGCTCACGGAAAGAACGGAAACAGCCTGCGGATCTCCTCGTCGCCCGGCTGCCGGCCATACTCGCAGATCTCGAAGGCCTCCGCATACTTCACCGCCGCGGCCTTCTCCGCGCCATACCAGCGGACGAGCGCGTCGCGGAACCGCTGCGCCTCGCCCGACTGCCGCCTCTCCCAGTTGGCCCGCAGCCAGGCCTTGCGGCCGGCGACGTCCTCCGCCGGCGGCACGCTCTTCACGTGGGCCTCGCTGCCATTGGCTCCCCCCTCGTAGTGCTGCGAGGGCATCTCGTGGATGGCCGTGAGCTTCTGATCGAAGACGTCGTCGACCGCGACGGCGATGTCGGCCTGGAAGGGATAAGGCCTCTTGAAGCCGTCGCTGGAGTACAGGAACACCGGGTTCCTGGCGAGCGGGGGCACGTCGGGGCAGATGAACGGCACCGTCACCATGAAGGCGGCATCCTGCATGAGGACGCCGACGTAGCGGTGGTCGGGATGGTAGTCCCAGGGGCGGTGCGCGATCACCACGTCGGCCTTCCACTCGCGGATCGCGCGGATGATCTTCAGGCGGTTCTCCAGCGTGGGCAAAAGCTCGCCGTCGTGGATGTCGAAGACCTCGGTTGTCGCGCCGATGAGTGCGTCGGCCTTCTTCACCTCCTCGAGCCGCCGCTTCGCCAGGGGGCCGCCCGCCGACTGCCAGTGGCCGATGTCGCCGTTGGTGACCGAGACGAGCTTCACGTGGTGGCCGAGATTGGCCCACTTGGCTGCGGTGCCCCCGGCCTTGTACTGCGCGTCGTCGGGGTGCGCACCGAAGACGATGATCCGGAGCTTGCCGTCGTCGGCCTCGCCGCGGGCGGGAGCCGGGGCGAGCAGGAGCAGCGCCGCCACGGCCCACAGCGCGACGTGGAATCCGGCGACGTGGAATCCTGAGGTGTCGGCCGGGACGCGAAGCGATCCCGTGCGGGGTATCTTCATGGCCGCCCTTTCATGGAGATGAGGTGCTGCAGGTCGTCACGCCGGCACCTCGAACGCGGCGCCCGGCACACTCCGCCCGCGTCCGATTCTTGCAACGACCCGCGGAGCCGATAGAGTACCCGGTCGAGGACGTTTCCGGCATGCGGCCGCTCGGCCGCGGGACAGGCGGGCGAGTCGGTATGGCAAGCGTGCACACTCCGGCCCGGCCGGACGATCCACGGCGTCGGGATCGCCGCGATGCCGCCGACGTGGCGGTCGTCATGCTCGCGGTGCTGGCTTTCGCCGTGGCGTTCACGATGCTCGGCCCCGTGCTCAAGCCGTTCCTCGTGGCGGTGTTCCTCTTCTACGCTGCGGGCTTCGCGAGCAAGACACTTTCGCAGCTCGGGCTCGGCCCCCGGGCGGCGTCGGTGTGTGTGCTGCCGTGCGCGGTGATCGCCATGTTGCTCTTCGGCCAGCTGGTCTCCCGGGAGTCGGTCACGTTCCTGGAGAACTGGCCCAAGTACGAGACCCGGATCACGAAGCTCATCAACACGGTCGCACCGCGGCTGATGCTCGACGCCGCAGCGCCCGATGCGTCGCCGGCTGCCGCGCCATCGCCATCGGCCGCCGCCCCGACGGACCGCAACGCTGACAAGGCCGACACCGCAGCCGCCGACGCCGACGACACGGCCGCCGCAGATCTGCCGGCGCTGCCGCCGCGCGGGATGCTGTCGCCGTCGCTGGGAACGTTCTTCCGGCAGGGCGCCCGCGCGAGCCTCGACTACGTCTTCCGCCACGGACTCGATGCGGCCGAGCTCTTCGTCCTAGTCTGCATCTACCTGCTCTTCCTCGTGATCGGTAGCCGGAAGCTGCCGGCCAAGATCATGAGGGCGTTTCCCGGAGAGCAGGGGGAGCGGCTGCTCCTGATCCAGCGGGGCATCACCGCCTCGATGGAACGGTTCATGGCCGTGAAGACGTCGGTGGGTCTCGGCATGGCCGTGACCGCGGGGCTGTTGATGTTGCTCTTCGGCCTCGACCACTGGGTCCTGTGGGCGTTTCTTTTTTTCATCGCCAACTACGTCACCTACATCGGCAGCATGGCCGCGTGCGTGCCGCCGATCCTCCTCGCATTCGTCGATCTGCCGACCACGACCGCCGCAACGGCGTTTGCCGTGCTGCTGATCGTGAACCGGCTGCTGTGGATCGACTTCGTCGAGATCAGGATGTCGGGCAAGCAGCTCAACCTCGACCCGACGCTGATGTTCCTCTGGCTCGCCTACTGGGGGTCGATGTGGGGCGTGCTCGGGCTGCTCCTGGCCTACCCGATGATGGCGGCGGTCAAGACAGTGCTTTCGCACGTGAAGGGCTGCGAGGGTTGGGCGGTGTTGCTGAGCGACGAGTGACGTCGACGTCGCGCGACGCGGGCCACTGGGGAGGCACGGGTCCGCCCATGCCCCGTCGCCGGACGTTCGCTCCGGCCCTCCGGGGCCTACGCTCACTCGAAGATGACTGCGCTTCGCCATCCTGGCTCCGCTAGTCATCTACGCCGGCTCCCGGGGCACGGGCAGACCCTCCCGTGAAGAGACTCTGCAGGAAACCCTTGTGCGTGAACAGCTGGTTTCCGCTGCGTCTCACACGCCGGCGATCGGCGTCGTCGGCAGCATCCCCACCCAGGAGTCGAGGTGCCGGCGGGCCTCGGCCTCGGCCCGTGCGGGGTCGCCGGAGCGGATCGCCTCGAGC
>JBILVO010000171.1:0-7448 GCA_044370415.1 Pirellulales bacterium
GCGACCTGTTTGTCTGCCGCAACGCCGGCGGCTTCGACACGCCTGAGGTGAATGGCACGTTTGAATACGGTGTCGCCGCGCTCGGCGTGCACACGCTCCTTGTGCTCGGCCACACGCGATGCGGCGCCGTCATGGCCACGCTCGAGGGGAAGCCGCTCCCTGGCAATATGTCGAGGCTCACCGACGCCTTGCGGCCGGGAATCGGCGCGATCCGCGGGAATCTCTCCAAAGACGGCAAGGTCAACGCGGCGGTGGAGGCGGTCGTGCGGTTTCAGATGAGGGCTCTGATCGACACGAGCGAGATCCTCGCCGATGCCCACAAGCAAGGGAAACTGCGGATCATCGGCGGCATCTACGACGTCGATACCGGACGCGTCGAATTTCTTGCCGTAGCAACGCCGGCTGCCAAGTGAGTGGCTACTCGTCGCTGAGCAGTATCGCCCATCCGCTCAGGCCCCCGATGTGTTCGAGGGCGATCCGCAGGGCGGCCAGCATGGGATAGGCGAGAATCAGGCCGAGGATGCCCCAGGCCCAGCCCCAGTAGGAAAGCCAGAGGAAGAGCAGGGTGGGGTCGAGGTTGAGCTGCTTGCCCGACATGCGGAGCTCGAAGAAGTCGATCCAGAAGATGCGATTGAGCACGACAAGCGCGGAGAGCAGCAGGGCCATCATGTGGCTGTCGAGGTCGAGGTGGGCCATGACCAACGGCGGAACGCAGGCGGCGGCACTGCCGATGTAGGTGATGTAGTTCAGGGCGAAGAACAGAAACGCCCAGAGCATCCAGTGGTCGAGGCCGAAGCCGTACATGATGATTGCGGCCGACACCGCCATCCCCACGCCCGCCACGGTTTTCACCACCATGAAGCGCTCCATCGATTCCGTGATGCCGTCGCCGATGGCGATCAGCCGCCTGCTTCGCTCTCCGGGAAACGCCCGGAGCAGTCGGGCCTGGAGCTTGCGGCTGCCGAGAAACAGGAAGACGAGATAGCAGAACACCACGACGATCAGTTCGGCCACGTCGAGGCTGTGCGAGAAGACGTATTTCAGCACGTCCTGCGAGGTTATCCTGAAAAGGTCGGTGAGGGAGGTGCGGCCGCGAATGTCGCCGCCCGACGGCGGCGGCACCACGGCATCCCCGCTCGACTCTGGGCCGGCCTCGGAACTGGCCTCGGAACTGGTCTCTGATCCGGCCTCCGTTCGGGCCTCGGACGTCGCGGGCTCGCCAAACAGGTCTTTTGTGTGTTCCGGCAGCCGTGTCCCTTGTCTCGCGACAGCGATGGGCGACGCGGTGGCTGTGGCTGTGTCAGCGGACGGCAGGGCGTCGGCGGGGGGGGGCGAGGCGGCTGCCGGCGGTGGGCGGTCGCCGAACTGCGAGGGAGCGGCAGGCGACAGAGGCGCTGCGAGGTGTGGCATCAACGTGCCCAGAGACGACGCGATCCTGTCCTCGTATCGTGGCCAGGTTCGCTGAAACACCTCGGCCTCACGGTACACCAATTGCGCCGTGAGAATCGAGAAGATCAAGGCCAGGCTGACGAGGGCGAGGTATGCCGTCCAGGCTTGCATCCCGATCCTTGCAAACGACTTGGCGCCGAACTGCGTGGCATAGAAGAGGAAGAGCGCCACGAAAAAGGGCTTGAGAACCGGCCCCAACACGGTGACCACGGCGCCCATGGCCAGCACGGTCAGGATGACGAGCGCCGCATTCCCCAGCGACGCATCAAACCGGTCGTCCGGCGCCTGCCGGGTGGAACGAACGGGCTCTGAGGCAGGATCGGGGCTGGTCATGCGGCGAGTATATGCCGAAGACAGGCGGCCACCGCTCCCTCGCGGATGGCGAAACTGGCGAGGCCGAGCATGCGGCGAAGCCCTGCGGCCCTGGGCGCCAGGCGCGGGCCCGGCCGGCCGGGCAGGATCGGCAGGCCGCTGGTTGTGGCGGGCGGCCAGGTCCGAGAGTCACCCCAGGATCGCGTTGCGGTTCTCCCCTCATACGATCGGGATTTTCTGTGCATGAAGCCCTGCAGTCGACCGATACGGATGCTCGGGAGGGGCGTGTGGTGGCGAAAAAAGCGGCACTCCTCACGGTCGTGTGCCTCCTGAGCGGCGTCTGGCCGGTGCCGGCGTTGTCTCAACCAGTCGACGGGATCGTCTCCGCGGAGGCTCCCCGCGGCTGGGTGACTGGCGAATACCTTCTCTGGTGGTTCAAAGGCAGCCCGCTGCCCGTCCCGCTGGTGACCTCCGGTTCGCTCGACGATGCGATTCCGGGCGCTCTGGGTCAGCCCGGAACACGCGTGCTGATCGGCGGCGAGCCGATCGAGTCGGCCGTCCGCTCCGGCGGCCGCGTCGCCGCCGGCCTGTGGGTCGATCCGGAGCGCACCTGGGGCATCGAGGGAAATTACCTCTTCCTACCACAAAGCCACGTCACCCGCTCCGTTGCCACGTCGGGACAGCCTGGGTCACCGACCTTGGCCGTCCCCATCTTCGACACCACGGGTGTGTGCGGACTTGACGGCGTGCCTGGCGAGACCGTGTTCATCCTGCCCACGCCGTTCGGGGCCGCGCCCGGCTTCCAGGGACGGCTTCAGCTCGATCTGGCAAGCCAGCTGCAGGGGGCGGAAATCAACATCATCGGGCGGCCCAACGACGGCGAGGGACTGCACCTCGACGGTCTGGCGGGGTTCCGCTGGCTGCAGTTCAGCGAGTCGCTGGCGCTGACGGGCACGACCGGGGCTGCCGCGGGCGCGGCCGTCAGCGGGTTCTACAACGTCTCAGACAGCTTCCAGGCGTCCAACAACTTCTGGGGCGGTCAGCTCGGCGGCCGCGCCGTGTACGCCCTTTCGGCCGTTCGCCTCGAGGCTCTGGCGAAAGTCGCGCTGGGCGGCGTGCACGAAAATGTGACCATCGACGGCGCGAGCCAAACCAGCAGCGGCAACCTCTTCTTCAAGACGGCGCCCGCAGCCATGCCGGGAGGCATCTTCACCCAGCCGAGCAACATCGGCAGCTCCTCCCAGGATTCCTTCGCCGTGGTGCCCGAGGTGACGACCCGCCTTTCCTATCGCCTCACTCGGGCCATTCAGCTGTCGTGCGGCTACAGCTTCCTGTATGTCAGCACGCTGGCCCGACCGGGACCGCAGATCGACCGCTTCATCAATTCCACGCGCACGAGCCTCGCCAACGCATCCCGGGCCACGACCGGCGTCGGCACGGGGCCGATCCCTTTCGGCCAGCCAGGCTCCGCCCCCGCCGCTTCCGGCGGGCCGGCGCCCACCTTCCGCTGCCAAGAAACCGACTTTTGGGCCCAGGGCATCGACCTGGGCGTGCTGGTCGAGTTTTGACTCCGAACCGATGCTGATCGGGCGCTGCTGGCCGTCCGTGAACGACGTCATCCATGACCTTTGTCCACGTGGTCGACCGCTGGAAACGCCGAAAGCCTCCCCGGTCGACAGTCGTCGCATCCTGCTCCGGCAGGCTTGTACACAGTCTGCTAGGACCCATGCGAGATTGCCCCCGGCCACCCGCCGACCGGCCAGAGTGGCCAGGATCTCGCTGGCGGGCCGGCGACGGATGCAGGACGCCGTCCGCACCGGATGGCTCACTCCCGAAGACGATGTTCCTGTCTTGGAGTATTTGGAGGCGTCCTGCCGGTCACGGCCGGGATCACCTCAGTGCGGCACGCTTCATGTCACGAAGCAGAGCAGGCGGTGGAACCCGTCGGCATCCGCGAAGAGTTCGATGCCGCCGGACTCGAATCCCGCCTTCCTGGCCATCTCCTGCGTGGCGGCCAGCGTCTCGGGGAAGTCGTGTTCCCGCACGTGCCGGCAGGTGCTTTCCAGGGCGTCGCCGGCCAGCCCCCACGAGGTCCGTATCGTCTCCGTGTAGGCGGCAACACACTCCTCGCGGCTCTCTCCCGGCCGCCTGAAGAAGTCGTAGAACACCAGCGAGCCCGCCGGCCCGAGCACGGACCGGCAGAGGGCAAAAAACCTCTGCTTCTCCGCGCTCGCCAGATGGTGCACCGCATAGCCGGCGAGAATCAGCTCGTGGGCGTTGTGCTCCTGGCCCGAGGCATCCGCGAGATATGCCATCAGGTCCGCATCGACGAGACGCACGCTGAATCGCGCGGCGGCGAGCTGCCGGCGTGCCGCCTCCAGCGCCGCGGCCGAGGCATCGACGCCCGTGTAGTGCGCCAGTTGGGTGTCTCCGAACGTCCTGCGGATGAAGCCGGCATCGCCGCAGCCCACATCGAGCAATGAAAACCGCGTCTGGTAGTTGGCCTTCACGAACGCGTGGATCGCCGCATGAATCTCCCGATGCCGCATCCAGTCATGCTCGATGATCGCCGAGTAGACCTGCCACTGGTCGAACAGCGAGATGGTGGCCATGACATCCCCGGCGGCGGCCGAGTCGGAACTGCCGATCGGGCGGGGCGTGCCGGTCATCGTGGTACTCGCATCGTCGGCTGGCCGCGAGCCCGTGCCCGTAGCCCGGGTCCGCGCTGCTGAATCGCGACATGATACAGCCCTCGCCACAGGGCTGTCGCCGGGGGTCGGCCGGGCCCATGACTGGTCCACGGCCGGCCTATGAATCCGGGTCGGCGGCAGCGTCGTTCAGTCGACTGACGTACCGCTTGACGCTTGCGGATGGTCCGTCGACCGACCTATCCTCGGGGCCGGCATGATCGGCCGACAATTCGGCCGTATCGGCTCCACCATCCGGAGGAACGATGCACGAGAAGCGAAGCATGCTGCCCACGCGACGGACATTCGTGGGGCACGTCTCCGCTGCGGCCGCGTGCACGGTGGCCGGCCGGCTCGGGAGCGAGGTCGCGAGGGCCGCGGGAGCGGCGTCCGAGGATCGCACTGTGCGCGACCGGCTGTGGATGTGGGGCCACGACGCCGGGTCGCTGCAGAAGGGCTATGGCATCGGCGGGCCCGAGGACATGCAGCCGGGCAAGGCCCTCGAATACATGGGCATCCCCAACATCTGCATGGTGCGGTTCACCGGCACGCCGCTGCCGCCGTTCGACGATTTCGTCCGCCAATTCGCCGGCGCGAGGCGGCTCACCTGGAGCTTCGTCGACGGCGCCAAAAACTTCACGACGGAGGAGAAGAAGCGACTGGCCCTCGATCTGGCGGCCCGCCAGCCCAATCTCGTGGGCCTCGACATGGACGACTTCTTCCTGGGCGACGCCGTTCCCGCGACGGCTGGCGGCGAGGCGCGGGCCAATCTCAGCGTGGATCAGGTGGCGGCAGTGAGCCGCGAACTGAAGGCCCTGGAGCGGCCGCTCGACCTCTCGCTGGTGCTCTACTCCAATCAGCTGCACCCGGCCATCGCGCGGCACCTCGAGCCGGTCGACAACGTCTATTTCTGGACGTGGCGCGGCCGCGACCTGGAGCGGCTCGAGGCGAACTTCACCTCCTACAGGGCGCTCGTTGCGAAGAAGCGGACGTTGCTGGGCATCTACATGTGGGACTTCGGCGACAAGAAGCCGCTCTCCGTGGCGGCGATGGAGCACCAGTGCGGCCTGGCGCTGGAATGGCTGCGGCGCGGCGAAGTCGCCGGCTTGATCTTTCACTGCACGCCGCTGTGCGGCATGAACCTCGACGCAGTCGAATGGTCGCGGCGCTGGATCGCCCGGCACGGTGACGAGGCTGTGTGACGGCCGCCCGGCACGCCGCGGGCCCCGAGGGAACTGGGGCGGGCGGGCCGCGGGTATGCTGAAGCGTCATCGGTCATGCCCTCCGGAGAGCCACCCATGCCCACTGCCGATCTGACCCGCCGCGAAGCGGTGACCGCGCTTGCCGCCGGATTCGCACTCGCGGTCCAGCCCATCTCGGCGGAGACCATCACGACGGACGATGCCGGGCTCATGGCCGGCGAGATTTCCATTCCGACGCCCGACCGCGACATTCCCGGCTACCGGGCGGCGCCGACCACCGGCGGCCCGTTTCCGACGGTTCTCGTGGTGCAGGAAATCTTCGGCGTCCACGAACACATCCGTGATATCTGCAGGCGGTTCGCGAAGCTCGGATATCTTGCCCTGGCGCCCGACCTCTACGTCCGCCAGGGCGATGTCTCGACGATCGCCGACTTCCAGCAGATCATCGCCACGGTCGTCTCGAAGGTGCCCGACGCCCAGGTCATGGCCGACCTCGACGCCACCCTCGCCTGGGCCAAGGCCCACGACGGCGACACCGCGAGGCTCGGTGTCACGGGCTTCTGCTGGGGCGGCCGGATCACGTGGCTCTACGCGGCCCATAGTCCGCAGGTGAAGGCCGCCGTCGCCTGGTACGGGCGGCTGGTCACCGGCACCGACGACCTGCACCCGCGGAACCCGATCGACGTGGTGGGGCAGCTGCACGCTCCCGTCCTGGGCCTCTACGGCGGCGCCGATCAGGCGATTCCGAACGAGAGCGTGGGGCGGATGCGCGAGGCCTTGAAGACCGCTGGGAAGCCGGGCGAGATCGTCCTCTATCCCGACACGCCGCACGGGTTTCACGCCGACTACCGGCCGACGTACCGGGAGGAACAGGCTCAGGACGCTTGGGCGAAGTGCCTCGACTGGTTCAGGAAGCACGGCGTGTCGTGACCGCACTGCCAGACCGTCATGCACCGACGCTGCCCCTCCCGCCCTACAGCTTCGTCCCGGGACACGACCACCCCCATCCCGTCACCGACCCCTTGGGGCATCTTCATGGACGCGAGCCTCACGCACCGCTGGCGTCTGAGGTGCTCGCGATGGTTCCGGCCGAGCCCGTCGCCCGACGGCAGGCGCTCGCCGCAGTTCTCGCGGCGGACCCCCACTGGCTCCACGCGATCGACCTGTTCAATGCCGGCTACTACTGGGAGGCGCACGAGGCATGGGAGGGCTTCTGGCACGTCTTCGGCCGCACGACGCCGGAAGCCAGGCTCGTGCAGGGCCTGATCCGTCTCGCCGCCGCCTGCGTGAAGATCCGGGAAGGCACGCCGGAAGGAGTCAGGAGGCACGCGTTGCGGGCGCGAGAGCTGCTCGGCGATGTCGCGGCAGCTGACCGCGGCGCGGATGCCCTGAGCTTGCATGCAGGGAGCTCGGATGCAGAGAGATCGGCTGCTCTCGGGATCTCCCCGAAAAGCATCGCCAGCGTGCTCCAGGAGCTGGAGACATTTCGGGCCGAATGCTGGCACACCTCCCGGACGCCGGTCGTACGAGTCCTGGCGGCCGACCTGCGGCTGATGCGTCGAGATGGCGAGCCGCATACAGTCGAGGGTTGAAGGGGCCGGGCCTCGCGCCTGCCGCTCACGCTCCGGTCAGCACGCGCTCGAGGAACCCGAAAGTCTTTCCTGTCGGTCCGTCACCGGCAGGGCCCCGCTCCCGGTTGAGCGTCAGGTGGTTCTCCTCGGGCGCTCGCCCGATGCGAGCTACCGCCTCTGCGGAGTCGGCTGGACGATCACGCGAGACAATGCCTCCTGCGGATTCC
>JBILVO010000172.1:0-7363 GCA_044370415.1 Pirellulales bacterium
AGCCGCGCGGCCGTCGCGAGTCCATGCGGCGGTTGAGCGGGTGCACCGGCGCCAGACGGATGCTGCGCGGCACGACGAGCGGATGGCGGATCGTCGCCGTGGCCGCCAGCTCCTCGAGCAGCGTGCGCCAGCGTGCGAAGCAGACCGTGTCGGCATAGCGGTCCGCCACGAGCCGCCGCGCCGCCGTCGACATCGCCTGCCACGCCTCCGCGGGGCCTTCGGCCAGCCGCACCAGCGCCGCGGCGGCGTGTGCCGGCACGTCGTCGACGAGGATGCCCGTGACGCCGTCGTGGACCAGTTCGCCGACGCCGCTGGCGATCGACCGGGCGACCGGCACCACGCCGGCGGCCATCGCCTCCATGAGGGCCACGGGCAGCCCCTCGAAGTCAGACATCAAGAGGATCGCCTGGGATTCCTGCAGCCGCCGGCCCACCGCCTCGGGCGTGAGCCGGCCGGTGAAGCGGACCCTGTCGGCCAGCCCGGCGGCGGAGACGGCCGCCTCCATCGAGGGCCGCGCCGCCCCGTCGCCCATGACGATCGCCTCGATCCGCCCGCAGCGGCGGCACGCCTCGAGCAGCGACTCGATCACGAGCGACGCCCGCTTCTGGTGCTCGACCAGACGGCCGCTGTAGACGACGCGAAACGGCGCGGCGGAGAACCGGGTCGTCGTCGCCGGCAGCTGCACGCCGCACGGAATGGTCACGACCCGCGACTCCGGCCGCCTCTCGCGGATCCGCGCGGCGAGATACTCGGAGACCGCCACGCACGCCCCGTGTGCCGCGTCGGGGCAGCACTCCTCGACGAGGCCCCAGTAGTCGGGATCGTCGGCGTGGACGGTGAGCACCCAGGGCAGGCCGGCCTGCGCGGCGATCCGCGCCGCGAAGTGGAAGCCGGGGAGGCACTGCGGGAGGAACACGTCAGGCCGGGCTGCGGCCAGAAAGGCGAGCGTGTCCTGCACGGCGTCCTCGGTGTAGCGCACCTCGCCGATCCGCCGTCCGCTCAGCTCCACCGGGACGCCGGCCAGCTCCCGGGCGATCGAGCTGTCGCGCCAGCCGTGCGTGCCGATGTGGTGCAGGTGCAGTGCCGTCCGCACCGCGCCCGGCGGCTGCACGCCGGCAAGGAAGGCGACGAACTTCGCCAACCAGGTCGTGACGCCGCTGATGTCGGCGTCGTCGCTGTAGTCCGCGAACGCGACCTTCACGACATCCCCCTGCCGACGCGACTCATGCGATCCGCTCCGCGATCCTGTGCAACGCCGCCCTGACCCGCCGGCCGGCCCGCCGCAGCGGCGGCACCGTCTCGCGGTAGTAGGTGAGATTCGCGGCGTGTGCCTCGCGATCGCCCAGCCGACGGAAGAGGTCGACCTGCGCGGCCGCGTCGCGTTCCAGCCGTTCCCTGGCCGGCCGCCAGTCGAACGCGGGGTAGCGGCCGGCGAACAGGCGGAACGCCCGCTCGACGTCGCGGAGGTTGTCCGCCTGCCGGCGGAGCTTCGACGTGTCGTTGGCGGCGAACTCCCGATACTGCGCCACCACGTCGGGCAGAACGACGCCGCCCCCCGCGCCGATCGCCCGCGTCCACATCTCCCAGTCCGCCGTGTGCACCAGTTCGGGCCGGAACCCGCCGTGCCTCTCGTAGAAGCCGCGGCGGATCACGATGCCGGGGGTGCAGAGCCGGTTCTGCACGAGCATGGGCGTCACGTCGGTGCCCCCGTCCTCGAGTTGCGGCACGCGGTCCGAGACCCCGAACACGACACCGGCCTCGTCGACATACAGGGCCCGGGAGGCGAACAGCGCCCGGTCGGGATGCCGCTCCGCCGTCTGGGCGAGCAGCCGGTAGAACCCGGGCAGCACGAGGTCGTCGCCGTGCAGGATATGCACGAGGTGCCCGCGGCTGCGGTCGATGCAGGTGTTGAAATTACGAGTCGCTCCGCCGTTGGCAGGCCGCCGATGGAACGCCACGCGACCGCCGCCCATCTCCCTCACGACCGCCTCGGGATCATCGCGCGTCGAGCAATCGTCGACGACCTCAATCTGCATCGCGCCTGGCCCCGGATCCTGGTCGAGCACGCTCTCCAGGGTGCGGCGCAGGTACGCGGCGCAATTGAAGGTCGGGATCATCACCGACCACAGCGGCCGCGCCTCCCCCGCTGCCGCGGGCGCGACGGCAGGCGGGATCATCTCGTCGCGTGGCGAAGGTCGGGTCATCTGTGGGCCATGTCCCCGGGCGCTCTCCTCAGACCTCACTGAAGTCCTGCGCGGGCCGCGCACGTTCCCGACCCGACAGCAGCCCCTCCGCCAGCGACAGCGCCCGGCCGATCGCCTGATCCATGTCGTAGTAACGATATTCGCCCAGCCTGCCGGCGATCAGCGTGTCGGGCAGTGCGTCGGCCCGCCGGCGATACGCCGCGTAGAGGGCGGCGTTGGCGTCGTCCGGAAAGGGGTACTCGTACTCGGTGGGGGATTCGGGAGTGAACGGCGTCTCCGTCGTCAGCACCGTGCCCATGATCCGGTCCGCGTAGCGTCGCTCCATCATGTGCTTCCACTCCAACGTGCGGATATGCGGCCCGCCGGAATGCAGTGGATTGTTCACCTGGCCGCACGGCTGCGCGAAACCGACATCGGGCAGATAGGTGTGCTCCCTCCGCTGGCCGCGATACACGAGCCTGCCGATGTCGAACCCGAAGAACTCGTCGATCGGGCCCGTGAACACCGTCCGCGTGCGGGCACAGATCTCCGTCCGGCGCTGCAGGTAGTCGTAGTTGAGGAGGACCGGGATGCCGGCGAGCACGTTTCGCATCCATGCGGCATACCCGAGGGTCGGGATGCCCTGATGCTTCGCGTGCGGCTTCAGCCGCGGCTCGTCGTCGTGCCGCACATCGAAACGGCCGCAGAGCTTCGCGCTCAGGGTACGGCAGTCGACGCCCCACTGCTTCGCGTTGTACTCCTTGATGAACTTCTCGTAGATCATGCGCGGCATCAGGGACAGGGCCGCTTCCTCGAAATTCCCCGGAGTGCCGACGAACTCCGGAGTCCACGTCTCGCCGATCGTGCGGCGGATGTAGCTGGCGGCGATGGGCCACTGCACCATTTCCCTGTCGATGTCCGTCAGCAGCGCGGCCTCGTATGGGGAGAAGGCCGTAAAGCGGTTCGCCCACTCCCAGATGCGGTCCGAGGAGGTGCGGAAGTAGTGCGGCCCGTAGGTGTGGATGCGGATGCCGCTGGGGTGCGCATGATCGTGGACGTTTCCACCGAGATGCGACCTGCGGTCGACGACGAGCACCTCGCGGCCGGCATCCGCGAGCTCGCGGGCGATGACGGCGCCGGTCAGCCCGGACCCCACGATCAGATAATCGACATTCACCGTGGTGCCTCCTCCCGGACATGCCGCGGAACCTTCATATCGTCCCCGCCGCAGCGCTGCCGTCGCGCGGGCGCATCCGCCACCACGTCCATGAACTCCACCGCCCGGGCGTCCCAGGTGTTGCGCCGCGCCAGCGCCGCACACTCCCGCACCGCATCCGGCGACAGGACGCCTTCACCGTCGCGGATCCGGCGGAGCGCCGAGCGGAACTCGGCGGCGGAGCCGCAGATCACCGCCGACGGGATGGCGAAGGCCCCGGCGGTGAAGTCGATGGTGCCGACGATCGGCCTTCCGGTCGCGGCATACTCGAAGAGCTTCGCGGGAAACATCTTTTCGTGCCCCCCGCGGGCATAGGGGAGCAGAAGCGCGTCGGCATGCTGGAGCACGGCCGCGATCTCGCGATGCGGCAGCGGCGGCACCACGCGGACGTTCGGCCGACCGCTGATACGATGCCATGCCTGCCTCTGGTCGGGCGGCACACTGTCCTGACCGACGAAGAAAAAAGCCCACCCCGGCTCGGCGACGACTTCCGCGAGCATCGCGAAGTCGAGCCTGTCGTTGACGTTGCCGGTGAACACGGCACGACGGTCGGCACCCGCGTCGCGGTAGAAGTCGGGCGCCGGCAGGTCCCGGCCGAGCAGATCGAGAAACGCCGCATCCACGCCGTTGGGCAGGCTCACGACCTGCCGTTCCGACAACGACTGATACTCGGCGGCGATGGCCGGCCCGTTGCCAAACACGACGTCCGCATCGCGGATGGCGTCAATCGCGCCGGCCCGATTCATCGCCTTACCCCAGTTGAGATCGAACCAGGGATCCTCGATGTCGACGATGACCCTGTCCCACGCGTGGAGGTGGCGAAGCCGGGTCGCCTGCGGACGGGACGTCAGCAGCCACACCCGGGCCCCCGCGGCTGCCCGATGCCGCAGGTGGCGCCGCAGCCGGTCGTAGTGGCCCGCCGGGCGATCCTCCCTGATCATCCGCACCGGATCGGGCTCGAGTCCCTGCCACATCCACACCGCCAGCTGGGGGCCGACGGTCTCGATCCGCTGGCTGTGCCAGCGCGAGCCGCCCGGCAACCGCGCCAGAAGCCGGGCCGGGCCGGCCCACGCTTGCGGCGGACCGTCCACGCCGCTGTTGAGGTAATGGACCTCCGCGTGCCGTGACAGCGCCGTCGCCAGCGGCTGGGCGCGATTCCAGAGGAAGTTCCAGTCCCAGGGAGCCTGGTAGACGATGACCGTCCCGGGGCCGGCGTTCATGACGGCATCCTCGTTCCGCACACGGCCGGCCCCGGCGCCGCCTTTTCGAGCACGAGGAGCAGCTCGTCGTGCGGCCTGCGGGCGACGAACCGTTCCCAGCGCCGCTCGAAGGTGAAGCCGTGATAGCCCGGCCACTCGCGGGCGAGCATCGCCAGCCGCGCGAACAGCTGCCGCCAGAGCCGCGGCAGGATGCTCCGCAGGCCAGGCCGGCGGCGGATGCGGTCGGTCATCCGCGCCGCATGCATCCTCGCCCACGCGTGCCAATGGCTGGGATAGTGATGGTCGGCGGGAACGAGGTCGCACGATTCGATCAATGCGAGCCCCTGTGCTCGCCAGTAGTCCGCGGGATATTCCTGCGGCAGGAACTGGTAGTGCTGATCCCGGCCGCTCCACCCCCAGTGCTCACCCGTGATGCCAAAGGAACGCGACGCCGCGTTGGGCGTGAGGATCCAGAGTCGCCCGCGGTCGGCGAGCAGTGCGGTCACGCTGCGACAGAACGCGGAGCACTCCTGCAGGTGCTCCATGACGTGGAAGCAGAAGACGTCGTCATAGCGTCGATCCGACGGCACGTCGGCGACGGACGCGAAGATGTCGCCATGCTGCGGCTGCTCCCGGATGAAGCCGCGGCAGGCGACGCTCGGCTCGACCACGTCGACACGCGCGCCGGTGCGGGAGGCGATGGCCCGGGCGAAGAAACCGTAGCCGGCGCCTATCTCCAGGCAACTGCCCGCGAACCGGCGACCGCCGGCGGCCTGCTCCACCTTCGAGAGATAGTCGGCCGCCAATCGGCGGCCCTTTTCGACCTCATCAGGCTCCCGCCGGAAGTATTCCCGCTCGTAGTGCCTGCGCACGACGTCGTCGGCGAACGGGGGGAACGCGCGGCATGCCCGGCACCGCTCGCAGCGGTGCAGCATCGACACCTCGTCCCCGAGCGTGATCGCGTAGAGCGGTCGGCACCGCCCTCCGCAAAACTCGCAGTGCACCACCGGCGCCGCCGGCCGTGCATCCTGCCCCGGCACCTCGGTGATCTGCGCCGTCATCGGATGGCTCGATTCACGCACGGACGACACTCGGGCCCGACAGCGACCAGTTCAGCTTCACGAACAGCCGGCCCGGACGCCGCGACGACATGTGATCGGCCACGTACGGAACCTGGTCGACCCGCAGCGTGACCTCGGGAACGGCGACGTCCTGACGGGTCCATTGGCGATCGACCATGCCGATCTGGAAGGTGTAGGTGCCGGGCATCAGCGGGTTCGGATCGAAGAGGCACGTCGCCGTGGACGACCCCGGAGGCAGCATCGCGAGTTCACGCGAGGCGTCGTCGTTGTGGGTGGTGAAGAGCGATACGCCTTCGCCGTCCAGCACCTCGATCCCGATCGTCGCGGCGACCGGGGTGTCGAAGGGGTTGTGGACGCCGAGCACTACCCTGAACGGCTCGCCCGCCAGAACGGTGGACCGGACCTCTCCGGCGGCATTCACGATCTCGAACCGCGAGAACGCGGGATGCGGGCGGGATTCCCCGCCTGCGAACGACTGGCTCGCCCGGCCGGCATCCTGCTGACATCCCTCGAGATACGTGTCGACGATCGAGGCGATGTCCCCACAGGCGGCGACGGCTCCGTGGCTGAGCAGCACGCCGTGGGTGCACAGCCGGCGGATCGCCATCATGTTGTGGCTGACGAACAGGACGGTCCGGCCGTGCCCGGCCACGTCCTTCATCTTGCGGATGCACTTCTGCTGGAACTCGGCGTCCCCCACCGCCAGCACCTCGTCGACGATGAGGATCTCCGGCTCGAGGTGGGCGGCGACGGCGAACGCGAGCCGCACGTACATGCCGCTGGAGTAGTGCTTGACGGGCGTGTCGAGGAACTGATCCACCTCGGCGAAGGCCACGATCTCGTCGAACTTCGCCCTGATCTCGGCCTTCGTCATGCCGAGGATCGCGCCGTTCAGGAAGATGTTCTCCCGGCCGGTCAGCTCCGGATGGAAGCCGGTGCCCACTTCCAGCAGGCTCGCCACCCGACCACGCAGCCGGATCGCTCCCGTCGTCGGCTCGGTGATCCGCGAGAGAATCTTCAACAGCGTCGACTTGCCGGCGCCGTTGCGGCCGATGACGCCCGTGACGTCGCCCTGCCGCACCACAAAGCTCACGTCCTTGAGCGCCCAGAAATCCTCGGTCGTCTGCGGCGGTACGTCTCCCGACACCCACCGCCGTGCCGTCGCCGCGAGCGACTCGCGCAGCGTGGCGTAGGGTGCTGCCTGGTGCCGCAGGCGGTACCGCTTCCCGAGACGCTCCACGCTGATGATGGGTTGTGCCACGACCTAGATGACGTCCGCGAAGCCCCGCTCCGTCTCCCGGAAGAACCGCACCCCGCACCACAGGAGCACCAGGCTCGTCGCGACCGACAGCACGAGGGCCGGCACGTGCAGATCGCGCTCGACGCCGATGCACCAACGAAAGCCGTCGATCACGCCCACCATCGGATTCAGTGAGTAGACCAGCCGTGCGACCGGGCCGAGCTTGTCCTCGACCACCGACGACTTGAAACCCACCGGCGACACGTAGAGCCCGAACTGGACGATGAAGGGGATCACGAACCGGAAATCGCGGTACTTGACGTTGAGCGCCGTCGCGATCAGCCCCGGTCCGAGGGCCGCCACCAGGGCAAGCGCCACGAACAGCGGCAGCAGCGCGATGCGGGCCGGCGGCAGGTAGCCATACCAGGCCATCACCACCGCCA
>JBILVO010000190.1:0-6020 GCA_044370415.1 Pirellulales bacterium
CGCGGGCGAGGCGGCCGCTCAGGGTGTCACGTCCCAGGGTGTCACGTCCCAGGGTGTCACGTCCCAGGGTGTCACGTCCCAGGGTGTCACATCCCAGGGTGTCACATCCCAGGCCGTCACGTCGTCCACCGCAGCCGCGCCGCCCGGCGGCTGGTTGCTGCGGGACGGCGACCGCGTCGTGTTCCTGGGCGACACCTTCGTCGAGCGGGAAGGGGACCGCGGCTTCATCGAGACGGCGCTCGTCGCCGCGCACCCCTCGGCGTCGCTCACGTTCCGCAATCTCGGCTGGAGCGGCGACACTGTCTGGGCCGAGTCGCGGGGCGTCTTCGACCAGCCGGCGAAGGGCTATGCCCGGATGCTCGCGCTCGTCCACGAGCTCGATCCCACGATCGTGTTCGTCGCCTACGGCCGCAACGAGTCGTACAAGGGAGCGGCCGGCCTGCCGGCGTTTCGCACGCAGCTCGAGAAGCTCTGCGACGATCTGCGGGGAACGCGGGCCGGCGGCACCGCGACAGCAGGAGATGTGCCGCCGTCCGCCGACGTCCGGCTCGTGCTGGTGACGCCCCACCGGTTCGAGAGCGCCGAAGCCGACGCCCGCAACGCGGCGCTCGCGCTCTACTGCGAGGCCATCCGCGCGGTCGCCGTCGCGCAGCGGGCAGGGCTCGTCGACCTCTTCGCTGAGCCGACAGGATCGACGGCCTCTGGCTCGGCCCGCACGGAAAACGGCATCCATCTCTCGGATGCCGGCTACGCCGCCGCCGCCGAGGCGTTCGTCCGCGCAGCCGGCCGCAGCCTGCCGGCCGACTTCACCGCCATGTCGGCCGGCCTGCGGAAGCTCGTCGTCGAGAAGAACCGGCTCTTCTTCCATCGCTGGCGGCCGGCCAACGAGACCTACATCTTCCTCTTCCGCAGCCACGAGCAGGGCAACAACGCGATCGAGATCCGGCAGTTCGATCCGCTGGTGACCGCCGCCGAGGAGCGGGTGCGTGCGGTGGCCAGGGGGAGCACGCAGCCATGAGCAGACACGCAGCCATGAGCAGACGGGCCGCCGTCGTCGCGACGCTCCTGTCGGCCGGGCTGCTCCTGGCCTGGCCACGCTCCGCCGTGGCACAGCGGAGCCTCAAGGAGATCCCGCCGCCCGACCCCGCCGCGGAGCTTGCCGCCATGGAGGTGGCCGACGGCTACGAGGTGCGCCTGTTCGCGGGCGATCCGCTCATCGCCAAGCCGCTGCAGATCAACTTCGATCCGCAGGGGAGGCTCTGGGTCTCGTCGTCGAGCATCTATCCGCAGATCCGTCCGGGCGAGGTCGCCAACGACACGGTCACGATCCTCGAGGACCGCGACGGCGACGGCCGCGCCGATGCGTCGACTGTCTTCGCCGACGGCCTGCTCATGCCGACGGCGGTGCTGCCTGACCATCTCTTTGCCGACGGCACCGCGGCCTACGTCGCCAACAGCACGGAGCTGGTGCACCTGGCCGACACCGACGGCGACGGTCGGTCCGACACGCGGCGGGTCGTGCTTTCCGGATTCGGCACGGAGGACACCCACCACCTCATCCACACCTTCCGCTGGGGACCAGACAGCCGGCTCTACTTCAATCAGTCGATCTACATCCACAGCCACGTGGAGACTCCGCGGGGTGTCCGCCGCCTGAATGGCGGCGGCATCTGGCGGCTCGCGCCGGAGTCGCTGGCGCTCGACATCTTCGCGCGCGGCTGGGTGAACGCCTGGGGCCACGCGTTCGATCCCTGGGGCCGCTCGCTCGTCACCGACGGCGCGGGGGGCGAGGGAATCAACTACGGCTTCCCCGGCGCGGCCTACCTCACCGCCGTCGGCACGCCGCGGATCCTCCATGGCATGAACCCCGGCAGCCCGAAGTACTGCGGCCTCGAATTTCTCGACGGCCGCCACCTCCCCGACAACGCGGCCGGCCAGCTCGTCACGGCCGACTTCCGCGCCAACCGCGTCTGCCGGTTCCGGCTGGGCGAGCAGGGCTCCGGCTTCACGAGCGAGCAGCTTCCCGACCTCATCCATTCGCGGCGGGTGACGTTCCGCCCGATCGACATGAAGATGGGGCCCGACGGCGCGCTCTACATCGCCGACTGGTACAACCCGATCATCCAGCACGGCGAGGTCGACTTTCGCGACGAGCGGCGCGACCGCAGCCACGGTCGCATCTGGCGGGTGACGGCGAAGGGCCGGCCGCTGGTGCCGCGGATCGACTTCACGCGGCTCTCCGTCGCCGAGCTGCTCGGCCAGCTGCGGGCCCGGGAGGGATACGCCCGCGACATGGCCCGCCGCGTGCTCGTCGCCCGCGGGCCCGAAGCCGTGCTGCCGGAGCTGGCGACGTGGCGCGCCGCGATCGACCGCGGCTCTCCCGACGTTGCCCGGCTTGAGCTCGAGGTGCTGCGGCTCAAGCAGGGTCTCGATCGGGGCAGCGCGGCCGACGTCGATGCCGGACTGCTCGTGAAGGTGCTGGCCTCTTCCGACCCGCGGGCGCGTGCAGCCGCGGCGCGGGTGGTCTGCGACTGGGCCGACCGGCTCGACGATCCGGTGGCGCTGCTTGCGCCAGCCGTCGACGACGCGTCGCCGCTCGTGCGGCTGGAGGCGGTGCGGTCCTTGGCAACGCTTGGCGGCAAGCGGGCGGCCGAGCTCGCGCTCCACGCCGTCGACCACGACCGTGACGACGCCCTCGACTACGCCGTCTGGCTCGCCGCCCGTGAGCTCGCCGACGCCTGGCTCCCCGCCGTGCTCGACGGCAGCTTCGCCGACGGCGGCCGGATCTCGCGGGTCATTTTTGCGACGTCCGCCGCCGAGGCCTCGGCCGCGGTGCCGCGGATCGTCGTGGCCCTCCGCGCCGGCAGCATCCCCGCCGCTGATCGCTCCGCGGCGCTGGCCGTGATCGCGAGGCTCGGCAGCCCCGCCGAGATGCGGCTCGCCGTCGACGTGGCCACCGATCCGGCCACGCCCCCTGCAGAGGCCGCGGCGCTGCTCGGCGATCTGCTCGAGGCCCACCGGCGTCGCCGCGCGATCCCCGCCGGCGACCTCGCGGCGGTCGAACGGCTCGTGGCCTCTCCCGACGACGCCTGCGCCACCCGCGCCATCGAGGCGACGGCCGCGTGGCAGGTGGCGGGGGCCGCGGACGAGCTGGCAGCCGTCAGTCGGGCCGAGTCACGTTCGGCGGCCGTCCGCACGGCCGCGATCGCGGCGCTGGGCGCAGTCCCGGGCGATGCGGCCCGCGATGCCCTGCTCGGCTTCTGTCTCCCGTCGGGCGATCCTGAGCCGTTTGCGGCGGCGGCGATCGCCGCGCTCGTGCCGAAATCGCCGGACGTCGCCGCGGCCCGGGCGGTGTCGTTTCTGGCGCGGGGCCGTGACGAGAAGCAGCTGACGGCCGTCTACCAGGCGTTCCTCACCTCGACCCACGGCCCGGCCGCGCTGGCGGCGGCGATCGACAAGGCTCCCGCAGTTTTACCCGTCGCAGCGCTCAAGGCCGGCCAGGCAGCGGCCGGTGCAGCGGGCCGGCAGGAGCCACTGCTCGACCGAGCGTTCGCGACTGCGCTCGAACGGGCCGGCTCAGCCAGCCCGCAGCCGGGAAGGTCGGCGCATGCGATGACGGCGATCGAGCTCGATGCATTCGCCGACGTGGTGCGCACCAAGGCCGACGCGAAGCGGGGCGCCGCGATCTACGCCCGTGAGGCCCTCAAGTGCGCGACCTGCCACCGTATCGAGCGGGAAGGGGGCCGCGTCGGCCCGAGCCTCACGGCGATCGGCGCGTCGAGTCCGCTCGACTACATCATCGAGTCGCTGCTGCACCCGGCCAAAAACGTGAAGGAGGGCTATCAGACGCTCGTCGTGCAGACCGACGCGGGCCAGGTATTCACGGGCATCCAGGTGTCGCGGAGTGCCGACGACCTCGTGCTCCGTGACGCCACCGGCAAGGAGCAGTTGATTCCCGTGGCCACGATCGACGAGGAGTCGGCCGGCACGTCGCTCATGCCCGCCGGGCTCGTCGACACGCTCAGCCGCGACGAGCTCGCCGACCTCGTCCGGTATCTCTCGGAGCTCGGCCGGTGAGCCCGTGAGAAACCACCGATCGCGTGTCCAGCCCACCAGCCGCGAGGATCTGACGCCATGACCTTTCGCGACTGGCTGGGGCTGACCGTGACGGCCGTGTGGCTGTCGGCAATGCTCGCGCACTCCAGTGCAGCCGAACCGACCGCCGCGGGCCCGACGCGATGGACCAGTGGCAGCCACACGCTCGCGGTTGACGGGATGGAGCGCACGTTTCTGCTCGACATGCCGGAGCGGGTCAGGCCGGGTGCGGCGCTGGTGCTCGTGTTTCATGGCTACACCGATTCGGCCGCGCGGGTGCGGCAGTCGGCGGGATTCACGACGCTGATGGCGGAACATGGCTTCGTGGCGGCCTACCCTCAGGGCACGGTCGATGCGCGGGGCAAGACGTTTTTCAACGTCGGCTACGGCTGCCACGCGAGCGAGAAGGTGGATGACATCCGCTTCGTCCGGGAGTTGGTGACGCGGCTCGTGGCCGATCTCGGCCTCGATCGCGAGGCTGTATTCTCCACGGGAATGTCGAATGGCGGCGACATGAGCTACCTGCTGGCCGCGCAGCCACAGCCGCTGGTGCGGGCGATCGCTCCCGTGGCGGGCACCATGATGACCTCGTGGGGGGGCGAGTTCTCGCCGCCAAAGCCGCTGCCGGTGTTGGCTGTGAATGGTCGGCGGGACGACGTCACGAAGTGGGATGGTGATCCCGACAACCACGATGGCTGGGGAGCCTCCTTGTCCGTTGACGACGTGATCGAACGCTGGGTGAAGCCACTGGGGCCGGCCCGTGCCGACCGCGAGGAGCGGCCGGATCGGTCGCCGCCGCGCGGGTCCGCGGTGGTGGTGTCGCGCTGGACGGGCACGGGGTCACACCGGCGGAGCGGCCGCAGGTGCTGCTCGATGAACTGCCGGAGGGGGGCCACGATTGGCCGACGCATCTTGGCGACGCGAGGCAGACGACGGCGGCCGTGATCTGGCGGTTTTTCACCGCTTTTCGGAAACCTGCGGTGGTGGATCGGCCACGGCCCATGCAGGTGGCGATCCGCCGGCTGCCCGACGAGATCGCGAGGGCCACGACGAGCCTCAACCCTCGGTTCATCCTGGCCACGCCCGCCGCCGGCATGGGAGCGGAGCCGCTGCCGCTGCTCATCCACCTGCACGGCGCGGGCGAACGCGGCAGCGACATCGAGAAGCTCGCCGACAGGATGCCCGTCCGGTATTTCAACGGCCAGACGGCGCAGCCCTTCCTCATCGTCATGCCGCAGTGCCTGGCGGACGAGGGCGGGAAGCGGCGGATCTGGGAGGTCGAGGATCTCGAACTGTTGTTCGCCTACCTGCAGAAGACCGTGCGGCTCGATGCGAACCGCGTCTATCTCACCGGCTCTAGCATGGGCGGCTACGGCACGTGGGCCTGGGCGGCCGCATCCCCGCGGCACTTCGCCGCCATCGCGCCCCACGCCGGCGGCCTCGGCCACGGCGGCCCCAAGGACGTCACCGGCGATCTCGACGGCTGGGCGACGCGGCTGGCGGCGCTGCCGATCCGGATCGTGCACGGGGCCGACGACGAGGTCGTGCCGGCGGAGCGTTCCGAGCGGATGCTCGAGGCGCTTGAGTCGCACGGGGCGCGGCAGGTCGAGCTGATTCTGCTGCCCGGCAAGGCCCACAACATCGGCGACAGCTTCGCGAACAAGGATCTCTACGCCTGGCTGCTCGCGCATGCACGGGCGGCGGATAAGGCCGTGGAGGGGATGGCTGCGCCGTGATCGGTCTCGTTCACGAGGCGACTTCCGCGGCCGCGCTCTCCGCGGCTTCGCTTTCCGCGCCCGGGCGGCTCTTGCGCCGGTCCTTGCCCCGGCGGGCCGCCTTGCGTTGCCGCTTCACTCCCTTGTCGGCCTCGCGGACCGTCGGTTCCGCCTGCTGGGCGTTCCAGCCGTCGTACAGTTTCTGGAGTT
>JBILVO010000174.1:0-7201 GCA_044370415.1 Pirellulales bacterium
GGGACGGCCACGATGGCCGTGCCCGGCGTGTACACGGCGCAGGATGCCCGGGTAAGCACAAGCGAGCGGACGCTCGCCAAGCCGGGACGGCCACGATGGCCGTGCCCGGCGTGTACACGGCGCAGGATGCCCGGGTAAGCACAAGCGAGCGGACGCTCGCCAAGCCGGGGCAGCCAGGATGGCCGAGCCCGGCGTGAAGACACTTCACCGGCTCCTGCGCGTGCCTCCGACCGGCTCCTCAGCATCAGGAGGTGACGGCGTGCTCCACGGCACGCCACGAGCCGCCGTCGCGGACGACGCGGTGGTAGAGCGTGTCGCGTTCCACGGGCTCACGGCCCGCCTCGCGGATGAGCCGCTGGATGTGCTCGACGGAGAGCACCTCCGGCGTCGTGGCGCCGGCGTCGTGGTAGATGAGCTCGTGCCGGACCGTGCCGTCGAGGTCGTCGGCGCCGTAGGCGAGCGCCGCCTGGGCCGTGCCGATCCCCAGCATGATCCAGTAGGCCTTCACGTGGTCGAAGTTGTCGAGCACCAGCCGCGACACCGCCATCGTGCGGAGGCTCATCGCCGTCGACGGCTTCGCGATCCCCGTCAGCCGGGTGTTGTCGGGATGGAACGCCAGCGGAATGAATGTCTGGAAGCCGCCGGTCTCGTCCTGCAGCTGCCGCAGCCGCAGCAGGTGGTCGGTGCGATGGAAGGCATTTTCGATGTGGCCGTAGAGCATGGTGGCGTTGCTCCGCAGGCCGAGCGCGTGGGCCGCACGGTGAATATCAAACCACTCCCGGGCGTCGGCCTTGTGCTCGCAGATCTTGTCGCGGACCTCCGGGTGGAAGATCTCCGCGCCGCCGCCGGGCAGGCTGCCGAGGCCGGCGTCCTTGAGCTCCACGAGGATGTCGCGGATCGACCGCTTCGTGAGGTGGCAGAACCAGTTGATCTCGACCGGCGTCCAGGCCTTGAGGTGCAGCGACGGATGGTGGTCGTGCAGGAGCCGGACGATATTGAGATACCAGTCGTAGTCCTTCTGGTGGTGCAGCCCGCCGACGATGTGCATCTCGGTCGAGCCCGCGTCGACGGCCTCCTGCCCGCGGGCGAGGATCTGCTCGTCGCTCATCACGTAGCCACGGGCCTCGCGGAGATCGGCCCGAAACGCGCAGAACGTGCAGCGGTAGACGCACACGTTCGTGGGGTTCAGGTGGGTGTTGATGTTGAACCAGCCGACGTTGCCGTTCTTCCGCTCGCGGACGATGTTGGCCAGCTCGCCGAGCTCGTGGAGGTCGATCCGCTCGTCCCAGAGCATTTCGGCTTCGGCCGCGTCGAGCCGCACTCCGGCCTCGACCTTTTCGCGGATCGGATCGAGCGACGGGGCGACTGCGCGGATCATGGCCGGCTCCTGGGAGTGACTGGCGGAACGTCGGCAGTGCAGCACTATCTCCCACTCTGCAGCCGACACCGGAGCTTAAACCGCACCCCCGGCCGGCCTGCAACAACCGACGGCCGAAAGCGGCGCAGATGCCGCAAAAATCGTTCTTCCGGGAGTTTCGTGCCATCGGGGCCGAAACCGAGAAAATCGTTGGATCGGGGACCGGAAAATCGCTCGTCCCGTCCATCGGCCGGCCCCAACCATCTCGCCCAGGTGGAACCGAAAACCCCTCGAGCCACGGAAATCCCGGAAGAGCCGAAAAAAGCGTCGTCGCCGCCATTGCTTTCCGCGGAACGAGCCCTCCCTTTCCCGGCCTTCCGCTCCGGTCACCGAGACATGCCACGGCCCCGGAGCCTCACCCCATGGCGGGTGGCGGCTCGTCGGGAAACGCCTCGTTCCAGATTTCAACGTAGATCGCCACGAGGCCGTGGTCGACGATCGTGCGCTGGAGACCGCGATTGCAGACGCCAGCGGTCCGCGGTCGCCGCGCCGTGGATGCATCGCGATGGTCGGCGGCCACGTCCGCGGCAGGCGCGGACTGGTGGCCCGTTCCATCACCACCACAGGTCGGCGGCGATCGCCGCCAGCAGCACGACGCCGATCAGGGCGTTGGCGTTGAAGAACGCCTCGTTGACCCGCGACAGGTCGTCCGGCCGCACGATCGAATGCTCCCAGACGAGCAGGGCCGTGATCACCGTCAACGCGAACCAGTAGATCGGCCCCAACTGCGGCACGACCGCCGGCAGCAGTGATAAAAGCAGCAGCGTCGTGCCGTGCAGCACCGCCGCGAGCGAGAGCGCCCGCGGCACGCCCAGCCGCGCGGGAATGCTCTGGAGGCCGTGGGCCGCATCGAATTCGGCGTCCTGGCAGGCATAGATCGTGTCGAACCCCGCCACCCAGGCCGTCACCGCCAGGCCGAGGATCGCCGCCGGGAGGATGTCCGCGGGATCGGAGAGCAGGGCCTCGCCCCGCAGCGCGATCCAGGCAGCCACCGGCGCCAGGCCGAGCGCGGCCCCCAGCCAGACATGCGCGAGCATCGTGAACCGCTTTGCGTAACTGTAGCCGAGCAGCCAGGCCAGCACCGGCAACGACAGCGCGAGCGGCAGCCAGTTGGGCAGGAACAGGAGCGTGGAAGCCACGAACGCCGTGCAGCTCACGACGACGAGCAGCAGCACCTCGCCGACGCCGAGCGCACCTCGCGGCAGGTGCCGCGACGCCGTCCGCGGATTGGCGGCGTCGAACGTGCGATCGACGAGCCGGTTGAACGCCATCGCCGCGGTCCGGGCCGACACCATGCACAGCAGGATGCCCACCGCCGGACGCAGCCAGCCCGAGAGCCCCGCAGGCACGACGCCCTCGACACCGCCGGTGCGGGCCGCGATCAGAACCGCCATGATCGCGAAGGGCAGGGCGAAGATCGTGTGGCTGAACCGCACGAGCTCCAGGTAGCTCCGCAGCCGCGAGGACCGCGCGGTCGACGCCGACGATGCTGCGCTTGCCATCAGGTCGTCTCGCCCCAGCGGCGGATCAGGGAGTTGGCCACGCACAGCTGGTCGCAGATCCGTGCCACCACGAAGTCGACGAGATCGGCGACCGTCGCGGCCCCGTGGTAGAAGCCCGGCGCGGCGGGCAGCACGACCGCGCCGGCCTCGTGGATCGCCTGCATGTTCTTCAGCTGGGGCAGCGAGAGCGGCGTCTCGCGGGGCACGACCACCAGCTTCCGCCGCTCCTTGAGATGCACCTCGGCAGCGCGGTGGATGAGGTTTTCGCCCATGGAATGGGCGACCGCGGAGAGCGTGCTGCCGCTGCACGGGCAGATCACCATGCCGCCGGTGAGGAACGAGCCGCTGGCGATCGGCGCCATCAGGTTCTTGTGGTGGAAATAGTGCAGGCGGCCGGCCTGCGGCAGCTGCCTGCCCAGCAGCGACTGCGGTTCGAAGCGATCGAGGTCGATCCGTCGCCCCAATTCCTCGCCGATCACCGCCTGCCCCGACGGGCTGATCGAGAGGTGCACCTCCCGGCCGGCCTCGAGCAGCACCTCGAGCAGCCGCACGGCATACGCCGCCCCCGAGGCGCCGGTGATCCCCAGCACGAGAGGCGGCGACGGTGGCGATGGGTCGATGGTCATGGGCGAGCGCTGCTCACGAGCCGCGGGTGGCGATGGAGAGGGTCGCGATGCCGAACGAGAGCGGCACCATGTCGACCCGCTCGAAGCCGGCGGCACGCACGAGCGTGGCCAGCGCTTCCCCCGAAGGAAACGCCTCCACGCTCTGGTTCAGGTAGGTGTAGGCGTCGGAACGGTTGCGGGCCACGGCATTGCCCAGCCGCGGAAGCACATTGCGGAAATACCAGAGGTAGCCGTGGCGGATGATCGCGTTCCGCGGCAGCGAGAACTCGAGGATCGCGAGCCGTCCACCCGGCTTGCAGACCCGCGCCATCTCCGCGAGGCCGCGGCTCGTGTCGGCGATGTTGCGGAGGCCGAAGGCGACGGTCACGAGATCGAACGACGCGGTGGGGAAGGGGAGGTCCATCGCGTCGGCCTCCACCCATTCGATCGCCGCCCCGGTCCGGGCCGACTTTTCGACGCCGCGGTCGAGCATCGGCCGGCAGAAGTCGGAGGCCACGATCCGCACGTCGGGGCCGCTCTTCGCCCGGTAGGCCAGCGCCAGGTCGCCCGTGCCGGTGCAGACGTCGAGGATGGCGCCGGCGGGGGGCGGCGGTGCCCGCGACACCGTCACGTGCCGCCACCAGACGTCGATCCCGCCGGAGAGCATCCGGTTGACGACGTCGTACCGGGGCGCGATCTCGGCGAACATGCCGCGGACCCGGCCGCCGCTCTTGTCGACGCCCGCGGCGGCATCCTCGACGCCGCCCGGCGGCTGCTCTATTGTTGCGGTTCGTTCGCTCGACACAGGCGCTCCCGGCACATGCACTGGATCTGCCATCCGATCTTCAATCGTATGCAGCCCGGGGCCACCGCGGGAGGGATCGCCGTCGTGATCGACGTCCTGCGGGCTTCTACGACGATCGTCACGGCCCTGGCGCACGGGTCTCCCCGCATGCGGCCGGTGCTCGAGGTGGCCGAGGCCCGGGCCTGCGCCGCAGCCGCCCCGCCGCCCGGGCCGCTGCTCGGGGGCGAGCGGGGCGGTCTGCGAATCGACGGCTTCGACCTGGGCAACTCCCCGCTCGAATACACCCGCGAGCGGGTCGCCGGCCGGCCGATCGTGATCACCACGACCAACGGCACCGCGGCCCTCGCCGCCTGCGGTCCGGCGTCTGCCGTGCTCATCGGGGCGGTTGTGAACCGCTCGGCGGTGGCGGCGCGGGCCCGGCAGCTCGCCGATCAGCTCGGCGCCGACTGCATCCACCTCGTCTGCGCGGGAACCGACGGGGAGGTCACGGAGGAGGATCTCCTGACCGCCGGCGCGATTCTCGACGCGGCCGCCCTGCTGCCCGACGGCAGCCGCGACGACCTCGACCCCGCGGCCCACGACGCGCTGGACGGGTTCCGCGCGGTCCGGGCGGTCTTCGGCGCCAGCGGACCGCCCGCCGCCGCCATCGCAGCCGCCTTCACGTCGTCACGCGGCGGACGCAATCTCGTCGCCCTCGGCATGCAGCCCGATCTCGCCGCCGCCGCCGCCATCGATTCGCTGCCGCTGGTGCCCCGGCTCGACCGCACCTCCGGCTGGCTCGTGGCCGACGCCACCGCCGGAGACTGACGCCGGAGGCGATGTGGACCGCGGCGGCGCGGGCCAACTACACTCCCAGGCTCGAATCCCCGGACGCGGCGCAGCCGCGGCCACCGCTTCCCTCCACACGCCCGATCACGAGCACTCCCGCCATGGACAAACCCACCGACCAGTCACGCATGGACCGGATCGTGTCGCTGGCCAAGCGCCGCGGCTTCATCTTCCAGTCGAGCGAGATCTACGGCGGCCTGAACGGCTTCTGGGACTACGGGCCGCTCGGCGTGTCGCTCAAGCGCAACCTGAAGGAATGCTGGTGGCACGACATGGTGGCGGGCCACGACGAACTGTCGACGCCGCCTGGGGCCCCGAGCTCCTACGAGATGGCCGGGCTCGACTGCACGATCATCATGCACCCGCAGGTCTGGAAGTGCTCCGGCCACTTCGACCTCTTCCACGACTGGCTCGTCGACTGCCGCGAATCGAAGCGGCGGTACCGCTACGACCACCTGCAGGGCCGCTGGGCCGCTCATCGCGGCAAGCGGGTGTTCGTGGTCACCGACCAGTCGGGCGAGGAGGCCGCCCCGCACACGGTGCAGAAGGCACAGAAGTTCTTCGGCCTGCGGGCCAAGCAGGTCGACGAGATCGAGTGGGACGGCGGCCTCGTGCCGCTGGCGGCAGGGGTCGCGGCGGGCACGCTGGCGCTGACGACCGCGCTTGGCCCCGATGCCTCGGAGCCCGGCACGCTCACCGATCCCCGCGAGTTCAACCTCATGTTCGAGACGCGGATCGGGGCGCTGGCCGGCGGCGACGACGACCGCGCCTTCCTGCGGCCGGAGACGGCGCAGGGCATCTTCATGAACTTCAAGAACGTGCTCGACACGTCGCGGGTGAGCGTGCCCTTCGGCATCGCGCAGATCGGCAAGAGCTTCCGCAACGAGATCACGCCGCGAAACTTCACGTTCCGCTCCCGCGAGTTCGAGCAGATGGAGATCGAGTTCTTCTGCAAGCCGGCCGACTCGGCGGCCTGGTACCGCTACTGGCGCGACCGTCGCTGGAACTGGTACCTGAGCCTGGGCCTCACCGCCGGCAAGCTGCAGCTGCGGGAGCATGGCGCCGACGAGCTCTCCCACTACTCCGTGGGCACCGCCGACATCGAATACGCCTTCCCGTTTTTGGCCGACGGCGAGTTCGGCGAGCTCGAGGGGATCGCCCACCGCGGCGACTTCGACCTCCGCAGCCACATGGAAGGAAAGCTCGTCCGCCGCGACGGCCAGCTCGTCGTGGAGCTGGGCCCCGACGGCAAGCCGCGGCACCGCGGCAGCGGCAAGGATCTGAGCTACTTCGACGACGCGACCCGGGAGCGGTACGTGCCGCACGTCATCGAGCCGTCGGCCGGCGCCGACCGGGCCGTGCTGGCCTTCCTCTGCGACGCCTACCACGAGGACGAGGTGCCCGACGAGGACGGCAAGCCCCGCAGCCGCACGGTGCTCAAGCTGCATCCGCGGCTGGCGCCGCTGAAGGCCGCGATCCTGCCGCTGGTGAAGAAGGACGGCATGCCGGAGGTGGCGGTCGACCTCTACCGCCGGCTCAAGGCCCACATGCCCTGCATGTACGACGAGAAGGGGTCGGTGGGCCGCCGCTACGCCCGGCAGGACGAGGCGGGCACGCCCTGGTGCCTGACGATCGACGGGCAGACGCTCACCGACAAGACCGTCACGCTCCGCGACCGCGACACGCTCGTGCAGACGCGGGTGCCGATCGAGGAATGCGTCGACCTCCTCCGCGAGCGGCTGCGATGAGGCCGGCCCTGGGCACCGCGTGCTCGCTCGACGCGCCGCTGGCGACGATCCTCGAGGATTACGCCGCCGGCCACTGCGACGCGGTCGATCTCTGGCTGGGCCACGCCGAGGCGTTTCTCGAGACCCACGCGCCGGGCGACCTCAAGGAGCTGCTCGCCCGCCACGGCATTACCGCCGTGGCCGCCAGCTTCCAGGGCGGCCTGCTCACGAGCCAGGGCGACGCCCGCCGGGAGCACTGGCGGCACTTCGAGAGCCGGCTCACGCTGCTCCGCGAGCTCGGGATCCCGGTGCTCGTG
>JBILVO010000175.1:0-7164 GCA_044370415.1 Pirellulales bacterium
CGTTTTTCCGCTGCGGATCACCCGCTCGCTCAGGCTCCACTCACCGGGGCCACCGTCATCAGCCGCGCCATGGCGGCGGAGGCGGCCGCCGGGTCACCCGCCGACCGTTCCAGTTCACGGGCCGCGACGTGGCAGTGCACCAGATGGCCGTCGAGCTGCGTCGCGGGGGGATCGGCCTGGCGGCAGACGGCCTCAACCAGCGGGCAGCGGGGATGGAACCGGCAGCCGGCCGGCGGTCGCGCCGGACTCGGCACGTCGCCGGCAAGCACGATCCTCTGGCGACGCCGGCGCGGGTCGACGCTGGGCACAGCCGAGAAGAGCGCGAGCGTGTAGGGATGGAGTGGCTCCGCGTAGAGCCGGGCGGACGCCGCCGCCTCCACGATCCGGCCCAGGTACATCACTGCGACGTCGTCGGACACGTACTCGACAACCGAGAGATCGTGCGAGATGAAGAGGTACGTCAGCCCCAGCTGCTCGCGCAGCTCCACCAGCAGGTTCACGACCTGAGCCTGGATCGAGACGTCGAGGGCGGAGATCGGCTCATCGAGCACGAGAAACTCGGGCTCGATGACGATGGCGCGGGCGATGGCGATCCGCTGCCGCTGGCCGCCGGAGAACTCGTGCGGATAGCGGTCGAGTGCCGCGGCGGTCATCCCCGTGCGGGCCAGGGCCCGCGTCATCCGCTCGAGCCGTTCGCCCGGCGTGCCGAGGCCGTGGATGACGAGCCCCTCTTCGAGGATCGACCGCACCTTCATCCGCGGATTGAGCGACCCGTAAGGATCCTGGAAGACGATCTGCATCCGCCGCCGCAGGCCGCGGAGTGCTGCACCGCCCGCGGCCAGCACGTCGTGCCCGGCGAACGTCACGCGGCCCGCGGTCGGCTCGACCAGCCGCAGCAGGCTGCGGCCGACCGTCGTCTTCCCGCAGCCGCTCTCGCCCACGAGCCCGAGCGTGCGGCCACGGCCGATCGCGAAGCTCACGCCGTCGACGGCGCGAACCGCGCCCACCGTGCGCCGCAGGAGCCCCTTGCGGATGGGAAAGAGCGTCTGCAGGCGGTCGATGACGACCAATGGCGGCGTGCCGTTCATCCGCGTCCCTCCCGCGGCCGCGCCGGCTCGACTGCTTGAGCGCGCCGAGGCTCACCCACCGCGGCTTGACGCGGCTCACCCACCGCGGCTTGCCGCGGCTCACCAAGATCTCCGGCATGATGGCAGCGGACAAAGTGCCCCGGCTCGATCTCCCGCAGCTCCGGCGTGGCCGCGGCGCAGTCGCCGCTGCCACCGCCGAGCCTGGCGTACGCGCACCGCGGATGAAACCTGCATCCCGCCGGAAAATCCTGCGGCGCAGGCACCATGCCGGGGATCGTGCGGAGCGGGCCGGCGGCCCGGCCGCCGCCCCCCGGCCGCGCCGCGAGCAGGCCGATCGTATAGGGGTGCAGCGGCCTCGCGAAGAGCTCGGCGGCGGCCGCCCGCTCGACGATCCGGCCGGCGTACATCACAGCCACGTCGTCGCAGGTCTCCGCCACCACGCCGAGGTCGTGCGTGATCAGGAGGATCGCCGTGCCCAGCCGGCGGCGCAGGTCGGCGAGCAGGTCGAGGATCTGCGCCTGGATCGTCACGTCGAGCGCCGTCGTCGGCTCGTCGGCGATGATGAGGTCGGGCTCGCAGGCCAGCGCCATCGCGATCATCACACGCTGCCGCATGCCGCCCGAGAGCTGGTGCGGATACTCGTCGAGCCGCTGCTCCGGGTCGGCCAGCCGCACGAGCCTGAGCATCTCAAGCGCGCGGTCCCGCGCCGCGGCCCGCGACACGTCGCGGTGCAAGAGCACAGCTTCCGCCACCTGGTCGCCGATCGTGAACACGGGGTTCAGGCTCGTCATCGGCTCCTGGAAGATCATGCCGATCCGGCCGCCGCGGACCTTCCGCAGCTCCGGCTCCGGCAGCCGCGTCAGATCGACCGCGCCGCCGCCGCGCCGCTCCTCCAGGAGGATCTCGCCCCCCTCGATCACGCCGGGGGCGGCGACCAGCCGCAGCACCGACATGGCGGTGACGCTCTTGCCGCAGCCGCTCTCGCCGACGAGACCGAGCGTCCTGCCCCGGTCGATGGAGAGCGACACGCCGTCGACGGCGGGCACGCGGCCGGCAGGCGTGTGGAAGGCGGTCACGAGGTTCCTGATCTCGAGGAGCGGCATGGTGCTACTTCCGCGCCTCCCGAAGCCGGGGATCGGTGGCCTCCTGCAGCCCCTCCCCGATGAGGTTGTAGGCGAGCACCGTGAGGAAGATCGCCACGCCCGGGAAGAGTACCAGCCACCACATGGAGAGGTTGCTGCGGGCGTCGTTGAGCAGCGAGCCCCAACTGGCCGTGGGGGGCGGCGGGCCAAACCCGAGGAATGAGAGGCCGCTCTCGGTGAGGATCGCCGCGGCGATGCCGAACGTGATCGGCACGAGCACCGGGGCCAGGGCATTGGGCAGGATGTGGCGGAGCATGATCCGCACCGGCCCGGCGCCCGCGGCCCGTGCCGCCATCACGAACTCGCTCCCCTTGAGCCTGAGGAATTCGCCCCGCGTCAGCCGGGCGATGCCGGTCCAGCCCGTCGCACCGAGGATTGCCATGGTGTGCCAGATCGTCGGCTTTTCGAGGATCGCAATGATCGCCAGGATCAGCACGAGCGTCGGCACGCACATGACGATCTCCGTGATCCGGCTGGTGACCGTGTCGACCCAGCCGCCGAAGTAGCCGCCGATCGCCCCCACGACGATCCCGATCGTGCCGGCGATGCCCATCGAGACGAAGCCCACGAGGAGCGCGATCGTGGTGCCGTGCACCATCTTCGCGAGCACGTCGACGCCCGACTGGTCGGTGCCGAACGGATTCCGCCAGCTGGGACGGCCCTCGTCCCTGGCGGGATTCGCCGGCAGGCCGGGCCACTCGTCGGCCCGCACCGCGCGGTAGGGGTCCTGGAAGAAGAGCGGCCAGATCGCCCAGCTCTCGGGATCCTTCGCCTCGAGGTTCGCGGGGTACGTGCCGCGAAACCGATCCTTGGTGAAGATCGCCGGCTCCAGCCGCCGGTCGAAGTAGCCGAGGCAGGGCGCGTAGAGGCGGCCCTTGTAGCGGCAGAGCACCGGCTTGGTGCCGGCGATCGCGGGCGCGAACGCCGCCACCAGCAAGAGGAACAGGACGAACGCCAGGGCGAGCATCGCCAGGGGCCGGCGGCGGTACCGGTGCCATGCCTCGGCCCAGAACCCCCGCGACGACGACCGCGCCGCCGCGTTGCTCGCGCCGGACGGAGGGCCGCTGCTGCTGGAGGACGACATCGCGGCTACTCCACGCTGACCCTGGGATCGACCAGACCGTAGAGCACGTCGGCGAGCAATTGCCCAAGGAGCGTCAGCACGCTGAACATGAGGGTCAGGCCCATGATGGTCGGATAGTCGCGCTCGCGGATGCTCTCGAAGAACAGCCTTCCCATGCCGGGCCAGGTGAAGATCTGCTCGATGATGATCGAGCCGCCGATCAGCGAGGGGAGCGACAGCCCCAGGAGCGTCACCAGCGGAATGAGCGTGTTGCGGAAGGCGTGCCGGAAGAGCACCCGCCAGCCGTCCGCCCCCTTCGCCCGCGCGGTGCGGATGTAGTCCTGACGCAGCACCTCCTCCATGTTCGCCTTGATGAAGCGGCTGTCGTACGCGAGGCTGACGTAGGTCTGGCAGGCGACCGGCAGGATGGCGTGCCGCGCGATGTCGAGCCACCGCGCGACCCAGCCGGCGTCCGGCGGCAGGTCGCTCATGCCGAAGAGCGGCAGCTCCCAGCGCGTGCCCCGCAGCCAGACCGCGAAGATGATCTGCAGGAACAGCGCAGCCACGAACGTGGGGAACGAGTAGAGCGCGTAGAGCAGCAGGCTCGTGGCCCGCTCGTCCGCGGCGCCGCTGCGGGCCGAGGCGTAGAGTCCCAGCGGCACCGCCAGGCACCAGATCACGAGGAACGCCGAGCCCGAGAGCAGCAGCGTCGGGCCGAGACGTTCACGGATGAGCGTTGTCACCGGCTGCTTGCGGGTGATCGACCGGCCGAGATCGCCGCGGACCACGTTGCCCAGCCACTGCACGTAGCCGGTGTGCCAGGGCTTGTCGAGGCCGTAGCTGCGGCGCATCCGGGCGACGTCCTCGGGATTGAGCTTGCGGCTCGGATCCTCCCCCATCTGCGCCGTCAGCGGATCGCCCGGCATGTTGCGGGCCAGCGCGTAGACAAGGCAGGTGATCACCAGCAGCGTCAGGATCCCCAGCAGCAGGCGGCGGAGCAGATACGTCGTCATGCGGGGCCGCTCACTGCTCGAGCGGCTTCCAGATGCTGGAGAAGCCGGGGGAATAGTTGTAGGGCCCGCGCGGACTGAAGACGTAGCCCCGCAGGCTCTTGGAGAAGCCGTAAAAGCTGTTCCGCATGTAGAGCCAGGTGTAGGGCTGATCGTCGTAGAGGATCTCCTGGATCCGCCCGTACTTCTCGGCCCGCTTGGAACGGTCGAGCTCGCGGCGGCCCTCGGCGAAGAGCCGGTCGACCTCGGGATTGGAGTAGCCGACGTAATTGCGGCCCGCCTTCGTGGCCCAGATGTTCTCCGACGTGTCGGGGTCGGTGCCGGAGCCCCAGCCGCCGAAGTAGGCCTGGAACTTTCTGTCCTGCGTGAGCTGCTGGAGCACGGTCACCTCCAGCGGCCGCACGTTGAGGCGGATGCCGATCTGGTCGAGATTCTCCTTGAGCAGCGTGGCGATCTTCACGCGGAGCGGCTGGTTGGCCACCAGCATGGAAAACTCGAACGGCACCAGCCGGCCGTCGATCTGCTTGTCGCGGATGCCGTCGCCGTCGTGGTCGGTCCAGCCCGCCTCTTCGAGCAACGCTTCCGCCCTGTCGAGGTCCTGCTTGTACGGCGCAAGCTTCTTTTTCGAAGCCATCCACGAACCCTCGGCGAAATTCCCGATGCACGGCTTGTAGAGGCTGTAGCAGAGCTTCTCGAGCATCTGGTCGTGGTCGAAGGCGTAGCTCATCGCCCGACGGACGCGGCGGTCGGCGAAGAAGGGCGTGTCGATGTTCCAGCCGAAGTGGTAGCTGACCCACTCCGGCGCCGTCGCCTTCGTGCACCGTTCGTAGAAGTCATCCTTCGTCGCCTGCGTCGTCCATTGCTCGGGCGTGAGCGTCATCTCGTCGAGTTCACCGGCCTTGAGGGCCAGCATGGCCGTGTTGGGATCCTCGATGATGCGAAAGCGGACCTCCTTGAAGAAGGGCTCCTCGCGGACCTTCTTCCCGCGGACGGTGCTCCAATTCTCGCGCCGGCGGAGCACGATCTCCTGGCCGCGCTTGCGATCGACGATCTCGTAGGGACCTCCACAGACCGGCGCCTGCTCGAGCTTCACGTGCGCCGAGCTGTCCTTGAGCGTGGGATCCTGCTCCCAGGTGTCCTCGTAGACGTGCTTCGGCAGCACCGGGAAGTTGATGTTCCAGACGTTCGTGGCCAGCGGCTCCTTGTGGAAGAAGACGACGGTGCGGTCGTCGTAGGCGTGCACCCAGCGCAGCTGGTCGGTGCCGCTGCGGACCGCGGGCACGGGCACGCGCGGGTCCATGATCAGCCGGTATGAGAACGCCAGATCGTGGGCGGTGATCGGCTTTCCGTCGCTCCAGAGAAGGTCATCCCGCATCACGACCTTGTCGACCAGGCCGTCGGCGCTCGTCTGCCAGCTCGTCACGGCGTCGGCGGCGGCGAACGGCTCCAGCCGCCGGTCGAACGAGAAGAGGCCGAAGCCCGTCAGGCCGAGGATCTCGAACTCCGACACCGAACTGATCATGATCGGGTTGGTGCTGCCGAGGTCACCGGGCACGTGCCGGTCGATCCGGGCGGAGAGGTCGGCCTGTCCCGCCTCCGGCAGCCTCCCGAGCGCCGAGAGAATCCTGGCGTTCATGTCGGCCGACGTGTTGCGCAGCGTGAGCGCCTCGGCGACGCTGGCCGCGACCGGCTCCTTCGCCTGCTCCTCGCGGAGCAGCGTCATGCCGTCGCGGACGGGGCGGTCGATCCACTTCGCGTCGCGGTCGAGGTCGGCGAGGGCGGGCGGATCGAACGGCTCCGGCGGCGTGTCCTGCGGCGGCGTGGCCGGGCCGGCCGGCGCCGGCACCGCCGTCGCGGCGGACGACTCCACGAGGGCCCTCGTGGGCAGATCCTCGGCCTTGCGGCCGCAGGCTGGCACCAGCACCGCCACGGCGGCCAGCGACACCAGGATCGCCACGGCCCGTTCGTTCGGTCGATGCATGCGGCGCCTCCCTGTGCGATGCAGCTCTTCCGGGGCGGACGCCACCGGATGAGGCCGATGCTACGGGCGGCACGGCGCGGCGGTCAACGTCCGTCGGCGACGGCGCCCGGGGCGGGAGGGGCAACGGCCGCCGCGGCCGGAAGCGGATGCAGGGAGCGGCGAACGCGTCAGGCCTCACTCGCGACGGGCCGGCGGCTCCGCCGCTCGACGAGCGCGAGTGCCGCGACCAGCAGCGAGGCCACGCCGGCGAAGGCATCGGGGTCGATCTCGGGAATGATCTCGAACGTGGCCGCGAACGAGCCGACGTTGTTGTCGTAGTAGTCCGGCCCGCCGACGAAATAGCTGCCATCGACGAAGCCAAGGAACAGCCGCGTCGCATTGTCCGGCACCAGGAAGGACTGCACGCTCCCCGAGCCCGTGCCGGTCAGGCCGTCGCCGATATAGAAGGTCTGCTGCAGCTCGGGCGCGAGCACGGAGAACGACCGGCCCAGCGCCGTGCTGCTGAAGTCGAGGCTCGCCGGAGCGGTCCCGGAGGGGGCGGCGTCGGTGAGGAAGACACCGGCCAGGAACATCACGCGCCGGTCGGCGGGCACCGTCTCGAAGAGCTTCATCCCCGAGATGCCGCCGTACGGATCCATGTCGAGGTAGAAGGTCGTCGGCGAGCCCTCGGAGGGGCTGATGAGCCCGGCGGGGCTCGACGTGGTGAGGAAGTCGCCCGGAAAGTTGGCGTCGGCGAAGAGGACGGCGCCGCCATCGGGGCCGTTGTACTGGCCGAGGTAGGCGGGCGGGGCGTCCACGTCGTTGTACGACACCGAGCCGGTCACGCTCGAGAACTGCAGCACGCGGCCGACGCCCGCGGGGAGCGTTACGAAGGGTGGCA
>JBILVO010000176.1:0-7152 GCA_044370415.1 Pirellulales bacterium
CGACGGCGTGGGCATGCTCGGCACGGTGCTGGCCGACTCCCTCGGCAGGCAGCAGCGTGCCGAACAGGTTCTCCGCGGGCAGGAGCGGCGGACCGCCACCACGCAGGAGGACGTCAAGGTGGACATTGCCCAGACCCGCCGGGTCGTCTGGTCGCGGCTGCTCCTGGCCTTCATGCGCGTGCCGCAGGCGGTGCTGCTGGCCGTGATCATCGGGCTGATCGCGCCACAGTTGATCTCGCGCGATCTGCGGGCCAAGGCCTGGCTCGTCTACTTCACCCGGCCCGTCGGCCGCGTGGAATACATTCTGGGGAAGGCCGCCATCCTGGCCCTGCTCGTGGCGGCAATCACGATCCTGCCCGCCCTGGCACTGTGGTTCATGGGGGTGCTCGTGAGCCCGAGCGTGTGGGTCGCCGTCGACACCTGGGACCTGCCGCTGAAGGCGATCGCGGCGAGCGTCGCGCTGGCGGTGCCGACGGTCCTGCTGTCGCTGGCCTACTCGTCGCTCACGGCCGAGAGCAGGATCGCCAGCTTCGCCTGGTTCGCCACGTGGGCCGCCTGCTGGATCGCCCACTCCTCGCTCACGACGGCCGACATGGTGGCCGCCGCCCGTCAGGACGACATGGCCGCCGCGTCGGCCGGCGCGGGCCGCGAGGGCTCGTGGAAGGAAACCCCGTTCGCGGACCTCGACGAGGATTCCGCGCCGGAGCCGCGCCGCGGCCGCACCGAGCGCAGCCGCTTCCGCTGGCTCGCGAAGGCCGCCGGGATGGACACCACGCTCGACCGCTGGGCATGGCTCTCGCCCTACCACGCGCTCGGTGTCGTGCAGGCCTGGATCTTCGGCATCGAGACGCGGTCGGCCGCGGTCGTGCCGTGCCTCGTGTCCCTCGCGGGAGTCTCGATCCTCGCCGTGTTCGTGCTCTTCAACAGGATCGACGCACCCACCCGCGCCTGACGCCCCGCACCCCGCCCCATCCCCCGCGATCATGCTCTCCCTCACCCACGTCACGAAGCTCTACGGCACGGTCATCGGCGTCAACGACGTGACGGTCGATCTCGGGGGCGGGGCCCACGGCCTGCTGGGGCCCAACGGTGCGGGCAAGACAACGCTGCTGGGCCTGGTCACGGGGCAGCTGCGGCCGACGATGGGACGGGTCCGCGTGTTCGGGGAGCGGCCCTTCGCCAACCCGCGGGTGCTGCGGAGGATCGGCTTCTGCCCCGCTGCCGACATCACGGAGCGACGGGCGACGCCGCGGGAATGGGTCACCTATCTCGTGCGTCTGTCGGGGTTCGCCGGCCGCGCCGCGGCAGCCCGCGCGGACACCGCGCTCGAGCAGGTCGGGCTCGGCGAGGCGATCGACAGGCCGCTCTCCACGCTCTCCAAGGGGATGCGGCAGCGGGCGAAGCTCGCCGGGGCGATGGCCCACGATCCCGACCTGCTCGTGCTTGACGAGCCGTTCGACGGGCTCGATCCGGTGGCGCGGCACGATCTCGTGGGCCTCGTGCGCCGCTGGGCCGTGGCGAACGACTCCGTCACGGGCCCGCGCACGCTGCTCGTCGCCAGCCACCTGCTCCACGAGGTGGAGGCACTGCACGCCGGGCTGGCCGTCATCCTCGGCGGCCGGCTCGTGGCCAGCGGCGACGCCGACGAGATCCGCGAGCTGGTGGACTCGATGCCGTCGGAGATCCGGGTCCGCTGCGACGCGCCCCGCCGGCTGGCGGAGCTGGTCTGCGGCACCCCCGGCGCCGACAGCATCCGCTACGAGGGGGACGACACGCTCGTCGTCGCCACGCGGCAGCCGCGGCTGTTCGCCGAGCGGGTCGCGACCGTCGCCGCGGAGGGCCGGATCGTGATCCGGGAGGTGCTGGCGGGCGACCGCTCCCTCGAGGGCATCTTCGGCCGCTTGGTGCGGCTGCATCGCGGGGTGGGGGCATGAGCGTGCCGGACGTGAATCGGGCCGATTCCGACGCGACGCCGCTGGTCGCCGCCGTCCGCTCCACGCTGGCCGTCGCGGCGTTCCAGCTGCGCCGGCTGCTCTCGTGGCAGCGGCTCGTGATGGCGGCGCTGGGGGTGATCTTCCCGGCCGCGGTGATGCTCGCCGTGCGGCGCACAGCACGGCTGGGGCTCGACGACGACCTCGCCGTGCTCATGCTCTACGCGCTCGTGCCCGAGGCCGTCTGCATGCTCGGCCTGCTGGTCACCATGTGCCCCGTGGTCGCCGACGAGCTGGAACGCGGCACGTGGGTGCACGTGGCGGTCCGCCCCGGGGGCCGCCGCGCGCTCCTGCTGGGCACCTACCTCGCCGCCGTGGCATGGACCGGAGCCGTGGCGCTGCTGGCGATGCTCCTGTCGCTGGCGGTCATGCCGCTGCCGAATCCGCTGCGGGTGGCGGGCATCTTCACGGGGCTCGTGGCGATCTCCGTGTTCGGACGGGCGGCGCTCTTCTCGCTGCCGGCGGTCATCATGCCGAAGCGGGCGCTCGTGGCGAGCGTGGCCGCGGCGCTCGTGGTCGAATACCTGGCGGGCTTCCTGCCGGCCGTCGTCAATCAGGCGACGGTGAGCCTGCGGCTGCGGAGCCTGCTGGTCGCGTGGATGACGTGGCGGCAGCGGCTGCCCGCGGAGATGCAGCTGCTCGTCGACCCGCAGCCGCCCTGGGTGCAGATCGCGGCCGTGGCGGCGCTGGTGACCGTGCTGCTGACGGCGGCGGCTGTGATTCTCGAGTTCCGCCAGTTCCCGCCGAGCGACGAGATCTGAACCGGAGCACCGCAGGGATGATGGAACGCACCGCGATGATCGAGGTCGACAATCTCGTCAAGCACTACCGTGCCGGTGACGGCAGCGTCGTGCGCGCGGTTGACGGCATCTCGCTCGCGGTGGCGCCGGGCGAGATGGTGGGGCTGCTCGGGGCCAACGGCGCGGGCAAGACGACGACGCTGCGGGTGCTGGCGACGCTGCTCGCCCCCACGGCCGGCACCGCCCGGGTCGCCGGCTGCGACGTAATCCGCGATCCGCTCGGCGCGCGGCGGCGGCTCGGCTACGTCTCGGCGACGACCGGCGTACCCGACCGGCTGACGGCCCGGGAGATCATGCGGTCCTACGGCCGCCTCCACGGCATGGACGAGGGCGACCTCGACCGCCGCATCGACCGGCTGGTCGGCGTGCTCGACCTCGCCGACTTCGCCGACCGGCCCGCGGGCCGGCTGTCGTCGGGGCAGCGGCAGCGGGTGTCGCTGGCGCGGGCCCTCATCCACGATCCGCCGACGCTGGTGCTCGACGAGCCGACCAACGCGTTGGACGTCGTGGGGGCACGCGACCTATTCGGCCTCCTCGAGAGCCTGCGGGCCGAGGGACGGGCGATCCTCCTCTCCACCCACCGGCTGCACGAGATCGAGCGCCGCTGCGACCGGTTCGTGATCATCCACGGTGGCCGCGTCGCGGGGCAGGGGACGGCGGCGGAGCTGATCGGCCCGCACGGCTCCCTCGAGCAGGCGTTCTTCGCGGCGATCGGCGTGGGGGCCGCGTCATGACCGCGAACCCCGGCCACGACGGGACGCCGACAGCCGCTGCGGCCCCCGACCGCCTGCGGGGACGGGCGCGGCTCGCGCTGGCCCGCCGCGACCTGCTGGAATTCGTGCGGGACCGGCGAACGCTGTTCGTCACGCTCCTGCTGCCGATGGCGATGTACCCGATCCTGGCGCTCTCCAGCGCCCTGGGCGTGCGCACGGCGATCTCCGACATCGACGCCGGGCAGGCGCCGACCGACCTGCGGATCATGCTGTCGGGCGATCCGCTGGACGCGCAGGCGTTCGCCACACGGCTTGAGTCGCTGCGGCCGAACGCCGTCACCACCCGTCGCGACTGGCCGGCGGCGCTGCTCTTCGCCTACGCCCCGGAGACCGACGCCGCCGCGGCGGTCGAGAGCGGTGGCGCCGACCTGTGGATCGACGTGCCCGACGGCGCCGTCGCCCGGCTCGACGGCACCGGCACGCTCGCGCTCGAGGCCCGCGGGCCGAACGTGAGGCCGCTCGCCCCGCGGGTGCGCGAGCAGTTCAACGCCGTGATGCTGGACGTCGTCGCCGATGCGCGGCGACGGCGTGTCGACGCGGCGGGCCTCCCCGAAAGCCTGCTTGCGCCGGTGAAGCTCCAGTTCACGGGCAAGGCCGACCAGCCCGGCACCGTGGCGGCGAGCACCATCCTGCCGACGGCCGCGGGTGGCGTGTTCGTGCTTCTCTCGGTGCTCACCATGACCGGCGCCTTCTACCCGGCGATCGACGCCATCGCCGGCGAAAAGGAGCGGGGCACGATCGAGACGCTCCTCATCGCCCCTTGTGCGGCCATCGACATCGTCTGCGGCAAATTCCTGGCGGTGTGGGCCGTGGCGCTCGCGACGCTCGTCGCCAACGTGATTTCGATCGCCCTGACCGCCTCCGTCTCGCTGCGGTTCCTTCCCAAGGGCGGGCCCCTCCTGCCCGATGGCACCCTGCCGCTGGTCGTCGTCATCTCGCTCGTGGCGTTCATCGGGCTTTCGGCGGTGGCGGCGGCGATGTGCCTGGCCGTCACCACCGCCTCGAAGAGCGGCAAGGAGGCGCAGAACACGCTCACGCCGGTGCTGCTCATCGCCAGCGCGCTGGCGGGGGCCGGACTGCTGGCCGATCCGGCCAAGAACCCGCTCCTGCCGGCCGTGCCGTTCGCGGGACAGGTGGCGATCGCCCGCGCCACGCTCCAGCACGACGACCGGCCGACGCACACCAAGGGCACCCCCGCCGGCTGGAGCGACGGGGCCAGCCCCGTCACGCGGCTGACGCTGCCGCTGGCGGTCTCGCTCGTCTCGTCGGCGGTCGTCGTCTGGCTGCTCCTGCGCGGCACCGCGGCACTGCTCACCGACGAGGAGATCCTCTTCCGCGGGCCCGACGTCGCGACCGGCGCGTGGACGCGTCCGGTGCGTCGACGTCGGCCGACGGTCGCCCAGGGAGTCATGGCGTTGGTGATCGGCCTCGCGGGCCTCTGGTACTCCCAGGCGATCGCTCCCGCTGACGTGATGCTGGCGATTCCGGTGTACCAGGCTGCCGCCGTGGGCCTGCCGCTGGCGCTGCTGCTCTCGTGGCAGAGGGTCGACCTGCGGCGCACGTTCGCGGTGCGCTGGCCGGTCCCAGCTCCAGACGGCGCGTTGTGGCGCGGGGCGGCCGCGATCGCCGGCTCGGCGCTGGTCGGCTGCGGGCTCTTCGTCGTCGGAGCCGCGGCGATGCTCGCCATCCGCGGCACGGACGTGTCGCCGGAGGCGAAGGATCTGGCGGAGAAACTCGTGGCGATGATGCGGGGAGCGCCGCCATGGCTGGCGTGGGCGCTCATCGCGCTGGTGCCGGCGGTGTGCGAGGAAACGCTCTTTCGCGGCTGGGTGCAGTCGGCGCTCGTCGGAAGCTGGCCGTCCCGCGGCCGGGCGGCGGCCGGCCTCTTCGTGCAGGCGGCCTGCTTCGCGGTCTTCCATCTGCTGCCGGAGCGGATGCCGCAGAGCTTCGCGCTGGGGCTGGCGGCGGGGGCGATCACGCTGGCGACCCGGAGCCTCCTTCCGGCGATCGTCTGCCACGCCGCCCACAACTCGGTGCCGCTGGCGCTCCTGTGGCTCACGGGAGCGTTGTCGCCGGAGTCCGAGATCGACGCATCGGTCGCGGCAGCGGGAACGGGACTGCCGACGTGGATCGTGCTGGGGGGGCTGGCCGGCCTCCTCGTCGGGGCGGCGATCATCCGGCTGGCCGTCACGGCCGGGCACGGCCGGCGGCCGCACGGCGGCGGGTTTGGCACCGGGCAGGTCGTCGCGATCCTGGCGGCCGGCGCGATCGCCGGCGGATGCCCGTGGATCGCCGCGGCGGAGGACGTCGCCGACCCCACCGCCGCGCCGCGGCGGCTGCGCGTGGGGGTGATGCCGATCGCCTCGGCGGTGGAATGGAAGGGTGAGCAGCCCGCCGGCGTCATGGCTGACGTCTGGAACGATCTCGCCCAGCGTGTGGGCGTGGAGACCGAGTTCGTCCGCGTGCATACCTTCAGGCAGCTGATGGAGTCGATTTCACAGGGTGCATTCGACGTGGCGCTCGGACCGATCGCGATCACGGAGGAACGCGAGCGATCCTTCGATCTCACCCACCCGATCATCCACTCCGGGCTGCGGATCGCCGTGCGGCAGCGGACGGAATCGGGATTCCTGCCCGCGCTCAGGTCGCTCCTGTCGTGGCAGCTGCTGCGGCTGCTCGGCGTCGTGGTGGCGCTGGCGGTCGCGTCGGGGCACCTGCTCTGGTGGTTCGAGCGGCGGTGCAATCCGCAGTCGTTTCCGCCGCAGTATCCGCGGGGCGTGATCGAGGCCATCTGGTGGATCGCGTCAACCATCGTGGCTGGCGGCTGCGACAACAAGCATATCGTCAGCGGGCTGGGCCGCGCGATTGCCTTCACGTGGATGATCGGCGGCATCGTGCTCCTGGCGACGTTCACCAGCGTGCTCACAGCCACGCTCACGACCGAGCAGGTCAAGGGGAGCATCCATGGGCCGAAAGATCTCGCCGGTCGCACGGTCGGCTGTCAGGAGGCGGCGGTGACCGTGAAGGTGATCCGGGATCGGGCCGGCGTGCCACGGGAGTTCCCCAAGCTTGACGAGGCCTTCGACGCGCTCGCACTCGGTATGGTCGATGCCGTGGTCGCCGAGAATCAGCAGCTGATGTTCATCATGAACCAGCCCGAACGGCCCGGCATGAGGCTGGTGGGCCCGATCTTCGAAAACTTCGACTACGGTCTCGGGCTGCCCAACGGCAGCCCGCTTCGCGAGCCGCTCAATACGGCCATCCTGCAGATGCGGGAGGACGGCACGTTCGAGCGGATCCGTGAGCAGTGGCTCGGCCGGCACGACTGACCAGGGGCCCGACATCGGCGGCGAGGCTCCACCCGCCCCGCATGAGCAGGCCGTGAGGGGCTTTTTCTCAGCCAGCCCGCGCACCCGCCACATGGGGGAACACAGCCCACCGCGCACCTTCCGGCAGGCGATCCCACGCCCGTCGGACCACGCGTTGACGCCCTCCTCTGGCGGTACTAGATTCGGTCGGCTTTCCCGGCACAAATCGGCCCCGTTTCGCCCGGGATTCCTCCTCACGAAAGGCCTCGATCAGCCCATG
>JBILVO010000125.1:0-11249 GCA_044370415.1 Pirellulales bacterium
CCGCCCGCCACGCGGCTGGCAGAGGGCCGGCATCCGCCGGCCGGGGGCAGTAGTGCGCCGCGGCAAGCCTTCCCGGCAGCGCCCTCAGACCGCGTCGCATGGATGCGACGCTCAGCACCAGCGGGCGGCCGCCCGCCAAGCGAAAACGGCAGGATGCCGTGTTTCGCGTGAGGCTAGAAGTTCGCGTCGCAGCCGGTGTCGACGTCGCCCACCATGTGCAGGTGGTCATGGTCGATGTAGACCACTTCCTGGCAGTCCTCGTCGACCAGGGTGTGCGGCACGGGCCAGCCGATCCGCTTCACTTCCTGGAAGTAGATGGTGCACTTGTAGTGGGCGTGGTGGAGCTGGGCGGGGCCCGCGAGGGGGTAGTGCCGCGGCGGATCGAGGTAGTCGGCGATCTTGCACTTCGAGATCCGCACGTGATTCCGCTGGATCTCGTAGAGGAAGGGCCAGTTGCCCTGGACGGGCCGGGCCTTCTCGAGGGCCCGCATCACCTCGTCGTCGCTCGGCTCGTCGGTGGCCTCGCAGGGACCGCCGGGCGGGATCGGGCCGAGCACGGGCGACCGCTCGTACCGCTCGTAGTTCCAGAACTGGTCTTCCTTCGCCTTCTGGATGCCGACCGGCACGGGGATCGGAATGGCGAGGGGCCCGATGTTCGGCCCTTGGGACGTGATCCAGAAGCAGCCGGTCTGCGTGGACGTGCCCAGGGCCAGGAGCAGCATGACTGCCGTGAATCGAGCGTGAGCCTTCATGAGCGATCCTCCTGCGGTGACCCCGGGCCGCGTTCTCCGCGCGAGCCCCGGTGACAAAGCCTGCGGGTGGTATCGACCTTGCGGCCGCGCAACTTGCGGATTTTTCCGATCGGGCGGAGAAGACCGTGCGGCTGGCTGCGCGGGCGGGCTGGGCAGGCATGAAAAAAGCCACCCCCCGAAGCGTTCGGGGGGTGGCCCTTGTGTGTGCCAGCTTGCGTGCGACAGCGTGTGCGTTTCAGACCGCGGATCGACGCCCGCCACTACCTGTGGTGGCTGTGGATGTGCCGCTCGTCGAAATCGAGCCACCACCAGCCGTCATCCCACTCGAGCGACACCCGCCGCCAGCCGAGCGGCACCTGCGGGTAGGGATAGAACGGCCCGATGTACGGCCAGGCGGTCGGCGAATACTGGGTCGGGTACTGCACCGCCGCATAGTTGGGATAGGCGGAGTAGCTCGGCCAGGCGTAGTTGGGCACATTGGGGCCGTCGCCACGACCGGGGATCGGGGGCTGGCCCACGCCCGTGCCTCCCATCGGCATCGGGCCACCGCCCATGCCACCGCCCGCCATGCCGCCACCGCCCGCCATGCCGCCGCCGTAGCCGCCCGCTCCCGGCGGGCAGTTGGCGGCGTAGCCGCCGCCTTCGTAGCCGCCCGACCCGTTGTCGATGACCCTCATGGAGCCGGGCACCATCTGGCCGTCGGCGACCGGAGCGCCACCGGCCATGGGACCATCGTAGCCGTCGGGCACGGGCAGCTGCATGCCGCCATCCTGCATGGTTCGCATGCTCGTCCGCTGGACGGGGCCGCGGGCCGCGGTTCGCGGCGGCTGGCCGGGCTGGCGACCGGGGGCACCGGGGCCTGGCTGCATCGACCGAGCCATTGGCACGCCGAGCGGCAGCGGCTGATTGGACCGCGGGGCCTGGGCGGCCTGCCGCGGATCGGCATACCTGCCGGCGGGCAGTGGACGGCCGGAGGGGGCCACCGCCTGCGTCAACTGCACCTTGCCTTGATCCTGGCCCTGATCCTTGCCGCCGAGCGACAGGAGGCCGCGAGTTGCGGGCTGTGCGTCCTTGCCGGACGGGGTGGCGGCCGTCTGGTCAGCCTTTGACGCGGGGGTCGGCATGCCGACCGCGCCCCAGACCGATTGCGGCAGGCCCAGGCCCTTCGACGAGGAAGCGGCGGCACCCTGCGCGCCGATCGAAAGCCGGTTCACGACCCGCTCCACGCCGGGGGTGTTCTCCGCGACGCTGACGGCGGCCTCAAGCTGCTTCTGGTCGGCGACGCGGCCCTCGAGCCAGACCGTGCCGGACTTCGCCTTTACGTTCAGGCGGTATCCGGACAGCGTGCCCGACTCCCGCAGTTTCGCGGCCACGGTGCCAGCCAGGTCGTCGGCCCGTGCCGTCGCCGTGACGAACGAAGCGGCCATGATGGCCGCCACGAGTGCGGATCTGAGGATGGACATGCATGACTCCTTGGATCGAATCGTCCGCCCCGGTGGCCGTCGGGGCACCCACAGGGCCCGTCGCGGAACGCCGGCCCCGGGACGGCAGCCTGTTCCTTGGCTACTGTCTTCGGCGCGCGGTCATGCCGAAGGGGAGTTTTTTTCCGATACGGGCGGTTTCTCCGCGCTTTCCGCGCAAAAGTCTGCCGCCGAGGGCCATGGCTCCTGAAACGGCGACGCCGGCCAGGACCCCTGCGGCAGGCCGGTATCCAAGGCGAACCGCACGAGCGCGGCAGGACAGGCAAGAGGCCGGCCGCGCGAGGCCGCGGCCGGCGGAGTTCAGTCCCTGAAATCGACGATCGCGATCAGGGTCATGAGCGTGAGGGTGACCGCGCACGCGGCGCAGCTGTCGGGGCCGATCCGCAGCGTGTAGCAGCACATGCCCCCGACGACGAGGATCGCCATGAAGCAGACCCACTGGCAGATCCGTTCGTGCCGCGTGCCCTCGGCCAGCCGGGAGACGCCGGCAGCGGCCAGCCCCATCACCTGGATGGCGCCGAGTGTGCACAACAGCGGGCTGACCGCCTGGGCGAAGAGCGCTATGGCAAAGAGCATCATGGCGGGAACCCTAGCGAACGGACCCGGTCGCCGCAAAGCCATTTAGCGGCGGTTTTTCCACCTTTCGCCGCCGTGCCGCACCGGCGGCAGGCGGTCTGCACTGTCACGGAGTGCGATGCGCGGTGGGCGCTGCCGTCACTTGCCCTCGATCATCGCGTCGAGCTTCTTCTCGAGCTCAGTGATCACCACGTTGCGGTCGACGACCACGCCCTGCGCGTCGAGCAGGATCATGGTGGGCAGCGTGAGCACGCCGAGTTCCTCGGCAAGCCTGCCGTCGAGCCCGCCCGCCTCGTGAAGCTGCGGCCAGGCGATCGGCTTCGCCTGCAGGAACTTCTGCAGCTGGGCCTTGTCGGAGTCGAGCGCGATGCCGACGACGGCGAACTTCTTCGGACCGTACTTCGCCGCCAGCTCGCGGATCTGCGCGATGTCGACCTTGCACGGCTCGCACCAGGTGGCCCAGTAGTGCACGAGCACCGGCGTGCCCCGCAGCGATTCGAGCGCCACGGTCTTGCCGTCGAGCGCCATCCCCGACAGGGCCAGCGGCTTCCCCACGCTCTCCAGCCGGCGGGCCGCGCCCCGCGCCTTCCGTGCTGGCCCCGAGTCGGGAAAGTCCTTCACGATCGCCACGTAGCGTTCGAGCGCCTCCCGCTCCTTGCCGGAGAACTCGTCGGCGATGCCCATCTGCAGCATCGCCTCCGGCGCGTCGGACGACGTCGGGTACTTCTCGACGAACGCCCGCAGCTCTTCGAGCCACGCCGCCTGCACCTTGTCGATGTCAACCCCCGGCTGCTGCATGTTGGCCGCATAGCGGGCCTGCGCGAGCCGGAAGAGCACAAACCCCGCCAACGGATCGTCGGCGGGCACACCCTTGCCGAGCTGCTCGAGCTTGGCGAGGCCGTCCGCGAGCGAGCCGTCCTGCACGCCGGCGGCGAGCGTCTCGGCATACTGCCTGATCCAGAAGGGCCGCTCGGCGGCGTCCGCCGCGGCCACCACCTGCTCGAGCAGCGCAGCCTGCTCAACTGCGAGCGGTCCGCGGCCGGCATCATCGACGGCGGCGATCTTCGCCTCGAGGTCACGGAGCTTGGCCAGCATCGGCTTGAGCTTCTCGCTCGCCTGCGGCCCGGCGTCAGGCGCGGCCGCGGCCGCCATCCGCGGCGAGAAGAATCCGGCCGTATCGGCGATGTCGCCCTGCTCGCCACCGATCTGCGGGGCCGCCACCGGCCGCCACGCGTCGCCGCACCGCACCAGCGAGCCGACGAAGAGCTGGCCGTTCTTGGCGCCGCTCTCGACGATGGCGACGACGTTGTCGTAGGCGGAGACATCGCGTGCGACACCATCGCTGCCGGCCGGCAGCGTGCCCGGAGGCTGGAGCGTCATCATCGTGCTCCACTTCGCGTCGGGGCCGAACTGCTTCTGGGCGGCCACGAGCTTCGCGAACTCGGCCGGCGCCGCGGCCACGCGGCCGGCGAGATCGGCCAGCATGTCCCCCTCGAATCCCGCGGCGTCGAGGTCGGCCTTCGTGGGGAGCAGCCGCTGGAATGCGGCGGCGTCGCGGCCCTTGATCGCGTCCACGAGCTCCGCGCAGACCTCCTCGGCGGAGATCGCCTTCCACGAGTCGATCGTGCCGTCCTCGTTGGCGTCGACACCCCAGCGGCTGCCCGCCGAGTTGAGCCACCGCGACTGGTCGATCTTCTTGTTGAAGTCGGAGTCGATGTCGCGAAACACCTCGACGCCGTCCTTGTAGAAGCTCCAGACGTCGACGGTGCGGTCGCCGTTGGTGTCGGCGAAGACGCGGAGCACCTCGCCGGCGGGGCCGCGGACGACGAACGCCGACTTCTCGGTCTTTATGGTCGAGTTGCGGGCGGCCTCGCCCTGCGGCGAGTCGTAGTCGACGTTCTTCTGGCTCGGCCGCAGCCCGAGGGCGTATTCGACGGTGGGCGAGGCGGCCTGCACGACGGCCGGCAGGGAGGCGAGGATGGCGAGCACCGCGACGAGCGGGCGGGACGACGACACGGACTTCGGCGGCATGATCGAGCTCCTTCTCTGAGTGCTGACGGCCCACAAAGCTAGCCGGAAGCCGGTGCCTGCGCCTGCCCCATTTTTCGGGCGTCGGGGTGCGGCTGGGGCCGGCGAGTCATTCCGCGAAAAACGCCGCGGGCGATGGCTCTCACGAGACCATCCGGCCTGCCGTGGCGGGCGTCATGCGCTGGAGTCGATGCGGCATTGCCGAAGACAGCGCTGCACCGGCCCGTTCGGCATCGGGGGGAAGGCCTCATGCGCAACCCCCCGATGTCTTGCCCCTGCCGTCCGGGTGCCGTCGCCCTACCGGCCGACCGCCTCGAGCACGGTTTCACGGGCCGAGGCGGGCTTCGCGACACCATCGCCCCCGCTCGCGTGCCCGTCCCCTCCGGCGGCCAGACAGATTCGCTCCCACACTTCGCGGCGGTGGATCGGGATCCGATTGTCGGATTCGAACCCCAGCCGCACCCTGCCGCCACTGACCTCCAGCACGGTGATGACCAGCGTCACCTCGAGATCCCCGGGACGACCGACCACCACACTTTCACGATTCTTCCGCGTCAGTACCAACATAGGCCACCTTCTTCATGGTTGTGGATCCATCCGGATACGTACGTTCGCGAACGGCGATCCTGCCGTCCGTCCCACTCACGCTATCGACATGGCGATGTGCATCAATCGGCACGCCGAGCATCGGCACGCCCGCACCCAGGAGGAAGATGTCGACGGTGGACCTCGTGGTGAACGTCTTCAGAACGCTCTCGGTCCGTCGGTCCACATGGGCTGCCGCCCCCCGCAGTGCCACGCCGGTGCGCTCGCGGACATGGTTGCGCAGCGCCTCAAGCCCGTTCTCGAACAGGTGGCGGTGGTAGGCCTCCACTTTCGCCATGCCGCCATCTCCTGCGGCGGCCACCCGCCGCTCGATCGCCGAGAATGCCTCGTGGATGGTGACCACCATCCAGTCGCCGCCTACAGTCACAACAACGCTCGTCGGCACGCGGCTCATCAACAGGTGCTCGAACGCACCGGCTGCCTGCGCCACGGTGCGGGCCAGCCGCTGGCGGGCCTGATCCTTCTCAATGCAAGGGTTCATGTGCAGTCCTTCCTTCTCCCGGCCGGCATGGAAAACAAAAAAGCCGGCATGAAAGCCCGTCCCGGGGCAGATTCGCCCGGGACACGCTCTCATGCCGGCTTACGCTGTCGCGAACCTTCCGGCCGAAGCCGGACTGCTCGCGGGCTCGTCTTCCGTCGATTGTGATCCGTCGAGGTTCAGTGCGCCTCGCGGCGCCCGCGCTCCTCTCGCTGCACCTTATGGCCGTGCGGTGCGGAAAGCAAGAAAGTTTTTCGGCAGCCTGCGCGCGGGGCTCACTTTCGCTTCGCTGTCCGCAGACTCGGCTCCTCGCTCAGGGTGAAGACGAACACCTCCTCACCTGTACACGTGCTGACGTCGTGGTGCATGCTGATGCATGTCATGCCACTCGTCGATTCGATCATCTGCTGCAGGCGGTCGCGCGACGCTTCGACGAGGTGCGTGCGGACACTCTTGAGCAGATCGCGTCCCCGCTCCGCGGGCAGGACCGCGGCCAGATTGGTTTCGGCGGCCGAAAGGATGCCCTGCAGCCGTACGAGGAGCAGGTCGCAGATGAGATACGTCCGGATTTCCTTGGGACCGCGGCCCATGAAATCCTGCATGTAGCGGGTGATGCCCTCGCAGACGGCGGCCTCGATCTCGCCCTGTGTTTTCATACCCGCAACCCCTTCGTGAACGGAGCGAAAACAAGAAGTCGAGCGGCTGCATTCCGCCGACGTGTTCCGCCGAACGGGATCCGAACCGAAGGCCTGGCGACGTCGTGCGGGTCGATTTCGTCGCGAGCGAGCGCGTCCGTCGTAGTGGCATTGTATGCCTGCCGAGAGACGTCCGCCACGATTGAGCAGCTTTTCTGAGTCCGAAGAAGCGAGCCGCCCACGCCGACGGAGAAAGTTCTCGCCCGCAGCGAACGTGGGGCGTCACTGGTGGAGGATGACCACCGTGCGCTGTTCGCCGTGTCCTGCAAAGAATTGCGGCCGGCGATTCAACGTCTCCGCGGCCGCAAGGTGCGAAAAGCCGCCCCTGGCGTGGAGCCCGCAGCCGGCGCGATCGTCCATAGCCTTCACGAGCGGCACCGTCGTGCAGATCTTTCCATCCGAACGCCACGGCGTGGCAACGCAGGTTTCGGCGGGCGTGCCGGTGGCGACAGATCCGACGGTCTGACGCGCGTCCCGATCGAATGCGCCAGGCACTCCTCGCGCCGATGGCGGCCTGGAGGATGGACCGCGGCCCGATTTCCGACGCTGATTTCCCTTGCGTCCGTGCAGTGGATGCAACGGTTGCAAAGCGGCAATGCCTGACGGTATCGTTGATTCCGGCCGGGTCTGCGTGGACATCGCGGGGCCGGCGTGCGAGCGCGCGTAGCTCAGTTGGTTAGAGCGCTACCCTGATAAGGTAGAGGTCCCAAGTTCGAATCTTGGCGCGCGCACTCCCGTTTTTTCCGTGTTTTGTTGAGCTTTTCACCCTGCCGATGGTCGGCAGCGCCCTGCGGGGAAACGTCAAACAGGTACGAAACGAGTAGGGCTACGCATTTGCCTACTCGTTTGCGCCTGCCGGACGGTTCACCGGAGGACGCGACCATGGGACGCAGGATCAGTGGAGAGATGCCGCAGGTGCGGCTGCACAGGGCCAGCAAGCAGGGCCTGGTGCGGATCAACGGCAGGCCGCTGTATGTGGGACGGTACGGCACGCCCGAGGCCAACGCCCGGTACATCGAGCTGATGATCGAGCACGGCTACCTGCCGGGGCCGGCGACAGCTACGGAGCCATCGCCGGCAGCCCCAGCGGCCCCGTCAGAGCCGGTGGCGATGCCGGCGGGCGACGCCCAGCTGCCAGCCGGGCTGACCGTGGGCGAGGTCTGCACGCTCTACATGCGGGACATCGAGGCCACGGCCCGGGGCGGCCGGCGGTCGGGGAAATACAGCAAGGCCCTGGCGGCGTCCCGTGCGATCCGTCCGCTGGCTGCGATGCCGGCCGCCGAGTTCGGCACGCGGGCGATGCTCGATGTACGGAAACGGCTCATTTCGACGCCAGCCTCCAACCGGAAGCCTGACGAGCATGGGAAGGTTCCCACGCTGTGCCGCCGCTACGTGAACGAGGTGATCGGTCACATCCGGCGCATGTTCGACTGGGCCGTGCTGCACGAGCTGGTGCCCAACGATCGGGCGGCGGCCCTGGCGGTCGTCAAACCGCTCCGCAGGGGCGACGACCACAATGCCCGCGAGACGAAGCGGCGGAAGCCTGTCAGGCCGTCGATCGTGAAGGCCACGCTGCCGTACATGACGGCCGAAGTGGCCGATCTGATCTGGTTCATCCGGCTGACGGGCTGTCGCCCGAGCGAGGCGGCCCGCATGCGTCTGTGCCGAATCTTCGACCGGGACAGGCCAGTGTGGCGGTACGTTCCCAAGCGGCACAAGACAGCCCACAAGGGAAAGTCCCGGCATGTGCCCATCGGCCCCCAGGCCCAGGCGATCGTGCAGGCGCACACGGCCGGCCGAGGCGAGCGCGACTACGTCTTCACGCCGAAGCGTAGCGTGCCGTCACGCAAGGCCCACGACGGGGTGATCCCGATAGAGCCGCGCAGGCCGACCGCACACGCGCGGGAGGCGTTCAACAAGGATGGGATCGTGCAGGCCGTGCGACGGGCGATCGCCAGGGCAAACAAGGAACGCAAGGCTACGGGGAAGACGCCGCTGCCGCATTGGACACCGTACCAGCTGCGGTACAGGCGGCTGCGGGAGATCCGCAAGGCCGCTGGGCGTGAGGCGGCGCAGGCGACGGCAGGCCACACCCGCGAGACGATGACCGAGCACTACGCGCCGGCCAACTGGGGCAGGGCAGCGCGCGCGGCGCTGCACGGCGGCTGATCCACCACGACGCCCACAAGAGCACAGACATGAAAATCACATGGGACGACGATGGAGAAGCAGAGCGACTCGCCGAGATACGCAAGCGGGCACGCAAGCAGCTGAAGCTAGTTCGCAGCAAACTGCCGCGGCTATCGAAGGGACAAGTGACCATCGTGCTGCGAATGACGGTAAGCGCTTATCACGCCGGCTGGCGGGACTGCGTTCAAGAGGTGCGGGCTTCTGAAGACGAGGAAGCTGCGTACACACACGCCCAACGCAAGTACGTGTCTCGGCGCGGCGTTGAAGCACGCCGCAAAAAGTCCGCCCAAATGGCGATCCGTGCCGAGTTCCAGGCCGCCCAAAAGGCCGGCAAGCCCGTCACGGCGAAGCAGCTGGTGAAAAAGCACGGGGCGTCACCGGCAACCGTCTACCGCGCTCTCCGCGGACTCGTGAAGCCGCCGAAACGCTGACCCGGCAGCCGCGTGCCGCTGTCTTTTTTTCTCACGATCACGGTTGTGATTCTCACGACCGTGATCGTGAGAAACTGTGCGCTCCTGGCGTGTTGACTCGATCAGAGATGTTCCGCACCTTGCGTGGAGTTCGCATGAATTGCGATTCCCATGTGCACAAGGAGGAACACGATGCACCGCACGCCGAAGATTTCGATGAACGAAGGGGCGGCTTACTGGGCCAGGATCACCGGGACGCCCCGTCCGCACCGCGGCACGCTGATCCGCTGGGCGACGAAGGGGGTCCGCGGGCAGCGGCTCCAGGCCGAGCCGCTCGCCGGCCGCTGGTACACGACGACCGAGGCCATCGAGTCGTTCCTGCGGCACCTGACGCAGTTGCCGGACGACACGGCTGATCGCAGTGCTGGCCCGGCCCGCGCCGCCCAGGTGCAGCGTTCCCTCGACGATCTCGACCGCATGATCGCGCCCAGGCGGCCCGGCCGCCGCAAGGCGAAGTGAGGGCCGACGCCATGCTCCAGATCATCGAGATCGACACGGGCTACCGCAGCGTCGTCGCCTGCGACATCTGCGGCCACCAGATCGACGACGCCGGGATGGCCGTGGCCGTGCGGTTCACCGACGGCAACGTCTGGCACCTGCACAAGGGCCGGTGCCACGACCAGGCCGAGCGGGCCGTGCCAGCGTTCCGCATCGGGTTCCTGGAGCTGCGGCACCACCTGGCACAGATCGAGCACCACACCAACGCCGGGGCCGTGGCCGCCGATGTCCGCTGGTCGGACGACGGCCCGGTCGATCTGCCGGCCCCCCGCCAGCTCGCGGAGCGGTGCATGGCCCGCGCGTGGGCCGACGACACCGACGATGCGTCGCGCGTGCTCCTGGAGCTGGGTGCCAGGACGATCACGCACCTGCTCGCGCGGCTCGCGATGGCGACCGAGCGGGCCGAGGCCAGGAGGGCCACATGATGACGACCGTGATCCACGTTCGTGATATGGGGCGGCACCCTGGCGCTGTGTTCATCGGCCGCGAGCACAGCGGACGGGGACGCGGGCCATCGTTCAAGCGATCGCCGTGGGCAAACCCGTGGCGCGTCGAGGCCGTGGGCCGCGAGCGGGCCATCGCACTGTATGCCCGATGGATCGCCGGCGACCTCGAGGTCGACGAGCTGGTGCCGCCGGGCCGTTGGCACAGGCCAACGATTGACCAGATCCGCGACGAGCTGCGGGGCCAGGTGCTCGCGTGCTGGTGCGATCCGCTGCCGTGCCACGGGCACGTACTCGCGGCCATCGCGGATGACATCGAACATCCGGCGGCAGTGTGCCGCCGGGGAACCAGGTGAATCGGAGTGGAGTCAGTCATGGGTGAGATACGCAGGGAGTGGTGGGTTGTCTCGACAGCGATCGTGGATGTGGTGCTGATCGTGGAGTGTCGCCTGACAGGTGCAATGGGGATCGTGCGCAATCCGTCTCGAAGCGAGTGGAGCGATGCGTTTGATGCACCGTCCAAGCCGTACCGCTGGATGGAAAGCGCGCGGGTGCACGTCGTGCGCGAGCGCGACACCGAGGTGATCGCGGGCTGACACGAGTACCGCCCTCCGTAGCGGCGGCCAGGTGCAAGCCCTGGCGGGCGGGATGACCGTGGCCGAGGGCTGCGGCGAGGTGATGAGGAAACAGGAGATACGGATTCATGATCGCTACCCAAGAGGTGCAGGACGTCGCCGGCCGCGCGTGGCCCAATGTCGAGACGAGAACGGTGCACATGTTCCTCGCCAACAAGACGCAGGTCATGCTTCACATGCGTGAGGCCGCGCGGGCATTTTTCCGTTCCCCGTACCGCGAGTGGAATGAGGGCGAGCTGCTGTCCGAAGCGGCACATGCCGAGGGCTTCGCGGAATACTCGCGGCTGTACGTCAAACACGTACTTCAATCGAAGGACGATCCTCACCACGACGCAACGGAAATGCTCCGGCTGTCAATGGTGGAGCTGAGTCTCTCTCGCGTCGACTGGGATGCCAT
>JBILVO010000058.1:0-21460 GCA_044370415.1 Pirellulales bacterium
GATGCAGGCCTTGCCGCCCATCACGTGCGGATCGAACGTAATGCGGTCAAAGGCGGTCACGACGGAACCCCCGGCCACGCGGTCTCGAGCGGAACGCCTCCAGTATACCCGCCCGTCCGTCGGGCCCGCGCTACATCTTGAAGTTGAACGTCTGCCAGAGGAGCCGCAGGAGCCACTGGCCCACCGTGCGGCTGCCCACCTTGATCCGGGCCGTGCCCCGCATGCCCGGCGTCAGCACCGCCTCCGTGTCGTCGAGCGACATCATCGCCTCGTAGGAGGTCGAGATCGGCTGCTCGCGGCCCGATTCGTCTGTCTTCGTCGGCACCTGGCCGCCCGCCTTCACCGAGAGCCGCTCCGAACCCGTCTCGATGTGGGTCTCCGCCAGCTCGTCCACCGTGCCGGTGAGAGTCTGCCAGGGGAAGGCGTCGAGCTTGAGGTCGACCGTCTGGCCTTTGGCGATGAACTCCACCTCCGTCTGGTCGACGAGCATCACCGCCTCGAACCGCTCGGCATCCCCGATCATGCACAGCACGGTGCCCGCGGCGTAGGTGGCGCCGAGGTTCCGCTTGTCGATCGCGTTGCCCGACCAGCCGGGGAGCTTGCCCATGGCCGTCGCCTCCTTCTGCGGAGGCACGTGCGGGGCGGGCAGCACGATGCCGTCGCGGGGGGCGAGCAGCACGAGCTCACCCTTGTCCTTGAGTTTCTTGGCCAGCTGTTCCTCGACGCTCTTGAGCGACTCCTCCACCGTGCCGATCTCCAGGCCCGCGGCAGGGTCGGTGAACCGCTCCCGCTCCAGGCTGTTGAGCCGGGCGCGGGACTGCGAGGCCTTCCCCTCGAGGTCCGCGATCGCGAGATCCAGGTCGATGCTCGAAAGCCGGGCCAGCTCCTGCCCCTTCTTCACGATGTCGCCCGCCTTCACGCCGAGGCTCTCGAGCCGGCCCCCCACGCTGACGTAGACGATCTCCTCGCCCCGCGGCCGCAGCTCGGCGGCGCACCAGACCCGCTGCGGCAGCGGGATCAGCGCGATCGCGGCCAGCACGGCCGACGCCACGGCGGCGGTCACCGATAGATTGAGCCCCTTCACCTCGTCGCGCCTCCCGGGAACGTTCAAAAACTTGATCATCCCCTGCAGCGGCCGGATCACCAAGCCCCACAGCGCCCCTCCCGCCATGATCTGGCCGATCACCTCCAGCCGGTAGGGCTTGAAGACGTTCCAGACGAAGAGAAAGATCGACGCCGTCACCAGCCACATGTAGAGGCTCGACGCCACGGCGTAGAGGCCGAAGAGAAACCGGTTCCGCTGGGGCAAAAACGGATCCTCGGGCTGCTTGATGCCCAGGCACCACCGGGAGGCGGCCCGGCTGAGGATCGAGGTCGCCTTCTGGCGGAGGTTCGGGATCTCCAGGATGTCGGAAAGGATGTAGTAGCCGTCGTACCGCATCAGCGGGTTGGCGTTGAAGAGGATCGTCGACACGCTCGACACGAACATCACGTCGAGGCAGAGCTGGTTGAAGATGCCGGGGTGCGAGTTCCACCAGAGGTAGGTGGCGATCGAGGCGATGATCACCTCGACGTACATCCCGGCCGCGCCGATCGCCGCCCGCTTCCACTTGCTCGGCAGCATCCAGCTGTCGGAGACGTCGCAGTAGAGGCAGGGGGTGAAGACCAGCAGCATCACTCCCATCTCGTGGCACTCGCCGCCGTAGTGCTTGCAGGAGAGGCCGTGGCCGAACTCGTGGAGCACCTTGGTCACGCCCAGTGCGACCGCCAGGTAGAGCCAGTTGCCCGAGGCGAAGAAGTGCTGGAAGTCGGGCAGCTTCGAGCGGAAGACCTCGAAGTTCACGAGCACCAGGAGCAGGGCGCTGGCCACGAAGGCGAGCATCGCCACGATCGCCGGCGGCGTGAAGAGCCAGCCGAACCACGGGTCGAGCCGGACGAGCAGCCGGTCGGGGTCGATGCCGCGGAACCGCATCGACATGATGTTGGCCAGCCAGGCCATCCACTGCTTCCAGATCCGCTGCCGCCGCCGCTCGAAGAGCTGGGGCCCCTGCCCCGGCCGGTCGCCGATCACGAGGCCCGAGCGGTGCAGCGTGGCGATGAACCGGGCCAGCTCGTCGACCGTGATCCGCCGCGGCGGAAAGCGGGCCTCGAACCGCTCCTTGAGGTCGTCGAGGCTCGCCGTGCCGTCGAGCATGTCGAGCAGCGCGTATTCCTCCGGCCGGAACCGGAAGTACGACAGCGAGATCGGGTCCTTGACCACCCACCAGGCCTGGCCCTGGTGCACCTGGCGGTTGGTGACGAGGTCGCCCCGCCGCCGCAGGCCGACCGGCCGCGTGGTGCTCGCGCGAAAGGCGTCGGCGGTGGCCATGGGGGGAGACGCCTGCGGGCTGCGGGCGGGCTAGTTGCGGCCTACTTGCTGCGGACGGGGGCCAGCGGCTTTTCCTGCGAATGGATCGTCATCGTGGCGGTCTGGCCCGCCCGCAACAGCCAGGTCTGCGAGCCCGGCGCCTGGCGGTTTTCCACCTCGGCAAACACCCGGTAATCGCCGCCGCTCTCCACGATCGGGCTCGTGAAGACGATCCGGCCCGAGAATGTCTCGCGGCGGTTCTCGTCGAGCGTTACCTCCACCGTGACGGGCCGGTCGCGGACCTGCTCGGGATTCCACTTGGAGGCGTCGACGTAGCCCTCCACCCGCAGCTTGTCGGCCCGGACCACGCGGGCCAGCGGGTCGCCCGGCTGCATCCATTCCCCCTGGTGCGGGAAGATCTGCACGACGACGCCGTCGAGCGGCGACTTGATCAGCCGGCGATCGATCGCGTTCTCGGCCGCCTCGACCTCGACCCCCTTGGAAATCGCCGCCATCTCCGAGACCTTCCGCTCCAGCTGCGCCTGCTCGATCTGCAGCTCGCTCTTCTGCTCGTTGAGCTGCAGGCGGTTGAGCTCCACGCGGGTCACGCTGCCCGGCACCTTCCGGTCGGATTCCGCCGCCTTCTCGAACTCGATCTGGGCCACCTTCTCCGCGGCCACGGCGTAGCGGACGTCGACGTCGCTCTCCGCCTTCGCGACCGCCTGGTCGTGCTCGGCCTTCGCCTTGCGACGCTCCATCTGCGGCTGGTTGTCGTCGATCTTGGCGATCACGTCGCCCCGCTTCACGGCGTCGCCCTCGCGGACGATCAGCTCCTCGAGCACTCCCGGCTCGCGGGCCGGCACCTTCGCCTCCTCCACGGGCGACACGAGGCACCGCTGCAGCACCGGCTGGGTGTCGGCGCCGGCGGCGGGCACCAGCGGGCCGACCGCGGCGGCCAGCAGGCAGAGGACGGCGACGGAAAGCGTCGTGGCGGGGCGGCTCCGCATCGTGGGCTCCTGGACGGGCTTCGGCATCGGGACGGCGTTCGGCATAGGGGTGGCCATGGATTCGATACGGAGTTCGATACGGGGGCGTGCGGTCGTTCGTTCGCGGCGGGATGGCTCGGGGCGGCTGTCGGCCGGGCGGCTTCGCGGGGCTACCAGAGCCGGAAGAGCACCTGCGACTGGATGAAGGCCAGCACGTCGTGGAACCAGACGTAGCCCAGCGGCCGCGTGCCGCAGGCGATCCGGGCCGTGACCGAGGCGCCGGCGCCGAGCTCCTCCTTCTCGTGCCGCGAGGGGTCGATCGTCACCCGCACGAGCACCGTGTTGCCCGCCTCGCCGCGGACCTCCGCCTGCTCGTGGATCTCCTTCACGGTGCCGCGGTGCCGGGTGCCCGGGTCGGTGGCGAGGATGTAGTCGACCGTGAGCTCGCGGTCCGCCGCCTTCGCGGCCAGCGCCGCCCGGTTGACGTGGCCGAGCCGGTCGTCGGGCATGTGCACCTCCAGCTCCCAGGGGCCCGTCTTGTCGGCGATGCTCATGAGCGACTGCCCCTTCTCGACCGGCCGGAGCATGAGCCGGTCGCGGACCTGCCAGGTGACGATCACGCCGTCGATCGGGCTGCGGACCTCCAGGTCGTGCTTCTTCGTCTCGTAGAGCAGCCGCTGCTGCTCGAGGCTTTCGATCTCCCGCTGCAGCTGGGCGGCGCGGCCGGCGAGCCGCGTCTTCTCGTCGGCGGAGATCTTCTTGTCTTCGAGCAGTGCCCGCCGCGTCGCCACGAGCTGCTCCTCGCTCGACGCCTTGCGGCCGAGGACGTCGGTGAGCGCCACCTCGAGATCGGTGTTGCGGAGCTTGGCCAGGAGCTGGTCGGCCTTCACCTCGGCACCGTGCTCCAGGCCCGGCTCCAGCTTCTCCACCACGCCGTCGATGCCGGCGAACACGTCGCGGCGGTGGACCGGCTCGAGCGTGCCCTTCCCCTCGAGCCGCAGCTCGGCCGGAATGAGGATCAGCGCCAGGAGCGCCGCGAGGCCAGAGAGCACGGCCAGGATGGTTCGCGGCAGGTTGCGGGCGGTGGTGAGCACCCGCGACTTGCCGAGCAGGTCGATCAGGCCGTAGAGGGGCAGGCCGGTGTGCACCAGCGCGTTGGAGAGCGCCACCTTGCCGTGCTCGGCCACGAGGTCGACGCGGGCCCGCTTCCCCTCGTCGAACGTGCTCGAGGAGAACCACTCGGCCACGAGCGCGCCGATCGGCTCCGGCACGGTCTGCGGCAGCGACTCCGCCTTGGCCACGGCCACGGCGTCGACGCCGCCGGGCTTCACCACCGGCGTGGGCTTCGGCTTCTCCAGCGGAATGATCGCCAGCGCGGTGGCGTGCGACTCGTCGATGTAGTGCTCGAGCTCCTCCTCGATCTGCGGCGGCAGCTCGCGGGACGGGTCGGGGTGCCAGAGCGGATCGCCCGCCGTGGCCACAACCCGCACGAGCGACTCGATCGCCTGCACGGCCGAGGCCCGCCGCTCCACCGACTCCTGGCCGCTCACCGCCTCCAGCCGCAGCTTCCGCCGCCGCCTGACCAGCACGCTCACCCGGTCGCAGCCGATGATCCGCCGCGCCTCGTTGGCCAGCACGTAGGCCGTGGCGACCGGGTCGAGCGACTCGTGCACGGCGCGGCTGAATCGCTCCACCTGCGTGAGGGCCGTCTGCTGGGTGTCGAGCGTCTTGAGCTGGCGACGGCCCATGTAGTCGGCCGCTACGGCCGACACCTGCTCGAGGAACGCGAGGTACCCGCGCTCGACGTCGGGCATGTTCGGCTGGTGGAACACCTCGATGAGGCCGGCCCGGGAGCCTCCGCAGTCGATCGGCGCGGCGATCACGAGCAGGTCGGTGGCGTTCGTGGCGGGCTTCTGCGCGTCGGCGGCCGACACCTCGGCCCGCGGCGGCACGAGCACGCCGGTCGTGGTCCCGACGAGCGTCTGCACGAGGGCGCCGTGGGCGGCCTGCGACTCGTCGTTGGCGGCGATGCCCGTCCGCTCGATGCCGGCGTGGCAGATCGGTTCGACGCGGCCTCCCTCGCCGACGAGCCAGACGAGCCCGGCCACGGCCTCCATCGCCATGAGCACCCGCTCGAGCAGGCCACGGAAGAACTCCGCCTCGGCCAGGTCGCCCCGGCCGAGCTGCTCGATCTCTGCGACGAGCGCCCGGATGTGGCCGCGGGCCCGTTCGATCTCCACCTCTTCGTCAATGCTCATCGTGGCTCATCATGCGAATGGTCGATCGCTGCCGGTGCGATCGTGAACGCCGCGCCGGCAGCCGCCCCGATTGTCCCGGGGCGGCTGCCAGCCGCGATTCGCCCCGGCGAAAGCCGCGGGCGAGAACCGATTCACGCCCGCCCGCCGGGCTGGTGGACGATGCGTCGCTGCACGTCGGTCTCGAGCACGCCAAACGCCTGCTCGTGCCGGGCCACGGCCATCGCCAGCGCCGCGGCGAGCCGCTTGGCGGTGAAGAAGTTGACGATGATCCGCTGCGTGAGCTGGATCGTGTCGGGGGAGGTGCCGGCGACCTGCTTGTTGAGGCCGAAGTCGACGATCAGCTCCTCGGGCGTGCCCGTCACGCGGCAGAAGTTGGCGTAGGTGGCGACGATGTGCGACTCGTCGACCGGCACGGGCATCTGGGCTTCGGCGCGGGCGGATTCTTCGGCCATGAGGCACTCCAAGATTTGTCGGGTACGGAACACCCGGGGGTACGGAACACCCGGTCGGACGCCCCCCTGCCGAATGGCAGGCGGGCCCGCCGAGTCCGCAAGTGTACCGCCCTTTTCGCGGGGGGGCCACAAGGTGCGGCTGGTACGGGCCGTTTTTGACCGGTCTATTGCGGACGCCGCGCAGCCGGTGCGCGAGGGGCCGCACGCCTCGGTCGCGCCGGCTTATCGCTCTGGCTTATCGCGCTGGCTTATCGCGCTGGCTGGTCGACCGTCTTGTCACGATGCCGCGAGGTCGTCGCGTGGTCCGCCGTTCCGCGTCTCCCGCCAGCCGTGCCGCGACAGCCAGCCGTCGTCGACGAACCGGCGGGCCAGCGCCCGAAACGCGTGGACCGCGTCGGCATGCCATGCCGTGGTCTCGCAACTGGCCTCACAACTGGGCTCGCCGCCGCTCACATCGCTGGTCTCGTCGATGCCGCCGAACCGCAGCCGGCAGGGCCAGCCACGGGTCGTCGCCAAAGCATTGAAGGCCTCGGCCAGCCGCAGCGCCCACGCGGCACCGAGCGTGTCGCGGAGTGCCACAAAGGCAGGATCGATGGCCGCCGCCAGCGGTCCGGCCGCCGGCGGCGCGGGCCGCCCCGCCACGGCGAGCGTCTGGATCGTCGCGAGCAGAGCACCGGCGGCCAAGAGCACCGCGGCCAGGGCATCCAGTCCCATGCCGCCTGCCGCGTCGGCCCGCGCCCCGGGCAGGAAGCCTCGCATGAGCAGGATCTGGCCGATCGCGACGCAGCTCGCGGGCAGGGCCCGGCGGGTGCCGGCGAAGTTGAGCCAGCCCACAAGCACCAGGACCGGCATGAAAAACCTGCCGATGAGGTGCACGTCGGGCAGGCTGCCCGGACGCATGAGCCGGGCCGAAATGGCGGGCATCACGAGCACGAAAGCAAGCGTCGCCACGATGAACTGCCACACGCCGTGTTGCGGCCGCTTCGCGCCCAGAAGCGACATCGCGGGGCAGACCGCGACCGCCACGACGGCCAGCCGCGCCGCCGCCGCAGCCGCCGGGTCGGCCAGTCCACCTGCCGAACGCATGGCCATCTCAGCCGCGAGCGCCAGGCAGGCCGCGACCGACCAGGCGGCGGCCGGCACCGCCGTCGAGCCCCGGACGCGGATCATGCCGAACGCCGCCAATCCGCCCGCCACCGCGGCGGACGCGACCGCGATCAGCGGCAGCGCGGCGGCGATCCCGGTCGGGGTGGCTGGTGGCGGGCCCATGCGGGCGAATCTACCAGCCGCCGCCGGCGGCGGCGTGGTACCGGTCGTGCCGGTCGGGCGGTCGGGCGAGGATTTCGGAGATGCCCATGCCGCCGGCGACCGATGACGGCAGGAGCGGAGTGGTTCCAGGCCGGCAGGCTCGCCAGCTGGCTGTGGAAAAAGCCCTCCATGGCCTTTTTCCACGAGACCGCCGCCGCTCCCAGCGGCGGATGACGTTGTCCACGGACAGCTAGTAGGACCCACCTCATGCCCTCCCTGCCCTTCGTGCGGTCGCGGACCGCCCTTCCCGCGGTCGTCGCGCTCGCTGCCCTCTGCGCGTGGCCCGCGGCGGCGCCCGGCATCGAGATGTTCACCTACTATGGCGACGGCAGCCGGATCGGCCTGCCCAACCTCGAGGTGCCTATCGAGGCCTATCCGGGCATTCCCCTCCGCAGCGACCGGCTGCGGGCGCGGCGGCGTGCCCAGCAGTTGGGACCGGGCGGCAGCGTGCGGCTCGGACCCACGGGCCTTCCGACGCGGCCCGGCGGGATCACGATCCGTGCCATGCCGCAGGGGGCGCCGATCCCCGCGGTGCCGGCTCCGTAGTACGCGGTCACAGGCGCCCCATTGCCGGACGTCACAGCGCCGGACGTGCCAGCGCCGGACGTGCCAGCGCCGAGCTACTTGTCCTTCTTCAGGGCGTCGAGGAGATCGACGGCGTCGGGCCGGGTCGCGAACAGCGCCTCCGACGCGAGCACCTCCTCGAGAATCTTCCGCGCGCGGTCCTTCTCGCCGCGGTCGGCGAGGATCTTGGCGACGTAGTAGGCACCGTCGGTGGAGAGCTGGTTGCTCTGCGTGATCTGCGAGAGGATCTTCTCCGCGTCCTCGCGGCGGCCCACCTTGTAAAAGACCCAAGCGAGCGTCGTGAGCGCGGTGACCTGGAAGGGCGAGCCCTCGCGCTGCATGGCGACGTTGGCCTCGGCCATCTCGAGTGCCCGCTGCCGGTCGGCCTTGTCGTCTCCCTCGACCAGCACCAGCGCCAGCGAGTTGCTCGACGGGAAGTTGCCGGGCGACTGCACGTGAGCTTCGTTGAAATACCGTTCCGCCACCTTGTAGTCGCGGCTCACGCGGGCGATGGCGCCCCGAACCACCTTTGCCTCGAGGCTCTTCGGGTCGAGCTTCAGGGCGTTGTCGGCGTGGATGGTGGCGGTCGCGAGATCGTTCTGTCCGAGATACCACTGCGCAGCCGCCAGCAGCACGGCCGGGTCCTGCGGCGACGACTTGACCGCCTGCTCGATGAGCTTGCGCGACGTGTCCCGCTTCTTGGCCTCGTCGTAGAGCCGGGCCATCGCCAGTTCGGGGTGCACCGACTTGTCGTCGAGTTTCTTGGCCTCGCGAAACTGCTCGAGGGCGTCCTGCGGCTTGCCGAGGTGGTAGAGCACGATCCCGAGCCGCTGGTGGGCGCTGGAGTTGTCGGGGTCGAGTTCCATCCAGGCCCGCAGTTCCTTCTCGGACTTCTCCCACTGCTTTCGCGCCTCCGCCACGGCGGCGGTGCCGGCATGGCCACGGATGTCGAAATCCCTCTTGCGCTTCGGGTTCTCCGTGTAGGCGGCGGTGAGCTGATTCGCCTTGTCGAAGAGGACGCTCGCGTCGGTGATGCGGCGATCCTGGAAGGCGAGGTCGCCGAGCAGCAGGTAGGGCTCGGGATCGGCGGCAAACTTGACCGCGGTGTCCTCGAGTTCGGCCCGGGCCGGCCCCAGCTGGTTCACGCTCAGCCACAGCATCGCCATCATCACGCCCGGTGGCGGCAGCTTCGGATTGTTGGAACGCGCCCGTTCCATCAGGGCACGGCAGCCGTCGAGGTCGCGGTCGCGAAACCGGGCGATCGCGCTGTTGATGTCGGCGTATTGGGCGTCGTCCGACACGGCCTTCCCCACGAGGGTCTGGGCGGTGATCTGTCCGTGCGCCGCGAGGGGGCACACGGCGATGGCCAGGGCTGCCACCATGGCCACTCCCGGAACCAGGGCCCCGATCCGTGAGCCGAGGCGGCGGGCGGTCGTTGCGGGGGTGGACTGCATCGTGGGACAGCTCCTGGTGCACCGGGGGGACGCCTACGCTACCGCGGGACCCCGTGGGCCCGCTGCTCGTGGACGAGCGGCGCAGTGTTCGAACCTGACGTCTGGTACTGTATCCCGCACGATCGTATTTTTCCATGATTTGGCAGAGATCAAGGCCGCGGAGCGGGAGCATGCTGGGAGCTGTCCTCGAACGGGAAGTGCGGGCCGTGCCGCGGGCCCGCGGGCTGTTCGTGGCCCGGGCGGTCTACTGCGGTGCGCTCCTGGCCATCGTCGCCACCTGCTGGCTCGTCGTCACCGGCACGCAGTCGGTGACCACCGCCGGCGACACGGCCCGGTTCGGGGCCACGCTGATGCGGATCCTCGCGCCGCTGCAGCTCTCACTGGCGATGTTGGCCGCCGCCATGACAAGCACCGTCGCGGTGACCTCCGAGAAGGACCGCCGCACGCTGGAGTTGCTGCTGATCAGCCGCCTGTCCGACGCCCAGCTCGTGCTCGGCAAGCTGACCGGGAGCCTGCTGAGGGTGCTGCTGATGCTCCTGGCGGCGGTGCCGGTGTTCGCGATCGCCGCGCTCTTCGGTGGGGTCACGGTGCAGCAGCTCGTCCGCATGTTCGTGGTGACGGTGGCGGCGGCCCTCGTGGCCGCGAGCGTGGCCAACTGCGTCGCCTTCTGGAAGGACACGACGTTCCAGTCGCTCGCGATCACCACCTTCGCGCTGGTCGCCTGGGTGGCGGCCGGCGAGGTGGTGGCGGGGAGGCTCGGGCCGGCCGCCGGGGCCTCCGTGTCGCCGGCACGGGCCGTCTTCGCCGCGCTGTCGCCGGCCGGCGGGAGCACGCTGCTGCCGTTCCTCGGCGTGTGTGCGGGCGTGATCGCGGCGGCCAATGCCGTGGCGGTGCTCCGCGCGCGGGCGTGGAACACCACGCAGGAGGCCCGCCGGCGGTCTGCCGCCGAGGATGACGCGACCGCGCCGGGGGCCGCGGCCCGCGTGCGGCGGCCGTCGCGCACGGTCTGGGACAACCCGGTGCTCTGGCGGGAGATCTGCACGCGGGCCCACGGGAAGGCGATGATCCTCGTGCGGCTGGCCTGGCTTGCACTCTTCGCGGCCGCCGTCGCGGGCATCGTGGCCGAATCCGGCCGGCCCCGGCCCGACGGGCTCGCGGTGGCGGTGGCGGTGGTGCCGATGGCACTGGCGAGCCTGCTGGCCGTGGCGGCGATGGCCGTCACGAGCATCACCACCGAGCGCGACCGCGGCGCGCTCGACGTGCTGCTGGTCACCGACCTCGAACCGGGAGAGTTCGTCTGGGGGAAGCTGTTCGGCGTGCTGACGGCGGCCCGCGAGCTCGTGCTCCTGCCGCTCGTGCTCTGCGGGGCGCTGGCCGTGGCCCGGATCACGACCGTGGAGAACGCGGTGTACATGGCGCTGGGGATGGCGGTCCTCACCTTCTTCGCGGCCGTGCTCGGCCTCTACGCCGGGCTGTCGCACGCCGCCTCGCGGCGGGCGATCGCGGTGGCACTGGGCACGGTGGCGTTCCTCTTCGTGGGCGTCGCCACCGCGATGCGGATCATGGTCGCCTTCGGCTCGAGCTTCGAGCTGCAACTGGCCCCCTTCCTCGCCGTGATCGTCGGCGGGGCCATCGGGCTCTACGCGGCGCTCTCGGCCCGCAATCCCTCCCCGGCGATCGGCTGGGCGTCGGCACTGCTGCCGAGCCTCACGTTCGTGGCGATCACGGGGTTCCTGCAGGGCAACGTGCTGCAGGTCTTCCTCGTGGCCGCCACGGCCTACGGCTTCGCGACGCTGGCGATGCTCGTGCCGGCGATCGGGGCGTTCGACCTGCTCACGGGCCGCACCACCACGGGCGAGTGAGTCGGGAACGGCCTCGCCATGGGCGGGAAACTGCCTGCGCACGGCCGGTCGGCGAACGGTCGGCGAACGGTCGAATGCTCTGGCCGTTCCCGCCGCAGGCGCCTATCCTCGCGGCCCCACGCTTCTCTCGGCGCGTTCGTCCCTGCGCCCCCGGGCCTCATGCCTGCACCAGAAGGGGATTGCCATGCGTGCATCGTCGTCGCGGTCGCCGGTTGTCTCGCAGTTGCCGGCAGTCTGGTGTCTGGTGGCATTCGCCCTCGTGCCTGCAGCGGCCGTCCACGCCCAGCCGCCCGGCTGGGGGCCGACGACGACGGCGGCCGGACCCGCCGCCACGTCGTGGCCAGCACGTCCGCCGGCGCGGATCTACGTGCTCCCCTTTCCGATGGATCCGGGACTCGAGCAGCAGTTGCAGCAGTCGTCCGGCGGCATCCTGCCGCAGGGGCCGGTGCGTCAGCTTTTCAACGGCCGCCCGCGGGTCGTCGACATGGTGACCGGCTTCGATCGGCAGGCTCCTGTCGGCACGTCGATCGCCAAGCAGGTGGCCGATGCGCTGGCCCAGGCCGGCCTGCCGGTGGTGTTTTGGGATCAGCCGGCACCGCCTCCCGCTGACGGCTGGCAGCTGCGGGGCGAGGTTGTGGCGGTCAGCGAGGGCAGCGCGGCGGCGCGCGGCATCGTCGGCTTTGGCGTGGGCAACGCGACGGTCGGTGTCGACGCATGGATGGGAGATCCGACCATCGCCGGCGGCCAGCCATTCTTCGTGCTCGACACGTCCGACAAGGGCCGGAAGGTGCCGGGCGGCCTGGCGATGGGAGCGGTGACCGGTTTCAACCCGTACGTCATGGTCGGGCGGGCGGCCGCTTCGGCGTCGGGCATCAACGACATCACGCAGCAGAGCCGCATCTCCGGCGGGATCGTGACGGCGGTCACCGACGCCCTGCGTCAGCACGGCCAGCTGCCCGCCCGCTGACGGGCCCAAGATCGGCGATGCACATGCGGCGATGCCACGAGCGGCGATGCACGTGCGGCGGTGCACGTGCGGCGGTGCCACGACCGGCGAGGTTCACACCTCCAGGCCCGCGAGCGAGCCGCTGCTCGATCCGAAGGCGTCGGCAGCGACTCCCAGCCGCTGCAGGATCGACACGAAGAGATTCGAGAGCGGCGCGTTGTCGTCGCGCCGGAAGGCCAGGTGCGATCCGTGGCGGAAGCCGCCGCCGGCCAGCAGGATCGGCAGGTTCGTGTTGTCGTGGGTGTTGGAGTCGCCCATGTTGCTGCCGTAGAGCACGACCGTGTCGTCGAGCAGCCGGCGGCCTGCCTCGCGCCGCTCGCCCAGCGCCGTGAAGAGGCCGCCGAGCAGCTCCATCTGCCGCCGATCGGCCTCTTCGAGCTGCCGGACCTTCTCGGCCGACTGGCCGTGGTGCGAGAGGTTGTGATAGCCGTCGGTCGTTGTCTCGGCATCGTCGAGCTTGAACGCCGGCGTGGCGAAGGCGTCGACCATCAGCGTCACGATCCGCGTCGAATCGCTCTCGATCGCCAGCCGGGCCATCGTGAGCATCGCCTCGAACCCTTTGAAGAAATAGGCCCGGTCGGTTACGTCGTCCGGCGCCGCAGCCGAGGCGGCCGGCCTGGGCCGCTGCTCCCAGGCGCCCGCGGTGTGCAGCCGTTCCTCGAGCTCGCGGATCGACGTGAAGTATTGGTCGAGCCGGCGGCGATCGGCGGTGCCGACGCGGCTGGAGAGGCGGCGGGCGTCGTCGTCGAGGGCGTCGAGAATGCTGCCCCGCTCCCGGAGCCGCTCCAGCTGCGCGGCCACCTCCGCGGGCGGCCCGGCGACGAACAACTTCGCGTAGAGCCGCGAGGGCCTGTCCTCCGCGGGGATCAGCACGCCGTCGCGGGTCCAGGCCAGGCTGCGATTTCCCTTGTCGATGTTGACGCCGAGATTGAGCGTGGGAAACCGCGTGAGGTGGCCGATCCGTTCGGCCGCGAACTGGTCGAGCGAGATCGTGTTGCGGAAGCCGCTGGCCGTGGGGTTGCGGGCGGCGGTGAGGAAGCAGTTCTCGGTGGAGTGGCCGCCGCGGACGTTGGGGTGGGAAAGCCCGCTGATCACCGTGAAATCGTCGCGGTGGGCGGCGAGCGATTCGAGATATGGGGAGAGCGGGTAGCCGGCGCCGGTGGCGGTCGGGAAGAACGGCTTCGGCAGCACGCCGAGGTTGTTGGAGATGAGGATCGCCCGCCGCGGCGGAGTCTCCTGCCCGGCCCGGGCCGCCCGTGCCGGCAGCAGCGACTCAAGCAAGGGCAGGCCGACGGCGGCGCCGGCGCCGCGGAGCATCATGCGGCGGGACAGGACTCCGCGGCCCTGCGCTCGATCTCGGACATGCGTCATGGCTGCTCCCCTCCCCTGCCCCGGAAGATCCCGCTGGCCACGAATGCGTGCAGGAGATCGCGGACGCGATAGCCGTCGGCGGCGCAGGCGTCGAGGATCGCCTCGATGTCGCGGCGGTCTGAAAACCGCACCGGACCGCCGGTGGCGTAGGCCGTGAACTGGTGCAGCAGGTTGCGGGCCAGCTGCCGCGAGGAACCGGCGAGCAGGGCTTTCAGTGAGCGTATGTCGGCAAACGAGCCGCCGTCGGGCAGGCTGCCGCGCGGGTCGACCGGATGCGCGAGCCGATAGGAAAAATCGTGGCCGGCCCGGTCGATGCCGGTGACTGGCTCCCCCTCCTCGAGGCCGCGATAGCGGTCCCGCCAGCCGCCGCAGATGTCGAAGTTTTCCAGCGCGAAGCCGACCGGATCGAAGAGCGCGTGGCAGGAGGCGCACGACGAGTCCTTCGTGTGGAGCGCGAGCAGGTCGCGGATCGTTTTCGCGCCGCGGATGTCGGGCTCGACCGCCGGCACGCTCTCGGGCGGCTTGGGCGGCGGCTGGCCGAGGAGCCGCGTCATCACCCAGGCGCCGCGGACCACCGGCGACGTGTTTGTGCCGTTGGCCGTCACCTTCTGGATCGCGGCCTGCGTGAGCAATCCGCCGAGCGGGCTGCCCGGCGGCACGGGCACCGTGCGGACGGCGTGGCCGGAGAGCGGCTCGAGACGATAGTGCCGGGCGAGCCGGTCGTTGGCGAACAGGAAATCGCTGTCGACGATCGCCGTCGCCGGCATGTTGTCGCGGACGAGCGCGGTCACGAACGCGCGGGTTTCCCTGGCCATGCTCTCGACGAGGTAGTCGTCGAAGCGGTATTCGGGATAGAGGCGGATGTCGGGCTCGTCACGGCGGATGTGTCGCAGGTCGAGCCAGTAGTCGGTGAAGTTCGTGACGAACCGCTCGAACCGCGGGTCGTCGACGAGCCGGTCGACCTCCGCGCGGAGCACGTCGGGACGTGCGAGGTCGCCCAGCGTGGCCTTGGCGAGCAGGCCTGGGTCGGGACGGGTGTCCCAGAGGAAGTAGGAAAGCCGCTGGGCCAGCGGCACGAGGTCCCGGGGGCCGCGCGGGTCGTCGAGGTAGAGAAACTCCGGCGAGCAGAGCACTGCCCGGTAGCCGGCCAGGACCGCCCGCGTGAACCCGGTGCCGGCCCGGATCCTGGCCAGCGTGAGCGTTTCATAGGCCGCCAGGTCTTCCTCGGGCAGCGGCTTGACGAGCGCCGCCCTGGCGAACCGACGCAGGAGCCTTCGGGCCTCGGCCTCGGGGTCACCGGCAAGCACCTCGACGGCGGGAGATGCCCCGGCCGGTGCGGCCCGGAACGGCAGGTCGCCGAAGAGCGCCTGATGGGACTCCGGCGGCCAGACGTCGGGCGGCAGCGGGCCGGTGATCTCGAGCGAGCGCACCGCGATGCCCGGATGGCCGCCCGGCGGCAGCGGCGGAAACCGGTAGGTCGGCCCGCCGCCGTCGACGTTTCGCGCCAGCGGCACCGCGAGGCCCAGCAGGCTGTATTCGATCGTCTGCCCCTTCTTCAGGAGCACGGTTGTCTCGTAGTCGTCCCCCGCGGCCGTGATGTCGAAGATTCCGCCGACGGCCTGGACGTCGCCCGAGACGTCGGGGCCCGAGGGGGCGCGGGCCCGGAACGTCATCGACACGGGCCACGGCGCCGGCACGAGCACGAAGTTTTCCACCTGGTGCACGGCCCGGGCGTGGAATCGCACGCGGTACAGCCCGGCCCGCTTCGCCACGAACCCCCGCGGGTAGCCGTGGTAGGGCCAGTAGGCCGAACGGAAGATCGCGCACTCGATCGCGGTGTCGTTGGCCTCGGGCTTGTCGACCTTCTGCGATCCCTTCGCGAAGAACTGCGCCTGCGGCTCGCCGAACGCCTGGCCGCCGAAGAGCGCCGTGGACACGGCCGTGAACGTGTCGGGCGGCTGCGGTGCCGCAGTCTCCGCGACCGCGGCGGTGAGGGCGGCCTCGGCGGCGTCGAGCGCTGCCTCCAGTTGGATCCGCGAGAAGTCGAGCCCCTCGGCCGACTTGTTGAAGCCGTCGCGGGTGCGGTCCTCCGGCAGCCGGTCGCCGATGTCGAGGTGCGGCAGGTGGAGCACGTCGCGGAGCGTGTGCTCGTATTCGTGGCGGTTGAGCCGGCGGAGCGGCACGCGGCCGTTGGCCGCCACGTCGGATCGGTCGGCCTGCTCGACGACCGCCGCGAGGGCGGCGACGAGCGCGGCCCGCGCGTCATCCGCCAGGGCGCCGGCCTCGGGGGGCATCTGCCGCTTCGCCACCCGGTCGTGCATGAGGGCGAACGTCTCGCGGACCACCGGGTCGGAAAGGTCGGTGCCCAGCGCGGGAATGGAGAGCGTGCCGGCGGCTGTGTCGGCGTCGTGGCAGTCGAGGCAGGATGATGCGAGGTGCGAGAGCACGTGCGCGGCTGCCACCGAGGGCACGACGGGATCGGCGGCCCGCACGCGCCATGCATCGGCGAGGCACGCGGCCAGCGCCGCCGCCGACACCATCAGGCGTTGCCGAGTCCCGATGCGGTTCACCGCAGGACCTCCGTCACCATGTCGGCTGCGCGGATCACGGCGAGCGCGAGCCGCGCGCCGTCGGCCTCCGTCAATCGCGGTGCGATCGCGGTGATCCAAAGCGCAGCGAGCGGCCGGTCGTTGGCGTCGAGGATCGGGGCGCCGAGGCAGTGGAGCCCGTTCATCGTCTCGCCGAGGTCGAGCGCGTAGCCTCGTTGCCTCACGATCTGCAGGTGGTCGACGAAGGCCCGGCGGGAGGTGATCGTGGCGGCCGTGACCGCCCGGAAGGGATAGTCGGCGAGCAACGCGTCGAGTTCCTGCGGGGGGAGCCAGGCGAGCATCACCTTGCCCGGGGCCGCGGCGTGGAGCGGTCCCATCGTGCCCGCCTCGACGTAGCACTTGAAGGGCTGCGTGCCGATGACGCGGTCGAGCACGAGGCAGCTGAACCCCGCGCGGACGCCGACATGGGCCGACTCGCCGGTGGCATCCCGCAGCCAGCGCATCGGCTCGTAGGCCAGTTGCACGAGGCTGCGCTCGTCGCGTTTCGGTTGCGACATCGCCAGCATCCTGCGGGTGAGCACGAGGCGACGGCCCGGCTCCTGCAGTTGGACGTAGCCGTGGGCGAGCAGCGCCCGAGTGAGACGGAAGACAAGGTTCGCCGTGACGCCCAGACCGTCCTTGATCTCCTGCCGCGTCACGCCCTCGGGATGGGCGCTGATGAACTCGAGCACGGCCAGCGCCCGGTCGAGGGCGGGCGTCTGATGGCCCGAGTCGCGGACGACGACGGTCTGACCGGCCGACGGCAGCGACGGCTGGAGCGGCGGGCGGGGCGCGGACGGAGATTTGCGGCGGGCTTGCTTCATGGGTGGGGATTCGCTGCCTGGGAAGAAGCTCTGGCTTGCGAGAAGCACTGTCTCGGCAAGGAGTGACGCGGACGGTCAGGCGACGACCGGGCCGATGATCCGGCCGTGGACGTCGGTGAGGCGGAAGTCGCGGCCGGAATGACGGTAAGTGAGCTGCCGGTGATCGATGCCGAGGAGATGGAGCACGGTGGCGTGGATGTCGTGGATGTCGACCGCCCCCTCGACCGGAAAGTAGCCGTAGTCGTCGAGCCGGCCATGGGTCGTGCCCCCCTTCACGCCGCCGCCCGCCATCCAGATCGTGAAGCCCCAGGGATGGTGGTCGCGGCCTGGCGCGGCGCCGGCCTCGGTGTTGGGCGTGCGGCCGAACTCGGTGGCGAAGACCACGAGCGTGGCATCGAGCATCCCACGGGCCTTGAGGTCGGCGAGGAGGGCGCCGATCGGCTGGTCGACGGTGAGCGCGTGCCGGGCGTGGTCCTTCTCGAGGTTGCCGTGCTGGTCCCAGCCGTCCTTCACGATCTCGATGAACCGCACGCCGCGCTCGAGGAGCCGCCGGGCCGTGAGGCAATGGCGGCCGAAGGCCTCCGTCTGCGTGTCGCCACCGCCGATACCGTAGGCGGCGAGCGTGGCCGCCGATTCCCCGCCGAGATCGGTCGCCTGCGGCACCGAATCCTGCATGGCGTGCGCCTGCGCGTGGTTGGCGATGGCCGTCTCGATGACGCGGTCGTCGTGCGTGGCACCGAGGAAGAGTCCGTCGAGCTGGCGGACGGCACGCAGCTTGTTGTCCTGCAACTGCCGCGCGGCCTCGCGGGGCGCGAGGTCGGGCAGCGGCTCCGCACCGCTGCCGAAGAACTGAGACGCCTGGAACGAGGGGGGCAGGAACCCGTTGGTGCGGCACTGCCGCTTCCGCGAGCCCATCACCACGAAGCCCGGCAGGTTGGCGGCATCGCTCCCGAGGCCATAGTTGGTCCAGGCCCCGACACTGGGAAATCCCTGCAACAGCGAGCCCGAGTGCAGAAATCCTATGGCACTCTCGTGGTCTGGCGAAGGGCCCGTGACCGCGTGGAGAAAGGCGATGTCGTCGGCACAGCCGCCGATGTGCGGAAAGAGGTCACTCACCATCTTGCCGCACGTGCCGTGCGGCCGGAACTTCCACGGGCTCTGCAGGATGTTTGGCGTGGTGCGGCCGGTGATGTCTTCCTTCTTGCCGGGCAGCTTCAGCGGCTGCCCGTTCTCCGCGACGAGCCGCGGCTTGTGGTCGAAGCTGTCGATGTGCGAGAGACCGCCGTCCATGAAGAACCAGACCACACGCTCCGCCTTCACGGGCGCCCGCGGCGCGACGAGACTCACGTCCGCGGCGAAACTCCGGTCGGCCAACAGCCCGTTGAAGGCCAGCCAACCAAACCCGAGCGAGCTCTGTTCGAGGAAGCGGCGGCGCTCAGGCAAGCGGCGGCGCGTGTCAGCGGACATACAAAAACTCCTTCGCATTGAAGAGCACGTGGCAGATGTCGGCCCAGAGCCGCGGATCGCTCGCCAGCGCCGCGTCTTCGAGCGTGTAGGCATCGGCCTGACTCTCGAGGAATGCCATCAAGGTGTCGATCTCCTCTGGCGCGGGCTCACGGCCGAGGGCCTCGCAGAACAGTCGGGAGAGCCGGCGGTCGAGCGACATGCCCTGAGACGCGGCGATCGTTCGTTCGGCCCACGCCTTCGCCTGCGCGTGCACGAACGCATTGTTGAGCAGCAACAGCGACTGCCCCGGCACGTTCGTCGCCTCCCGCACGCCCACCGTGCGGGCGGCCTCGGGCGCGTCGAACATCACCATCATGTGGTCCTGCCCCTCGCGCTTGCGGTACTGGTAGACGCCGCGGCGGCGGTTCGCCGGACCGCCGCCGTTGCCGCGATCGGGCGGGCCCGTGTAGCCCTCGAGCGACCGGTCGAGCTGGCCCGACACGAAGAGCAGGCAGTCCCGCACGGTCTCGGCCCGCAGCCGTTGCAACGGCATGTGGGAGAGGAGCCGGTTGGCGGGGTCGATCGCCTCGGCGCCGGGCGGCGGCACGCTCGTAGTCCGATAGGCCTGCGTAGCGACGATCTCGCGAATCAGCTGCTTGACTGACCAGCCCTCGGCGACGAACCGGGCGGCGAGGTGGTCGAGCAGTTCGGGGTGGCTCGGGGCTTCGCCCGTGGCGCCGAAGTTGTCGACGGTGGCGACGATGCCGCGGCCGAAGAGCCAGCTCCAGACGCGGTTGACGAACACCCGAGCGGTGAGTGGGTTGTCGGCGGCTGTGATTCGCGACGCGAGAAACAGCCGGGCCGGCATGTCGCCGGAACGACCGGCGTCATGGTCGAGCACCTCGAGATAGCGGCGCGGCACGGTCTCGCCGGGCTGCGACGGCTGCCCGCGCCGCTGCACCGCGGCGTCGAAGCCCGGGCCCTCGGCTGCCACCGCGGCCGCCCGCCGGAACGTCGGGATTCCCTCCTCGACCTGCCGGTATTCGTTGACGACGAGGGGAATCCAGTCGCCCAGTTCCGCCGTCCAGTTCCGCAGGATGCCGCTCGCGAGCAGCCAGTTGAGCAGGTCGGCCTGCAGGGTCGTGGCCCGCCCCTGCCGCAAGGCGTCGATCGCGTCGGTGCACACGCGAGCCCACCGCGCCGCGATCGCCGGCGGCGCGACCGCACCGTCCTCGGCGGGGCTGTCAGCGACGAGGCCCTCTTCCACGAGCAGGAGCGGCAGCCGCAGTTCGTCCTCGGGCGGCTGCGGCCCGTCGTGGGCGACAATGCGATCGACGGCGAACCAGGAGCGGCCTGTGCGGTCCGACTTCAGGATGTTGAAAAACCGGCCGTCCCCTTCGGACCGGCGGAAGTGGGCCACGTCGTCCTTGGTAAGGATTTCGAGGTACGATCGGCCTCCCTGCCAGGTGGCCTGATGGCCGACCGGCACGGTCAGCCAGGCCGGAAACCGCTTGTCGAAATGCCGTACCTTCGCGGCGTGGGCGATGTTCTCCATCTGCTGGAAATTGTGCTGGATGAGCCGCACCTGGGCGGCATCGCCGCCGGCGCCGCGGAGGCTGATGAACTTCGTGTCGAGCGGAAAGTCGGCGGAGCGGACGATCGCCCCGTGCTTTCGCGAGAGCCGGTCGCAGCAGAGGCCGGGTGGCACGAACCGCTCGACCACCGCGTTGCCGGAGGCGGCGAACGCCACGTCGCCGGAGGCCGCGTGGATCGTGTCTGGCAGCACGCCGCTCGTATGCCAGCCGGCGGGCGATCCCGAAAAGTCGGCGAGCGTGCGGAACCCCGTCGCATTGCGACGCGCCCGGGCCGCCGCCTCGCCTCGCAGCTCCGATGCCGCGGCAGCGAATGCCGCCGCGAACGGCACGTCGCCGCCGGCCGCCGCGGCCCGCGCTTTCCACAGCGGATGCAGCATATCCTCCGGCGGGACCTGCGGGCGGCCGAGCAGTGCCGCGATCCGGGCATGTGCGCGGCCGGCAGGGCCCGCTGCGTTCGCGGACGGACCGCCGACGAGCTGGCTGGCGAGCGCCGCCGACGCGTGGGCGATGTCGTCGGCCCACTGGTCGGCCAGGGCCGACGTGATCTCCCGCTTGAGCTCCGCGAGCCGGGCGACACCCGACCGCCTCATCGCATCGTCGTCGATGATTCCCTGTGTCTGCCGCGAACTGGCCAGAATCCCGAAGAGACCGTAGTAATCCCGCGTGGAGATGGCGTCGAACTTGTGGTCATGGCAGCGGGCGCAGGCGATCGTGAGTCCCTGAAACGCCTTGCCGAGCGTGTCGATCTGGTTCTCGATCATCTGCGCCTCTTCCAGCGCGACGTCGGTGGCCGTGGACGAGATCTCCATCACCCGCAGGCTGCCGGTGCCGAGGAGAGCCTCGTTGATCCTGAGCACGGGATTGTGTCGGGCCGGCAGAAGATCGCCGGCCAGGTGCTCGGCGATGAACTGATCGTAGGGCACGTCGGCGTTGAGCGCCCGGATGACGTAATCGCGATACCGCCAGGCTTCGGGGATCGGATAATCGCGGACATAGCCGCCGGTCTCGCCAAACCGCATCAGGTCGAGCCAGTATTCGGCCCAGTGCTCACCGAACGCCGGGCTGCGAAGCAGGTCGTCGACGAGCCTGGCGTAGGCATCGCGGTCCGGATCGTTGACGAACGCCTCGATTTCCTCGGGCGTGGGTGGCAGGCCCACGAGCGCGATCTTGAGTCGGCGGATGAGCGTGGGGCGGTCGGCCGGCGGCGCGGGCTCGAGCCCGCGGGCGAGTATTGTGTCGAGCAGAAACCGGTCGATCGGCTGGGCGAGCCACACTCGATGCGGTGAGTCGGGCGGAAGCGGCACCTCCGGAATGGGCACCGTGGCGACCGGCTGCCACGCCCAGTGCGTCCGCCGCGCGGCAAGCTTTGCCGCCCATGCCTCGGCGCTTGCCTCCTGCG
>JBILVO010000059.1:0-21187 GCA_044370415.1 Pirellulales bacterium
CCGTCGGAAGACACCGCTGCCCTGGTAGCGGCTGCCGGCATCGACCCACCCGATCGCCACCCGGTAGGCCTGCGGATCACCGACGCCGATCTGCTCCAGGAGCGCGTGCCCCTCCGGCACCAGGAACAGGCAGCCGCGGGCGAGCCCCCGCACGCTCGCCGGCCGCGGCCGCGTCGGCGAATCGATCAGGCAGGCGAGCCCGTCGCCGCAGGCGAAGAGCCCGTCGTCGAGCGTGACCGTGATCGCGACGCCGGCGCCGCCGGCCACGGCCGCCCCCTCGGCCAGCAGGAACCGCCCCGGCGTGACCACGCGGCCGCCGGACCATGTCAGGTCGATCCGTCCCCCTTCGCCGCCGCCCGCTCCGCCGACCTCTCCCGCCGCCCCGCCTCCGGCCTCGAGGAACAGGGCGGCCCCTTCCACCCGGCTGTCGATCATCCGCACCTCCTGCCGGTCGCCGGACGACCGGTCGGAACGCACGCAGACGATCGCCGCCGCAGGCTCGTCGGGCATGGTGAACGTGACCTGCTCGCACGACAGCGTGGCCGTCCGCTGCAGGCCGATCAGCGCGGTCCGTCGGCCGGCGGCCAGGAAGGCGGGCCGCACCGTAAGGTCCCGCAGCTCCAGCGTTCCCGACACGACCGTGCAGCAGCGGCCGGCCACGTCCTCGGAGGTCGACTCGGCCAGGCGCAGCACCGGCTGCAGGCCGGACGCGGCGCGGATCGTGATCCGCCTGCCTTCGACGGTGAACGGTCCGCCGTCCCGCGGCTCGAGGCAGCCGATCTCCACCACGTCGTCGTCCGCCGCCTGCCGCACGGCCTCGGCGATGGTGCCAAACTCCTCGTCCGACGTCGGCACGTCGACGACCCGCCACACGCGAGGCTCGGCCATCGCCCCGGCGTCATTCCCGGCCGCCGCGTCCTCGGTCCTCGCCGCCGTGGTCTCGTCCGCCGTCGCCAGGGCCTGCGGCTGCCCGCTCGCGCCCGGAGCGAGGCGACCGGCCCCGGCTGGCTGCCGGCCCGTCCTGCCCGCCCGCGACCACAGGCCGCCGACGACCAGCGTTAGGCCCACGAGCGGGATCAGCCAGGGGAGGTGCCGTGCGAGGCTGGGCCGCTCCGGATCGGCGGCCATCGCGGCCGCCGGCCGGGGCGACGCCACCTCGATGCCCAACTCGTCGGCCACTGCGAGCAGGTCCGCGACGACGTCGGCCGGCCGCTGATACCGATCGGCCGGATCCTTCTCCATCAGCCGCGTCAGGATGGCGGCGAACCGTCGGGGCACGTCGGGCCGCAGCGTCTCGATCGCAGGTGGCGGATCCTGTTGATGCGCCAGCAGCTTCTGCACCATCGTGCCCTCGGCGAAGGGGGCCCTGCCGACGAGCATGAAGAAGATCGTGCAGCCGAGGGAGTAGAGGTCGCTCCGCACGTCGGCCGACCTGGGGTCCCGGGCCTGTTCGGGCGAGATGTAGTCGAAGGTGCCCAGCGTCATGCCGCTGACGGTGAGGTCCTGGTCGCTGGCGACCTGGTGCAGCCGTGCCAGCCCCATGTCGACGACGCGGGCTCTGCCGGCCGGCGTGATGATGATGTTCGACGGCTTGATGTCGCGATGGACCACGTTGCGCCGCGAGGCGTGCTCCAGCGCCTCGGCGACCTGGATCGTGACGTCGATCGTGCGGGCGATCCCGAACGGCCCCTCCTGCTGCACCACGTCCCGGAGGTTCGTGCCTTCGATGAACTCGAAGACGATGTAGTGCCAGCCGTCGTCGGACCCGACCGCATGCACGCGGCCGATGTTCTCGTGGTCGAGCCGCGCCGCCGACTGGGCCTCGTTGCGAAACCTCCGCAGCATCTCCTCGTCGCCGGACTGCTGCCGCGACAGCACCTTGACGGCCACGACACGGTCGAGGGTGGTGTCGAGGGCCCGGAACACGGCTCCCATGCCGCCGCCGCCGACGAACTTGTCGAGCCGGTACGGCCCGAGCCAATGCCCCTCGAGCGACCTTCCGATCTCCGTGACCGAGGTCTGGCGGCCGGCATCGGGCGACCGCCCCGAGATCACGGTGGCGTCGGGCACGACGAGACCACCCCCGCGCGACCCGGGCTCGGCGGACTTCGGAACACTCTCGGAACTGCCATCCATGCCGCCGACCCTAACAGCCGTTCGCGCCGCCGGTCAATTCAATCCCGGGTTTTCCGTCCGCCCCGCGAGCCACGGGGTATCGGGGCATGGTGCGCGGCCCCCGGTTGCGTGCATGCAACAGCAGCCGACGGCCATGACACGTGGCTCATGGATGCCGGCCCGAACGGCGACCGCCGTGGCGATGGTGTCGCCGCACCGGTCGATTCGTCTGGAGGGACCCCCGCCCCACGCGCTCCCCCCGCACCCGATTCACCCGCACCGCCACGCTGATGGTCGTCAACACCATGCATCGATTCATCTTCGTCCGCGTCCCGAAGGCAGCGCGCGCGAGCCTTGCTGCAACGCTGGCCTGCCTGAGCGGAAACCACACCGAATGGCTCGCGAGGACGAAACACGAAACCCTGGCTGCCTTTCTGGCCGCCACGCCGGATCCCATCACACCCCGCGATCACGAACTGGGGCTCGATCCGCGATCGTATTCCTGTTGCGCCTTCGTGCGCAATCAATGGGATCGGTTGTCCTCCCTCTACCGCTACTTCGTCGAGCAGAGGCCGCGGCCCGAAATCGATGGCGTAGATTCCTTCAAGCATTTCCTCCAGCTCGCGCGCGATCGCACTCCTTGGGTGGCAGGGCTCCACTCCATGCGGTAACAGATCGATTTCCTGTCGCAGCCCGACGGCTCGCTCGCGGTCGCCTTCCTCGAGTATTTCAAGCACCTGACGGAAGACACGCTGAGGCCGGGCACCTGCATCGGATCACCGCTTCGTCTACGCCACATCAACCGCTCGTCGAATTCTGACACTGATTACCGTCGCTCCTATGATCCGGAAATGATCGCTGTCGTGGAGATGCTGTTTGCCGACGACATTCGTCACTTCGGCTACAGCTTTGAGACGGCAGCGCCATCCCATCGGATCAGCGGCCCTCTGCGCTCGCTGCGGTGACGCGTCGAGTCGACAAGGGCGTCCGCATGAGACGGGCACACGCCCCGCTGTGGTGATCGTGCGTCGCCGGAGCGCGGAACTATACTCGGCCATCACTCGGCCCCCGACCATTCGACGAAGCGTGCCCATGCGGCAGCCACCACGGAATCCGCGATTTCCAGCCCTCGACGCCTGGCGCGGCGTGGCATGCCTGATGGTCGTGATCCACCACACCACATCGCTGGCGTGGTACGCCGGCCCCGGCGAAGGTTCTACGATCGGCGCCCTGCTGCTTGCCGCCACTCGCTACGGCCACTTCGGAGTGCCGCTTTTCTTCGTGATCAGCGGCTACTGCGTCACGGCCACTGCGGACCTGCGATCCCGTGAGGGGGAGCCGACGAGGCTGTATTTCCAACGCCGTCTGCGGCGCATCTTTCCACCGTACTGGTGCGCGGTCGCATTGCAGGTACTCCTTGTCATCACGATCGACGCATACCTCGCGCCGGGCCTCCTCTCCACGGCGCGGCCCCGCATCAGCCGGCCGGATGAGTTGACCTTCTCGCAATGGCTCGGCAACCTCACGCTCACTGAATCCTGGCGCTTTCATGCCGCGCCGACGCTCGGGGACGCACACCGCAGGTATTTTCTCGGCCAGTCCTGGACGCTGTGCTACGAAGAGCAGTTCTATGTCGTTCTTGGGATCATGCTCGCATGCTGCGGTACCCGCGGAATCTTCGTGGGCGCTTCCCTGCTTTCGGTCGCCTGCATCGGACTTCGCCACTTTGCGCCGCAGTCCGCGGCCGCCTTGAACGGATTCTTCATCGACATACGCTGGCTGATGTTCGCAGCCGGGATCGCCGTCTATCACGCGCGCAATTATGCCTCGCCAGCGGTGGCCGCAGGTCTGGTCGTCGTGCTGCTGACCGGCATCCTGTATGCCGTGGCATGCGGCGAGCAACACCTCTTCTTCGCTGGTGGTTTCGCGCTGCTCCTCGCTGTGGCGTCCGTCTTGCCACCGTTGCAATGGCCTCGACTTGCCGCACCACTTCGCTGGTGCGGCACCGTCTGCTACAGCCTCTACCTGGTGCACGTACCTATCGTGCGGGGCCTGAGCCATGCTGTGTTCGATGCCGGCTGGACGTCCGCCGACGCGACCGTATTCATCGTCTGTCCGTTGGCCGTGGGCGCGGCGATCGCCGCTGCGTGGCCGTTCCACGTCCTCATCGAACGACGATTCATGAACCGCGTTCGCCGCTGAAGGCGATCACGTCCGTTCCCCAGCAGCTGCAACACGATCGCGCCGGAGCTTCCCCGCCGCCGGTGGAGGAGCGAGTGGCCCCGACCGTCAGCGGATGAAGAGATGATGCGTCGCCGGCTGGGAGCGATCCCACCCGCCGTCGGTGGACGTGTCGGCGAGTTCGCTGGGCGCGGGCAACCGCACGACGACCCCGCTGAATCCCGCCCGCCAGCCGTGCCACCCTTTCGCCACTTCGGCCGCGGAGTAGATGCGCTCCGACGTGTATTTTCTTCTCAGATGCCCCTCGCTGAGGGCGATGTAGTGCCGCAGCACGAAGTTCACCGGGGAGACCCGGCATCCGGCGAAGCATGCCGCATGCCCCCCGGAACTGCTCAGGTCGATATCCGTCGCCTTCCGCCATGCCCGCACCAGCCGCTGTGGATGCGGCTCGAAAAAGAAGTATTTGCGCATTTCCGCGACGTAATCGGTCCCCTCGTAGTTCTCGCCCGAGCTTGTGGGCACGAACACGAATTCATCGAAATTGACCGCGGAATACCCCTGGGCGTCGACCATGCGCAGCCCATCCACGAGTCGCTCGCCACGGACAGGCGGCTCCGGGATCTCGTCGGCGTCGAGGTGCATGAACCAGTCGGCCTCGAGCTGGCGGGAGATCTCCTCCTTGCGCTTCAGCAGCCCCACCCAGTCGTACACCCCGTCGTACGGGAAGGTTTCGATGTGCACGAGGCCGCATCCGGCGAAGCGGCCGGCTTCCGCCCTCGTGCCATCGGTCGATTCGTTGTCGATCACCACGAACTCGACCCCCTGCTCTGCGAGGTGTCGACAGCACCGGCCGATGTAGCGGCCCTCATTGCGGGCCGCGATGATCGCGATGACTTTCATGGATGGTTCACGCCTTCCCAGCCCCGCACAAGCGTTCGATCACATCGGCTCCCATGGCGACCCGCCCGCCCTTCTCAGCGCCCGTGGCCCTCACGAGGAACTCCCGCACCCGTGCACGCGAGACATCCGCCGCTTGGGCTTCGACCACCGCCAGCACATCGGCGGCGTTCATGCCCCTGGCCACGACCCCCGCGTCGGCGTACAACTCGCCCCGCTCCACCGGCAGCACCGCGACGGGAGCGCCCGCAGCGATCGCCTCGAGCACCACCGTCGAACCGGTCGTGACAACCAGCGAACAGCGATCGATCTGGGCGGCGATCGGTTCGTGATGGTCGACCAGCGGCATGCCCGTCGCCCGAACCGCATCCCGATGCTCGGGATGAGGCCGGACGAGAATCTCGCGACGGGTCACGTCAGCGAGTGTTCGCAACACGGCGGTGAGTTCCTCCGTGCATGTGCGCTGGCCGGCGAAGAGGATGGGACGGCGATCGTCCGCGAAAGCGGGCCGCGGCACGGTGACGATTGCATCCAGTTTCGCAAGGCCCGCGACGTGCACACGCTCCGCGACCCGACTCGGCGCGAGCTGCCGAAACGTCTGGCCGAAGACGAGAAGGTGGTCGAAGCAGAAGTTGCTCCAGTAGCCTTCCCAGTTCTGCACGAAGCCGTGCTGGCACCCGATGAAGACGGGCCGCCTGCCATCCCCCGACCAGGCCACCGCCAGTTCGGGTTCGGGACCGGCGTGGCACGCCGTCATCAGCACGGCATCCGGCCCGATGGATCTCAGCGGCTCGAGCGCCTGGGCGACCACGCTCCCCCAGGTCCCTGGCGCCGCCCCCCACAGCGACTCCCGCAGCGGGAACACGCCTGCCGGTCGACACCAGTTCGCCGCGTCCTCGAGTCCTGCACTGTCAGGATCGGCACAGTGGGGGAACAACAGCGATCGCACCTCGTGCCCGCGTCCCTCCAGCTCCCGCAACACCGGCGACCAGTTCGCCAACGACCGCGTGTTGATGGCTGTGAAGACGATCGATGCCATGCATGCCACGCTCCGGATCGTCGCCAGATCCGTCCCGGGTGGCGGGCGGCCAGCTGAGATGCGGACACGACGGCCCAACGCCGACGTCCGCTGGTTCGTCGAGTATACCTTGGCCGTCGGCCGGAGGCGGACGGCTGTACCGGTGGCGAACACGCAGTGTCACCTTACGCCACGGTTGCCGCTTCGCCGCCGTCCTTCGTATTCTCGACGTGCGACGCGGAGCATGGCCGCGACCGCCGGACACGGCGGGCCGCCCCGTCTCCGGCAGAGGATTCCGGTGAAAGTGCTGCTGGCCAACGACACGGGACGGGTGCCGCATCTGGGATGCAAGGCGGTGTCGAACGCACATGCCCGGCTGCTCGGCCGCTACGGCCACGAAGTCGCGCATCGCCGCTTCCTCGAGCCGACGCCCGCGACCGAAGTGAACACCGACGACGCGCAGGTGCGCCTGCTCGAGGCGGACGAGCACCTGACGGCCTGCATCGACGACGTCGATGCCGTGATCGTCAACGGCGAGGGCACGCTCCACCACGGCGCCGGCAGGCACCTCCTGGCCCTGCTCGCCCTGGCCCAGCGGCGCCACAAGGCGACGCTCCTCGTCAACGCCGTCTTCCAGGACACGACGGGATTCGACGAGACGCTGCAAAACCTCGACGACTTCACGGTTCGCGACGCCTGGTCGCTGCACCACGCGACGGCGCGAGGCTTCGCCGCCCGCATGGTTCCCGACTCGTATTTCGCTGCCGGTTTTTCTGGACAACCGTTCCCACTGGCGGGGGACGTCGTCACGGATTGGCATTGGCAGCGGGGCGACGTCGGTGCCGCCCTCGAGCGCTACGCACAGGACCGCTCAACCGCATTCCTGCCCTTCGTCACGCCATCGGCCGACGCCCTGTGGCCCGGTGTGCCGGGCAACTTGGCGACGGCACGTGTCGTGCTGACCGGGAGGCATCACGGCGTCTGTGCGGCGATCCTGGCAGGCAGGCCCTTCGTCGCCATGCCGTCGAACTCCTTCAAGATCGAAGGGCTGCTTCTGGCGCTCGGCCTGACGAATCTCTTGGCGACCGACTACGACAGCCTCCTGCGGGCCCGCGACTGGGCGGTCGACCACGAGGAGTTGTTCGCGTCGTTGCTCGACAGGCTGACCGGTGGCGAGCCGCTCACGACGTTTCGACGGCTCGGCATCTCGGGCGCGAATCGCGAGGATCTCGAGGTGGTGCGGCTCGCTGAAGATCTGCGTCGCCCTGCGGCTGGAGCTTGACAGATGCCGCCGGGCCCGGTCGTCTCGAAGGCCGTCAGTCCCGAAGATCACGCTGTCTTGCGACGACGGGAGTACCTGACCCCGATGAGCACGATCCCCACGCCGGCGATCGCGATGGCCGAGGGCTCCGGCACCATCACCAGTTCGCCGCTCTTGAAGCCGTACACGTCGGCCGTGAAGAACAACAGGCTGTCACCCGCCCCCAGCGAACCACCCTCCGCGACCCACGCCCCGTTTCCGGCGTAGTTGAACACCAGGTTTCCATACGCGCCGGATGCACTGATCGTCGCGAAGTTCCCGCTGGAGCTCGGCGCGGTGAAGAGCTGCCAGTGGTCGCCTCGCAGGAAGCCATTCGTGTCGAAGTCGATGTTCAGAGAGCCGCCATACGTCACCGAGCTCGTCGCGACGATCTGGTCATAGAGCGAAGCCGATGTCCCCCCGATCGCGAGGGCCGCGATGGCGCCCGCATCCAGCTGCAGCGAGCCGACGCCGAACGTGCCGTAGGTGTCCAACGCGCTGCCCGGGCTGATCGCCGCACCGGAGTTCACCGTCACGAGCCCCGTCACGGAGCCGTCTCCGCCGAGCGTGCCCGACTGCACGGTCGTCGGCCCGGTGTAGGTGTTGATGGCGTTGAGATACGCCGTGCTGTCGCCGTTGATCACGACCGACCCGGAACCGTCGATCGCGCCCTCGACAACGATCGGAATGGGGCTGCCCGAGCTTGCCTTGGGGTTGAGGGTGAGCGTGTTCCCGGCGAGGCGGATCGGGCCGGCCAGGACCAGCTGGCTGTTCGTCACGCCATCGGGGGCCGCGGAGGTGATGGTTGCATTCCCGGCGAGCGTCACCGTGCCGGAGATCGTCGCCGTCGTGCCGGACACGCCGAAAGACCCGCGGATCGCGCCATAGTTGGCACCCATGCCCGTGCCGGTGCCGCTGATGATGAAGTTGTTGGCGATCGTGGAGCCGTTGCGGATCACCGCCGACGCTCCGGCATCGACGGTCACGTCGCCCGTGCCGAATGCGTTGCTGTTAAAATCGCTCGCCGAAGTCTGCAGGCCGTTCTGCACCATGCCACCGCTTATGCGTGTGCCACCCGAGTACCCGCTGCTGCCGGTCAGAAAGAGGCTGCCGGTGCCGGTCTTCAGCAGACTCACCTTCCCCGAACCGTCAGTGATGGTGCCGGCGTAGGTGGAGTCAACGTTGGAGTTGGTCGTCAGCGATGCGCTGCCCGACACTCGTGTCGTGATCAGCCCGCCGCTACTGCCGCTGAGCGTCCCGATCGAGAGCGCCTGGCCGTTGAGATCGAGCGTGCCGCTGTTGACCGCCACGGTTCCGGAGCCGAGTGCCGTCGAATTGCCGGCCCGCAGCGTGCCGGACTGGATCGTTGTTCCTCCCGAATACTGATTGGCCGCGCTGAGCAGGACGCTCGACGTGGAGACGCCGTTGACGACCACCGATCCGGCACCCGAGATCGTGCCGGTGATCTCGATCGGCAACGGATTGGCACCAGAAGTCTTCGGATTGAGCGTCAGGGCGTTTGATCCCAAGTCCACCGCGCCTGCGAGCACGAGTTTGCTGCCCGACACGCCGCCACTGCCGGCGGTCGTGACGGTCGCGTTGCCGGCGAGCGTTACCGTGCCTGCGATCGTCGCCGCCGTACCCGATGTCCCGAACGAGCCGCGGATCGCTCCGTAGTCGGCGCCGCTGGCGGATCCGGTGCCGCTGATGGTGAAGTTGTTCGCGATCTGGGAGCCGTTGCGGACGATCGCTGATCCACCCGCATTCACCGTGACGGTGCCGGAGCCGAACGCGGTGCTGCTGAAGTCGGTCGTCGAATTCTGAAGACCGTTCTGGACAGCGCCGGCGGAGATCGTGACTCCGCCGGAGAAGCTGTTGTTCCCCGAGAGGAAGAGCTGGCTCGCGGCTCCTCCCTGCATCACCAGCGAACCACCACCGGAAATGCCACCCGACAGCGTGAGGTTGTGGCCCGCTCCGAGCGACACCGTGCTCACGCCCGCAAGCGTCGCACTGTTGCCGACCACGTCACCACCAATGCTTCCCAGCGAGCCGCCGGTGGTCGCCGAGGTCGTGATCGAGGCCGAAGACAGCGCGAGCGTGGATCCGCTCAGCGTGAACAGGGCGGTCTTTTCGGACGTGCCGTCGTTCGTGAACGACAGCGAGTTCACCGTGATCGTGCCGGTGATGTTATTGGTGCCGGTCGTCTGGATGTTGCCACCGAAGATGAGCGCCCACGAGCCGGACGTCGTCGGCTTGCCGGGCGTCCAATTCGACGTGGTGTCCCAGTCGCCGCTGCCGCCGCTGCCCGTCCACGTGGCGGTCGACTGGGCCTGGCCAATGGCCGGCACGAGCAGCGTCGCCAGCACAGCGACGAGGAGCCCGGTGAGGCGGGGCCGGAGCACGCGAATATCGTTGGGCTTGAGCATCGTCATGGCATTGTCACACAAAAGGGATCGGAAACCAGGGACTTACGGACTTTCAAGCTGTCTGCCATCCCTGGCCGAACCGCTCCTGAACGAACAACAAACCACCGACCACACCGCCGCCGACTGATCATACTTCTGCGAGGGGCCTCGATCGGTGAACGCCCCGGGTGAGCTGCGCCATCCATCGCGCAGACGTCCTGCCCGCCTCCTGGAAGAGCGACACGAGCGCATCGCCCGTCGACATCTCCGGCAGGTAGGCCCACACACCCAGTTGCCGCGCCCAGAGCTCCTCGTCGAGGCTCTCGCCGGAACTGCAGACCGCCAGCAACGTGCCGGGCCGCCGCGCAACGTCTTCGGCGAGCGCCACGGAGTCGGTGACGCGATCACCGCACGGGTGCGCAATGTCGACGATCACGAGGTCGTATTCCCGGTCGGCCGACGCCCGGATCCCATCGGCGTCCGCAGGGGCGTCGCAGACGGTCCAGTCGGTCATCTCCGCGACCATCCGCAAACGGCTCCGCAGCGCTGCGTCACCGGTGACCACCAGGCAGGATGCCGCCGGCAGCCCACCACGGGACCGCCGCTCCGAGTACGGGCTGGCCCACAGCCCATCGGACGTTATTCCAACCGCCGAAACCATCATCATGCACCTCGTGATATGTCGCCGCCCGGCCACGCTCCTTCCCGGGCGTGGTCCACAGCGGACCGACAAGGAAGAAAAGCAATGGCCGTGCCAATCGCGCGACGGCCACGAGAATCTGAATAAAGGCCTGAAAAACGGCCTTCCGCTGCGCATGACCCTCCATGGAGACAACGGAAAGATCCTCACCGTTTCGGTGAGGCTTCACAGCATGGATGACGCCGCCGAAGGCACAGCCGATGCCCGGCAGCCACTTGCAGCCCGCAGAATCCCGCCCCGAAACGCGGATTCACCGAAACAGGGACGCCTCACCATTGCGCGTGGCCGCGCACCCGTGAATCGGTGAGCCCCCTCAGGGCAGCACGTCAGGGCAGCGAGCCTAAATAGGCGAGCAGGTCCGCGACCGCCTGTCGATCGAGCTGCTTCTCGAGCCCCTCCGGCATGATCGACTGGCCAGTGCTCTTGAGTAGCTCGATCTCGCCACGCGGCACCGTGTCGGTGGCGTTCTCCGCCCGCCTGAACGTGATGCTGCCCGCCGACTCATCTGCGATCATGCCCGTCACCGTCCGGCCGTCCTCCAGCTCCGCCACATAATTGACGTACAGCGGGTTCACCTCGCGGTTGGGATCGAGCAGATTGGTGAGGATCGCCTCCGGCCCGCGGCTCTTGAAGGCGGCCAGGTTCGGACCGACCTCGTGCCCGACCCCTTCCGCCTTGTGGCATTGGGCGCAGACGCGGGCGAAATGGCCGCGGCCCCGGGCTGCGTTGCCCGCCAGCTCGAGCGCCAGACGGTAGGACTCGAGCACCTCCTTGCGCGGACTGGCCTTCACGCGAGCCGCCAGCTTCTCGTAGCCCGCCCGGATCGCGGGATCCTTGTAGGACTCGAGGAGCCGCACCTGCGTTGGATCGAATTCCGACAGCGGGACGCTGCCCGATTCGACGGCGGCGAGGAAGGCCCGCACCCATTCGGGCCGGCTGAAGAGCGCCGTGGCAGCCTGCCCACGGACCTTGGGGCCCAGCTGCGGCCACCGGGCGAGCAGCCAGCCGCCGGCCTCCGGAGCCCCGGTCGCCTCGATCGCTTTCACGGTGGCGAGCTGCACCCCCTGCGGCTGGCCGACGTCGAGCAGGGCCGCGAACGTGTCGGCCGAGTCCGCGAACGATCCCAGTGCCAACCGCCCGATCGCCGCCACCCGCTGGGCCTCCGCCGCCCCGGCGTCGCCGGCCACCGCACGCGACCGCACGAGCAGGTCGTCCCGGGCGGCCGTCAGCGCCGGGGCGACGGGAATCGCCTCGCGACGGGCCGCCGGCGCCTTCATGCGGCCGGCGAGGTACCCGGCCACCAGCCGCGGCCCCACCGGGGATCCGGCGCGGGCGCAGGCATCGACCGCCTTTTCTAGCGACTGCACGTCGGCGGCGACGAGCTGCTGCCCCACGATCGCGGCGAGCGACTCGAGCATCGCCTCGCCGGCCGGTGAGGCGGCGTAGTCGGCTCGGCCCGCCAGATCAGCGAGCACCGCTCCGGCCCCCTGGCGCAGCGAGCTGAAGATGGCCGCCTTCGGGTAGGTGCCGTCGCCGTCGCGCACCGCCAGCCGCGCAAGCGCCGCGTTGCGTTCGGCGCCCGACGGAAACTCCCCGAGCGAAAACGCCAGCTGATACCGCACCCGGGCGTCATCGTCGTCGGTCATGCGGCACAGCCGCGCCACGAGCGACGCTACCGCCGGCCGGCGATCCGCCAGCCGCGCGGCGTGCTCGCGGACCCGCGGATGCGGGTCGTCGAGCGCAGCGAGCAGCGTGCCGGTCCCGAGCCTGCCGAGCGATTCCAGCGCGTAGAGCGCGTGCATGCGGCCCTCGGGGAGCGACGCGTCCCGCGACAGCGTCTCCAGCAGCGGTACGGCAGACGCATCCTGCCGCTCGTAGATCAGGCGGGCCGCCGTGTCGCGATGCCAGCCGTTGCGGTGCGCGAGCGTCTTCACCAGGTCGGCCGTCGACGCCGCCTCGAGGTCGGGCCGCGGCCGGTTCGCGAACGATTCCGGCACCACGCGATAGAGCCGGCCCCGGTCGGCACCGCTGGTCAGATCGAGCTGCGTCTTGATCTCGGGCGGCAGCGACCGCGGATGCTCGATTACCTCGCGGTAGACGTCGATGACGTAGAGCCCGCCGTCCGGGGCGTTGGCGAACTGGGCGGGTCGAAACCAGATGTCGTCGGAGCGGACGAACTCGGAGTCCTTGTCGATCCGCCGTGCCTCGAGAAACGGGCCGGCCGCCGTGAGCCGCTCGCGGTGCACGAGGTTGCTTCCCACGTCGCCGACGATGAGGCATTCCCGCATCTCCGCCGGCAGGGCGTCGCCACGGTAGGCCGTGATGCCGCTGGCGCCGGTGAAGTAGCCGGCCGGCCGGCCGCCCCCCTCCACGACGCCGAGCGCAGGGTTGGCCAGCCGCATCTTCGTCCGCAGGATCCGCCACGGCTCCACCGGACTCGACCGGTAGACGGCGTCGGCGCCGCCGTCCTTGGCGATCGTGCCACGGGACGGAGGCATGGCGAAGGCCGGGTTCCGGGCGGCGTAGCGGTCCTCGAAGAAGACCATCTCGAGCGGCGCGCTGTTGCCGCTGACGAACTTGCGGCCCCAGTCGTCGAACGTCATGCCGTGCTGCAGCGTGCCGGTCTCCGGGCGGAGGTCGAGCTTCCGGGGATCGAAGGAGAAATCGCGGCCGTTGAGGCTGACCGGCTTCAACGACGGTTCGTCCGGCCGCGTCACCTGCGGCGCTCCGGAGGAGCTCGTGGCCCCGTGCACACGGCAGTCGAGGCCCCACCGGAGGCTGTTCACGAGCCCCTGCACGTTGGACCGGCCGAAGCCGGTGAAGACCACGCGGCGGACGTCGGCCACGCCGTCGCCGTCGGTGTCCTTGAGATAGAGGATGTCGGGCGCGGCGCAGACGAACGCGCCGCCGTCGTAGGCGAGCACGCCCGTCGGCCACGAGAGCCCCTTGGCGAAGAGGGTGCTCCTGTCCATCCGCCCGTCGCCGTCCACGTCCTCGAGGATGCGGACGGCGCCGAGATGCTCATCGGCCTGCTCCGAGTAGTCGATCATCTCGACGACGTAGCAGCGGCCGCGGGCGTCGAAGTCGAGCGCGACGGGCGAGTGCACCAGCGGCTCGGCGGCCACCTGATCGATGCGGAAGCCGGCCGCGACCTGGAAACCCGCCAACGCGGCGGCGGGCTCCCGCGGCGGAATCCGCGGCAGCCGCTCGATCTCGACACCGGCCGTCGTGCCGGCCGTGCTCGTCTCGGGCTTCACCACGGCCGCGATGCCCTTCTCGAGCAGCGGCTCGATCTCGGGCGTGCAATTCGACACGCTCGCCTCGTAGCCGCCGGCCGCGAACTCCCGCGCGGTGCAGATGTAGCCCGTGCCGTTGTCGCCGTAGCCGGCGACGGCGACGAATCCGCCGGGCAGGAGCGACTGCGCGAAGATCTGGTAGTCGACGATCGGCTCGCCCGGCAGGTTCACGATCACCGCCCTGCCAAGGTGGAGACCCGAGAGCACGAACGGCACTTCGGCACGTCGCAGCGAGGCCAGCCGCGAGCCGCCGCGGTAGGTCTTCGGCACGGGCCCGGACTTCGGGTCGCGCATCCGCGACAGGCACGATTCCGCGGAAAACTCGCCGTCGGTGCGCCGCGGCAGGACCACCGGATGCGACCGCCAGACGACCGGCGCCGCAGGCTCGAAGGCAGTGGCGGCGATCGCGGCGTCGATGCCCGCCAGCAGCCTGTCGGCGAGCGCCTCGCGGCCCGCGTCGGTGCCGTCGTTGTACTTGCCGACGGTCACGTCGCCGCCGCAGCCGTTGAAGTGGATCTGGAACACGCCCTCCCGCTCCTGGAGCCGCTCCCGCGCCATTCCCACGAAGTCACTCGTGGCGACGCCGTCGCCATACTTCACCTGCGGGTGGCAGGCGTAGTAGTGCAGCCGCACGAGCGGCTTCTCGCCCGCCGCCAGCGTGATCGTCTTCACGAACGGGTCGATCCGGCCCTCGGGCAGCTCCCGCAGGGGTTCGGCCGCGAAGCTCGTCCGCCCCACGACGCGGCCCCTGCCGTCGCGGATCCGCCGGTTCGACGCCACGCGTTCGACCAGCCCCTGCCCGGTGCCGACGCGGTCGAACGACGTCAGGCGGCCGATGCTCTCGGCGGCGGCCGCGGCCATGCGGGCCTCGACGGCCTCGAGCACCTCCGGCGCGAGATATGCCGTCGCGTCGCCCTGCTGGGCCAAGAGCCACTGGCCGTCGCGGTCGCCCATCGGCGCGTTGTGCTGGTGGAGCGTCTGCACGGCCACCCGGTCGGGCGTCGTGCCCACAGCCGCGGCGATCCTTCTCCGCATCGAGTCGTGCGTGCCGTTGCACACCATGCACCAGTCGAGCGCGCAGAGCACCGATCGTTCGCCACCCGACTCGATGACGACGCCCTTGGCCAACAGCGGCAGGGCGACCTTCTGGAGCGGGTCGCCGCTGAACAGCGGCTGCCCCGGCGGCGGCGTGATGTCGCAGGAAAACGTCGCGAGCCGGGGCGATCCCGCAGCCGCCTGCGCCGGCCGCGACTCGAAGCGACCGAGCGTCCACTCGATGCCGTTCTCGAGCAGCCGCTGGTACTGCGGCAGGTCGAAGTCGCTGGGATAGCCGAGCGACGTGTAGAACACGCGGCTCTTCCCGGCCATCCGCGTCCAGGCGATTGGCTCACCGGAGGACGCCGGGCCGCTGCCGAGCAGCAGCACCGTCGCCTTCTCGTCGACCAGCGGCTTGACGAGGTAGAGCGGGCCCTGAGAATGCCAGGGCAGCGGCGCGACACCGTCGAGGATCGGGTGGCCTGCCTGCTCCGGAACGGCAGCGACGTCGACGCCGTCCTCGGTCTTCCCGTAGCCGCGATTCTCGCAGCCGAGCATGTCGGGCACGAACTCAAGCCACTTCTCGTGTCCCGCGGCCGGCTCGGCCTTCACCGAGAACGCGTGGTTGGCGGTGCGGATGCCGACCAGCGGCTTTCCGGCGGCCAGGTGGCGGCGGATGATGCCGAGCTGGTCGGTCGCCAGCGCGCCGCGGCGGAAGAACACGACCAGCAGGTCGGCCTTCTCGACAGCATCGAGCCCAGGAAAATGCAGCTTCTCGAGCGGCAGCCTCCCCTGGATCACGGTGCACTCGTGGCCCCGCTTCGCCCGCAGCGAGTCGGCAAATCGGGGAATCGTCCGGTCGGCCGCGTAGTTGTCGGGCTCGGCGGTGACGAGAAACACGATCCTGCCGGGAGACCGGGCCGCGGCATCGGACGGCGCGGCGGCCGACGCTGTCGCGATGCCGAGCAGGCTGGTGAGCAGCGTGCCGGCACACGAGGCAAGGAGGCGGGCGCGAGGCATGCGTGGCTCCTGGGAAGGCAGCGCGGTGACGGTGCTCGGGCACGAGACGATAGCCGTGGACGAGGTCCGTGGGCGTGGTGCATCGTCGTGCATCAACGTCAGGCATCAAGGTAGTGCCCTCGCCCACGGGTGCCAAACGACGGCCATCGGCCCCGGCCGCACGTTGACACTGCGTGGCGGCGGCGATACCCCTACGGCTGGCGATTCCGACGGTCGCGTCGCGAGCGCCACCACCTCCCCTCTGCTCCGGAACCCAACGCCATGCCCAGCCCAGAGGTCCGCAGCCCCGTCCTCCGGCAGGCGGCCGATCCCTGGCTCGCACTGGCCTGCGTCGCGGCGCTGTGCGCGGGACCCGCCCGCGGTGAGCCCGCGACGCCTTCCCGGCCGGCCGCGGATGGCGTCGTCGCGACAGCTTCGATTCCCGTGGGCATCGCCCGCGGGATCATCACACCCGAGCAGCCGATGTGGATGGCCGGCTACGGCTCCCGCGACCACCGCGCCGAGGGGAAGGTGCATGACCTGTTCGTAAAGGCGGTCGCGATTGGCGAGCCGGCCGTCGTGCTCGTCACGCTCGACCTCGTCGGCATCGATCGCGACACGACCCGCCTTATCACCGACCGGCTCGCCGAGCGGCACGGGATCGCGAGGGAACGCGTGGCGATCAACTGCTCGCACACGCACTGCGGCCCGATCATCGGCTCCACGCTCGTGACGATGTTCGCGCTGCCGCCGGAGGAAATCGACCTGCGGTCACGCTACACGCGGCTGGTCGAGGATCGGGTCGTCGACTGCGTCGGCAGGGCGCTCGCCGACCGGAAGCCGGCGCGGGTGTCGTGGGGCCAGGGCACCTGCAGCGTGGCGGTCAACCGCCGGGAGAACAAGGAGGCCGAGGTGCCTGCCATCCGCGCCGCTGGCCGGCCGCTCCGAGGCCCGTTCGACCACGACGTGCCGGTGCTGGCGATCCACGACGAGGCCGGCCACGTCCGCGCGGCGGTCTTCGGGTACGCGTGCCACGCTACGGTGCTCTCCTTCTACCAGTGGTGCGGCGACTACCCGGGATTCGCCTGCCTCGAGTGGGAGCGGCGGCACCCCGGCGCCACGGCATGCTTCTGGGCGGGCTGCGGCGGCGACCAGAATCCGCTGCCACGGCGGACGGTCGAACTGGCCGAGGCGTACGGCGCCCGGCTGGCCGACGCGGTCGATGCCGTGCTCGACGAGGGGGCGTTGCGGCCGATCGCGGGCCGGATCGAGACGCGATACGAGGAACTGCCGCTCGACCTGGCCACGCCTCCCGACCGCCCGGCCTGGGAAAAGGCGGTCGCCGACGGAAACACTTTCGAGAAGGCACGGGCGCGGCACCTGCTCGCGCTGCTCGATCGCGACGGCCGGCTCGACACCACGTATCCCGCGTATCCCGTGCAGGCCTGGCGGCTGGGCGACGGCGGGCCGTGCTGGGTGTTCCTTGGTGGCGAGGTGGTGGTCGACTACGCGTTGCGGCTCAAGGCGGAGCTCGGCCGTGAGACGACCTGGGTCGCGGGCTATTCCAACGACGTGATGGCCTACATTCCCAGCCGCCGCGTCCTCGCCGAGGGCGGCTACGAGGGGGCCGGGGCGATGCTCTACTACGGACTCCCGGCGACGTGGGCGGAGAGTGTCGAAGAAAAAATCATCGACGCGGTCCGCAGGGCCGTGAAGCCGCTCCCGGCCACCGGGCGTTGATGCCGCAGCGGCGAGGGGCACTTCATCGAGGGTGCGCTCCTCGCCGTCCCTTCCCTTCGGCAGCCGCAGTCACTCAACCGGCCGTGGCCCGACGACCGGCGGCCCGACCGTGTCGACCAGCCGTCCGACGGCGGCGGCGATCGTGTCCTCGACCGTGCCCGTCCAGCGGACACCGTGGCGTCCGTACTCGTAGAGCCGGCTGCCTCCTTCATAGCCCCCCTCCTCCCAGACGCGGCGCGACGGGATGTAGGCCGCCATGTCGTCGGTGTAGCCGAGCACCCAGGTGCCCGTCCCCCACTGCTTCTTGAACCGCAGCGCGTAGTCAACGACGGTCTCGCCACCCATGCCGACAACGAGCGTGCGATCGCCGAGCCGCCAGGCATGGAGGGGATAGGGATACGACGCCGGGAACGTCTCTCCGGCGTCAAGCCTCGCGAGCATCCGCCGGGCCCACCGGGCCTTGATCGCGTCGGGCTCGGCGGTGGCGGCCTCGAGCTCCGCCCGGTCCGCCACCCGCTCGTACTCGAGATGCACCATCTCGAAGGCCGTCCGCAGGCGGCAGGAGACCGGCTCCATCGGCTGCCGCAGCGCCTCCTCCACGCCGGCCGCGAGCATCAGGCCGTACCGCTCGCAGAGCTCGACGCTGCGGCGGGGCAGCGGGTTCTGGTCGGCGCCGCACGTATTCACGAAGAGCGCCGTCGTGCCAGGGTGCGACTTCTCGATCGCCAGCTGCGCGAAGCCGGGATAGTCGCCGCAGTAGGTCTTGAAGTTGAGCGTCGTCGGATGGCAGGCGTAGCCGAAGAGCACGGCATCGAGACGGCCGTCGGGCCGCGTGACGGCGAGCACCGGCACGGCGTGGTCGGTGGCGCCCCGCAGCGGCTCGCCGCGGGCCAGCACGCCCGGGACCTCCGCCTCCTTGTTGTCGCGGCGATTCACGGCGAAGCCCGCCCGCCCCGCGCCGACGCGGATCGTGGCGGGGGCGAGCGCCGCCAGCGCCTCGCCCACGACCTTCACGCACGCGTCGACGCACTCGGCGGTGTACCGGGCGACGACCGCCTCCTGCACTGGATCGACGGGATAGTAGTCGATGAGATCGTCGCCCAGCCGCGGGCTGCAGTGGTTGTGGGAGTAGGCGAACATCACGCGGCTGCGGTCGAGGCCATGCTCCGACGCGAGCCGCGCGAACACCCGGTCGCTCATGCTGGCGGGCACGCCTTGGAAGTCGCTGGCAATCAGCACGGCCCGGCCGCCATCGGCCGCCTCGAACGCGATCGCCTTGGCCCAGAGCGGATGGAGCACGCCGTCGGGCTCACGGATACCGCTGTAGCCCGCGAGCCAGACCGGCGTGGTCGGCGTGACGTCGACCTTCGCGATGCCCACCCGCCAGGCCGGCTCCGCACACGCCGCCGTGGCCATCGCTCCGCAGAGCATCCACGCGACGGCGTGCGAGAGATGCCCCGCTGCACGGCGGACGGTCTCGAGCGCGGGTGCAGCCCCATTCACGGATCGTCGACCTCGTCGTGGCACGTGCGCTGAAATGCGGGTGACAGGGTATCGACTGACCGCTGCAGCGGCAACCGGCGGCAGCCATGGAATCTGGCATTCGGCGTCGACCTCACGTCCACTTCCGGCCGGTCCGTGGTACGGTAGTCCGACCACGGTGTGCGGAGACGATGCATGGCTCCCTTCGACCTGCAACTCAACGGCTACAAGGGCGTCGACTTCAACGGCGACGACCTGTCGGCGGCCGCGCTGCGGCGGGCATGCGAGGCCGTGCGTGCCGACGGCGGCGGGCGGATGCTGGCCACCGTGATCACCGACCGGCTCGACCGGATGGTCGCGCGGATTGCCCGGCTCGCGGAGCTGTATGCCGCCGACCCGCTCGTGGCCGACGTCATGGCCGGCATCCACGTCGAGGGCCCGTTCATCAGCCCGCAGCGGGGCTACGTCGGGGCGCATCCGTCGGAGCACGTGCTGCCCGCCAGCCCCGCCGCGGCCGAGCGGCTCGTGGCCGCGGGGCGCGGGCTCGCCCGGCTCGTGACCCTGGCCCCCGAGCACGACGACGGGCAGGCCACGATCCGCTGGCTCTCCGAGCGGGGCATCCTCGTCTCGGCGGGCCACTGCGACCCGCCGGCCGACGTGCTCGACCGGGCGATCGACGCGGGCCTCGCCGCGTTCACCCACCTCGGCAACGGCTGCCCACTCACGCTCCACCGACACGACAACGTCATCCAGCGGGTGCTGGCGGCCGACCGGCTCCGGTGGGTGATGCTGATTCCCGACGCGGTGCACCTACCGCCCTCGATGGTCCGCACGATCATCCGTGCCGTCGGGATCGACCGGGTAATCGCCGTGACCGACGCGACGGCCGCCGCAGGCATGGGGGCGGGACGGTTCACGCTCGCTGGCCAGGAAGTGGTCGTCGACGCGGACGGCGCCGCCTGGGCCGCCGACCGCTCCCATCTCGTCGGCTCCACGGCCTCGATGGCCCGCGTCCGGCAGGTGCTGCGAAACGCCGTGGGACTTTCGGAAGCCGAGGTGACCACGGTCGTCGCGACCAATCCGGCGTCGGCACTCGCAGCGGCGGCAGCGCAGGGACACTGAGCATGCGGCGGCCCCACGCGTGATGCGGCGCGGCCACGCGGGCACGGCGTCCTGCTCGAAGAGTGGCTGAGTGCCTGCGCGTTCGTCGACGGCGTGCTGACCTCCTCGACACAGCGCCCCGTTGCCGCGCGTTCGCAGGCCGATCGCCCCGGGCCGGCATCCCCGGAAGTCGACTGCCGCCCCCCCGACTGTGCTATGCTCGGGATCGACGGAGGCGGCTGAACCGCCGGCGTTTTCCCCCCTCGGCACTGGAGCAGTCACCGTGCGCACAGGCAACCCGACCCTCAACGACAAGACGTTCGAGAATTTCGGCGTGTACCGCCGGGATGTGGCGGCCGACCAGCCGGCCACCGCGACGATGACGATCAACGGGACGGCGCAGAAAACGGCGTTCCTGCTGGCGCTGGCGATGGGGGCCGCCTGCTTCACCTGGTCGAAGACGTTTTCGTTGGTGGGGGCGAATCCCGCCGCGGCGATGCCCTGGGCAATGGGCGGGCTCGTGATCGGTGCGATCACGGGCTTCGTGATCTGCTTCAAGCACACCTGGGCGCCGACCCTCGCCCCCGTCTACGCGTTGGCCGAAGGCCTGTTCCTGGGGGGCATCTCGGCCAGTTTCGAGAGCCAGTATCCCGGCATCGTCATCCAGGCGGTGGGGGGCACGTTCGGGACACTGGCTGGGCTTCTGCTCGCCTACCAGTCCGGGCTCATCAGGGCGACCGAGAACTTCAAGCTCGGGATCGTGGCGGCGACGGGTGGCATCTGCCTCGTCTATCTGATCTCGATGATCGGGGGCTTCTTCGGGTTCCCGGTGCCCTACATCCACGAGGCCGGTCCCATCGGCATCGGCTTCAGCCTGGTGGTGGTGGTGATCGCGGCGTTGAACCTGGTGCTCGACTT
>JBILVO010000060.1:0-21123 GCA_044370415.1 Pirellulales bacterium
CACCGCCTCGCCGCGGTGGCGTCAGGCCTCGATCAGGCCGTCCTCGGCCATCTCGCGGGCGTGGTAGCTCGACCGCACGAGCGGGCCGCTGGCCACCCTGCGGAATCCCATGCCGCGGGCCAGCCTGCCGAGCTCGTCGAACTCCTCCGGCGGCACGAACCGCTCCACGGGCAGCGAATCGGGCGTCGGCTGCAGGTACTGGCCGAGCGTGAGGAAGTCGACATCGCGGGCCAGCAGGTCGGCCAGCACGTCGAGCAGCTCGTCGCGGGTCTCGCCGAGCCCGAGCATCAGGCCGCTCTTCGTCTTCACCGCCGGCATGATCTCCTTGGCCCGGCCGAGCAGCTCGAGCGTCCAGTCGTAGCGGCTCTTCGGGCCGCGGACGCGGCGGTAGAGCCTCGGCACCGTCTCGGTGTTGTGGTTGAAGACGTCGGGCCGCGCGGCGAGGAGCAGTTCGAGTGCGCCGTCCTTCCCCAGGAAGTCCGGCACGAGCACCTCGACGGTGCCGCCCGTCCGCCGACGGACCGCCTCGACGGTGCGGCGGAAGTGCTCGGCACCCCCGTCGGGCAGGTCGTCACGGGTCACGCTCGTGATGACCACGTGCGCGAGCCCGAGCCGTGCCGCCGCCTCCGCCACCCGCTCCGGCTCGTCGTTCTCCAGCGGCTCGGTCCTGCCGCGGGGCACCGAGCAGAATCCGCAGGGCCTCGTGCAGACGTTGCCGAGGATCATGAAGGTCGCCGTGCGGGACGACCAGCACTCCAGCCGGTTGGGGCACTTGGCCGACGAGCAGACGGTCTCGAGCCCGAGTTCCGCGATCAGGTGCGCGGTCTCGCCATGGCCGCCACCCGGCTCGAGGTTGCGACGCAGCCACGGGGGCAGCCGCCGCGGGGCCGCCGGCGCCAGGCCGTCGATCGCGACGACCGGCAGCGGAATGATCGCCGGTGAAACGGGGGTGTCAGACACGGGGGCCGTGCTCCGTGGGCCCGGGCCTTCCGCTCCGTACCGGGAGCGGAAATCCCGATTGAATCAGTGCCCTGGGAAAACCGAACGCGTCGACCACGTGCTCCACAACCGCCGCCCGCGCGTCCTGCATACGGACCCGGCGCTGCACGTCGGACTCGACCGACCCCATGGTACGCATTCCGATGCCGGCGGCGACAGGGACGCTTCGCACCCGCCGCTGGAGCTCCATGTCCGGCTGCACATTGAGGAACGCCCCGTGCCAGACGACGCCCCGACGCAGGGCGATCCCGACCGCGGCCAGGAGCCCCGTGCGGCCGAACACGCCGTGGGCCCGGGAGTCGCGGGCGGCGCCGCAACGCAGGCTCCGCACGGCCGCCTCCAGGCCCGTCTCGAGCCGTTCCACGTAGCCGCCGACGGCCTGCCGGCCGAGCCCCAGGTCCTCGAGGGCGGCGAAGAGCGCGATGCCGATCTGCCCGGGGCCGTGGAGCACGGCCCCCCCTCCCCGCCCCACGAACCGTGCCTCGAGCCGGCGCGACCGCAGTTCCTCCTCCGAGAAGTCGACATCGGCCCGCGACCCGAGCCGGCCGATCGTGATCGACGGCTCCATGTCGAAGAGCACCAGCGTGGGCGGCCGCCCCTCCGGCTCCGACACCTCCCAGGCCAGCCGCTCGGCCATGCGGCCGTAGGCTTCGAGCCCGATCCCACCGCCCATCCAGACGGCGACCGGCCGACGGTCGGGTGCGTCGGCATCGTGGCGGTTCATGACGGTGCGACCGGAAGCGTCATCGGCATCAGTGGACCAGCGCCGCCCGCAGATCGTCCCACGGCATGGGCTTCCACGGCACGGCCTCGGGCAGCCGGCCGGCAGCCCGCCCAGGGGAGCGGCCGGCATCGGCCCGCTCGAGCGACCGTTCCACGGTCTCTCCCAGACGGTCGAGCCACGCGGGCACCTCGACCCCCGACCCGCTCGCCACTCCGAGGAACGACTCGGCGCGATCCTCGAGCCGCCTCCCCGCACCGGCGGGCGCGCCGGTGAAGAGCTCCTCGACGGCCGGATCGACCAGCGACTCCAGCTCGTCCTGCTCAAGCGCCAGCGTGAATGGCCGGCGCACGCGGTCCGAGACGCTCGCCAGCCGCACGCCCCACTGGCTCTCCAGCTCGGCCAGCCGCGCCGCCAGCGTCGCGGACGTGTCCTCAGTCTCGGACTGCATCCGTCCGCGCCACGCCCCGGCCGCCGCGACGGCCCCGCGGCGGGTGAGCACGCGATGCGCCATGCTCACCGGCCGCAGCGTCCAGGCGATCCGCTCGTGCTCCGCCTTGATCCGCAGAAAATCGAGCAGCACGTGCAGGAACTCGCCGCGGTCCGATTGCGTCGTCGTGGAATTCCAATCGCGATATTCGGCATGATTCTCCGCGACGGCCTCCAGAATCAGCCGCAGCCTCGCGGCGGCCTGCTTCATCGGCAGGACGCCGCTGGAGAGATCCTCGATGAGCCGCGCCGGCTGCCGCGGCGGCGCCGTGCCGTCGGCCTGATCGAGGTCCGCCGGCTCGCCCGCGGCCCGATCCACGAGCTGCTCGAGAAACCGGCGCACGCCGCCCCGCAGGATCCCGCGCAGCGAAGGCGGGGAGAGCAGCTGCTGCGTGAACAGGCCCGGGCCGTAGCGCTCGACGAACTCGCGCACCGCGTTGAACGACGCTTCGTCACGAACCCGCTCGAGGACCGACAGCCGCAGTTGGCGGGCGTGCGTCGTCCAGGTGTCGAGCAGCCGGGGCACGAGCGTTGAGAGCCCCTCCAGGATCCGCTCCGTCACGATTGTATCCGTCGGTGCGACGCCGCCCGTATCGGCCGCGGATGCAGTCACGACGATCCGCTCCACGAGCGACCTCGTCGCGGCCTCGAACACGCGGTCGAACTCGCTCACGCTCGCCGCGCCGCGCTGTGCGGCGTTGCTCGATCGCGGCCGCGTGGCCTCGAGCGACTTGGCCAGCTGCACGACCTCCGCCGTCTCCGCCACGAGCCCCAGCCTGGGCAGGCACGAGGCGAGCCGTTCCAGCAGCCGTTCCCGGCCGCGGGCCGCCACGATCCGCCCGGGCAGGCCGCCGCGGGACAGCGGCACGTAGAGCACGTGCTTGCCCACCAGCCCGCTGCGCACGACGGCGAGATGCTGCCGCGCAGCGGCCGCATCGCCGGCGAAGATGGCCGCGAACAGCCGGCCGACGACACCCTTCTTCTCCCGCGCCAGCGGAGCATCGGGCCGCGGCCGCCGCGCGGGGCCGGCGGCCTGCAGCCGCGCCGACAGCATCCACAGCGTCTCGCCCGCCTGCACGGCCGCCTCGATGAGCCGCTCCGCCGCGGCGTCCCGCTGCCACCGCAGCTTGTCGAACTCCGTCGGCGGCATGCCGGGGGGCGGCGCCGTGTCCCTGCCGGCGACGGCCCCGGCCGCCCGCACGAGCGCCCGCCGCAGCCGCCGCAGCGAGTGCCGCCAGCCGCGGACGGAATCGATCTCGGCCGGCGACGGCCGCGTGCCGTCGATCGCATCGATCGCACACCACCGCACCACCGCCTCGCGGATCAGGCCGAACACGCCGGAGATGAATTCGGCCGCCTCCTCGACGGCGGCCACGCCGCCGAGCGTCGCCCCGCCGGCCCCGTCCATGTCGAGCATGCCGCCATCGACGCCGTCGTCGGCGGAATCCCGCCACACCATCGACTCGTACGCGGACGCCACGCTTTCGCCGCCGCGATCGTCGCCGTCGGTCTGATCGTCCGCAGCCGGATCCTCGCCGGCCTCGTCGGCTGCTTCCCCCCGGCCGGCCCGCCGCTCGTCGCCCGGCTCGCGGCCGTTCGCCGCCGCCTCGATGACATCGGCCGCGCCCCCCGTGTTCGCCTCGATCAGCTCCACGAACCGTCGCATTCGCGACCGCCCGTCCGCCGACCGGTCGGCGGCGGCCTGCTCCATCCAGCGGCCCGCCTCCTCGAGCCAGACGCTGCCCGTGCGGCCGATCACGGAGCCCTCGAGGAGCGACGCCCAGTGCACAAGGAGCCCCATCGCGCCGTCGAGATCCCCCTCGTGCAGCAGCGCGTCGGCGGCCTGCGCGTGCGCCCGCGGCGACGAGAACCCGGCCACCTCCTGCCGCCAGAAGCCGGGAGGCGCGGGGAGCGGCGCGGTCTCGCGACGCCTGGCGAGCGCCTCGATCACCTCGCGGGTGGTGTCGAGCACCTCGCAGCCGGACAGGTGCGGCACACCCGACACCGTCGTCGTCGCGAACCGATCCCACCAGCCCCCCAGCCTCTCGATCGCCGCCGCCGCCCGGGACGCCGCGGCCGTCGCGCCGCAGGCGGCGGCCTGCCGCCAGGCCGCGGCGCACCCGTCGAGGATCGCCCCGGTGAGCGCGACGAGGTCATTCACGCGCGGGTCCGTCACGCTCTCCCCGCCCGCCTCGTGCAGCGGGAACTGGCCGCCGAGCCCGAGGATGTTCCACGGATCGACGACGGCCCCGCAGTCGACGGCCCGCAGCAGCAGGCCGGCCGCGACGTCGAGCTCGTCGAGCGCCGCATCGGCCGCCGCCGGCGACTGACGGCCGTCGGCATCGCGCCGCCGCAGCAGCCGCTCCGCCGCGACGACCCGGCTCGTGATGCGGGCCGCCATGCGGGCCGAGGCGGCAGGCACCAGCCCCGCCATCCTCTCGGCGGCAGCGGCACGGCCGAGCCTGGCCAGCGAGCCCGCCAGTGCCACGCTCTCCACCTGCCGCGCCCGGCGGCCGGCGAGCAGGCCGTTGATGTGCCGCCGCACGCCGCCGAACGGCTGGCGGAGGCGGCGTGTCTCCTCGTCGAGCCTCCGGCGGTGGTCGTCGGGCAGGCGGGTCATCAGCCAGCGGTAGAACTCGTCGCGGTAGCTGGCGATCCTCGGCAGGAGGTCCCCCAGCGCGAGCCCCGACGCCAGGCCGCCCGGGCCGTGACCGCACAGCCCGGACGCCATCAGCATCACGCCGGCGAGTACAGCGGCCGATTCACGGATCAGCTGCGACCGCTCCGGCACCACGCCGCAGCCCTCTGTGGCTGCTTCGGCAGCGCCGGGTGCGGTCGACGCGGCGTCGGCCCACGAGAGGATGCCGTCGAGCGTGGCCTGCTGCACGACCATGCGCCGATAGAACCCCTGCGTGTCGATCACCGCCGGATCCCACAGGCCGAAGAGGTAGTTGGGACGGCTTGCGGCCGGGTGCAGGAAGTCGAAGGCCCGCGGATCGATCGCCAGCTCTTCGAGCCTCGCAAGTTCGAAGTCGGCCTGTCGCAGCAGACCCTCTGGCGCTTCGCCGAGGATGCCGATCGCGTCCTCGACCAGCCGGCGATAGCGGCCGTGCGCCGCGCCGACGCCCTGGATGAACAGCGGCACCGGCCGCACCCGTTCGTGCGGATAGGACTCGGACAGGCGGCCGTTCTCGAGGACTGCCAGCGGCCTCCAGCCGACGTAGTCATTGAGCCGGCCGATCGACCGCCGCACGACGTCGTCGGCATCGTCCCACGGACCGTCGCAGGCGAGCACCGTCTGTGCGGCCGCCATCACGAAGAAGGGCCGCTCGATCGCGCCCGGCGGCTGATGCTCGAGGAGGTCGGCGTGGAAGTCGCGATACGCCGGCAGGAGCCGGGTGAAGACGATGTCGAGCACCGCACGGGCCTGGCCGGCGTCCCGAAACGCCGCCTCCGTCGCCGAGACCGCGGCCAGTCTCGTCGACAGCGACGCGTGCACCCGCCGGGAGGCGTCGGGCAGTTCGTCGCCGGCAGGCTCCTCTGCGGCGAACAGGTCGTTCATCGCCCGCCAGGCCGCGGGATCGAAAGCTCCCGAGGAGAAGTTGAGATACCCGAGCAGGATCGCCGCGGGGTCGTCGTGTCGCGGGTTCTTCCGGTCCTGCCCCATCGACTCTGGCCTCTCTGGGGCTGGTGATCGCCGGCTGTCAGTGCGGCCCGGGCGGGCCGCGGGAAAAGCCGCAGTTTAGCAGTTTTTCAGGCCCCAATTTCGTGAACTAGACTTGCGGGGTTCGGCCCTCTCGTCCTCTTTTCGGGAAGCATGTCCATGCCGCCTTCCACCCGTCGTCGCCTGCGCCCGGTCGCACTCGCCTGGACCGCGCTGACCTGCACATCGCTCGCGTGGGCCGTGTCGGGTCCGGGCAACGCACTGGCGGGCGATTGCCTCTCCGGCACGCTCGCCGACGAATTCACGGCCGACCGAGTGGGGCTTGTCAGGGAATGGATCATCCAGATCCCGTCGCTGGCCCCGGGACGCTCGCTGGAAAACGTCGTCGCCGGCGACGGCCTGGTGGTCGCGGCCACCAGCGATGGTCTCGTGCACGCGATCCAGGCGGCGCCGTCCCAGGCCGTCCCCCAGACGGTCCCCCAGCCCGGCACTCCGCTGCCGGGCTCGCTTCTCTGGTCGCGGCCCGTGGGACGTCCCGGCGGCCGCCTGGAGCAGGCGGGCATCGGCGCCGACCTGATCGCCGTCTGCCAGGACAAGGACATCTACGGCCTGGCCCGTGCGACCGGACTGCAGCGGTGGCAGGAGACCGACAAGAACCTCGCAGCGGCCGGTACGGCCGTGGTCGGCGACTGGGTCTACGCCCCCAACGGCAACGGCATCACGCGGTTCGCCGTGAACCCGCTGCGGCAGCCGGCGGATGCTCCGGGTGCCACGGCGCCCGACGCCTCCCGGCAGGCAGGGGCGTCTTCCGCGGCGGCGAAGACACCGGCGAAGAAGGCCAAGAAGACGAAGAAGCGGGAGGAGAGCCTCCTGCCGGCCGACATCGAGAGCGGCGGCGTCATTGCCTATCAGCCGGTGCCGTTGCACGAGGGCGTGCTCTGGTGCACGACGGACGGGCTGCTCGTCACGCTCCAGCCCACGGACGTCGACTGGCGTCGGCTCGAATTCGCGCTGGAGAACCCGCCGGCCGGCCCGCCGACCGTGCGCGATCGCAGCATCTTCGCCGCCACGACCAACGGCGATCTCGCCCGCATCGAACTGCCCGCCAAGCTGACGAAGTTCGCACAGTTGCAACTGGCCTGGCACACCGTGCTCCCCGGCCCTGCCGAATCGAGCGCCTTCGTGAATGGTGACACCGTCGTCGTGTCGCTGGGCGACCTGGGCATCGCCGCCTATTCTGCGGAAACCGGCGCTCCCCTGTGGCAGAGCTGCGTCGCCGGCACCATCGTCTCTGTCGGTGGTGACCGGGTGTGGCTGTTCGACCGCGTCGGGCGGCTCTCCTCGCTGCACATCGCCGACGGTCTGCGCCGAGAGACGCTCTGCCTCGGCCCCTTCACGATGCCGCTGGTCAATCTCCGTGACGATCGGCTGCTGCTGGCATCGCCGTCCGGCATGATCGTCTCGCTCGCGCCGCGGCGCGCGGCGCCGGCGCCGGAGGCCCCGGCCGACGGCGAGGCCCGCCGGCCCGACTCCTCGGAGGAAGCCGGGGCCGATGCCCCCGCCGAGACCGACGCGGAGCCGATGCCGGCGGCGGAGCCGATGGAAGAGCCGGCCGAGGAGATGACCGGCACGGACACGAGCGCGTGACCGGGGCCGCCGCGGGCCGGCGGCGGGGCGGTTCGCCCCTGACGTCGTCACCGTCCGACGTGGGCGACGGCATGCGTCAGCGGCCGCGCTGCACCGGCACGCGGGCCTTCGGGTCCTGCCGCCAGGCCTCCGCCAGGAGCGCGTACAGGTCACGGTCGTAGCGGTGGAGCCGGTGCGGGTCCTGGAAAAAGCACTCGCTCGCGACCGCGAAGAACTCGCCCGGCCCCTCGGCCGCATACTCGTCGAACGCCACGAACCGTCCCTCGTCGAGCGCCTCCACGAACCGCTCCTGGCAGACGGCGATCCGTTGGGCCCATTCCCTGCGGCCCCGGGACGACGGCAGGGGCGGCACGCCGTCGACCTCGCCGTCGAGCATGTCGATCGCGTGGGCGCACTCGTGGATGACCACGCTCCGCGGGCCGTCCCGCATCTTTCCCCCCTCGAGCACCCGCGGCCACGACAGCACCATGCTGCCGCCGTCCCAGGTCTCTCCCAGCCGGTGCTCCTTCCACTCCAGTGCCCCACCCCCGTCCAGGGGCGTGGACCGCGGCCCGAGGTAGTCGCCCGGATAGACGAGCACCGATCGCAGCCGTCCGAAGTATTCGCCCTCCATCCCCAGCACGATCAGTCCCGCCTGGCCGGCGATGGAAACCCGCACCTCGTCGTCGACCGTCATGCCGCGGCAGCCCTCAAACCGCTTTTCGGCGACGAACACGGCCACCCATGACCGCAGGCGGGCCCGCTCGGCGTCGTCCAGCCACTGCGTCTGCCGCACGTTCCGCGCGAGGATGTCGTCCCACTCCGGCGGCAGCGATCGCCCACCGATCGCTCGGCGTCTTCTGGTCCGGAGCCAGTCGAACAGCATGGCGGCGCTCGCGGGGCAGCCCGCTGCCGCCACCCGGCGGAAGCGCGGCTCAGGGATGCAGCGGCAGCCGCCTGGTGAACAGGTCGAGCGCCAGGAACAGGCAGCCCACCGACACTGCGAGGAACGACAGCAGCAGCATCGCCGTATAGACGTTCATCGGCGGACGGCGCGGGGCTGGGCTGGAATCGTCTGCCATGGCGGGCGGATGGAGGGCATTCCTGCTCGGGGTGGTCGGAACGAGGAAGGCGTCAGGCCTTCAGACGCGTGGTCACCTTGTCACCGCGCTGGACGATCCCACGGGAGTACTCCTTCACCAAAACCGCGACCGCCCGATCGGGCTTGACCGTCTTCACGATCGCGCGGCCGAGGTACTCGTCGTTGCGATAGACCTCGATCTCGTGCCCGGCCTGCAGGCCGTCGTCGCCGCCCAGGGACACCTCGATGGAATTGTCCACGACGGCCATCACGACGCCGTCGACCCTCGGCACACGGTCTTTCGGCAGACTGTCGATCGAGAGACCGGACTGCTTGAGCAACAGCCGGGCCTGGGCGACCTGCTTTTCGAGCTGGGTCTTCCGCTCGTTCGCGATCGCGAGGAATGACTCCTTCTCGTGCAGCTGCGCCGCGAGCTGGGCGGCCCGCTGCACCTGCTGGTCGACGAGTTCCTGCTTCTTGCGGGCTTCTTCCTGCAGCTGCTTGAGCTCATCGCGGGCGCGGGTGAGATCCTCCTCCGCACTGGCGAGCTTCATGAGCTCGCCCTGCATCTCTTCCAGCTTGCCGTTCCGTTTGTCCCGCAGATCCGTCAGCTCCTTGTCCTTCTCCACGAGCGCCTGCTGGAACTTGGCGATCACCTGATCACGGGCCGCCTCCGAGGCGGCGACGTACTCCGCCATCCGCTCGGCCTCCTGCTTGCTCTTGAGTGCCTCGGACTTGGACTTGTCGAGGTCCTCCTGGGTCTTCTTCGCCCGCGCCTGCCAGTTGGTGTGCGAGGAGTAGACGGCGATCGCGAAGGTCATGAGCACGAGGCTCATGACGAACAGGGCGAAGACAAATATCTTTCCGAGAACGTTCTTCATGACCGTACGGCTGTGGCGTGCTCCAGACTCACCGGCGATCCGATCCTCGTGCCGGGCCCAGTGCTTGGCCCGTGCTCTCCGGCCGTAGCCGCCACCCCGCGATGGCGACGACCGTCCCTGCCGCGGACTGCACTCGTCAGACTACGTCTTGATCGGCAGGCGGGTCAACGCTTCTCAAGGCCGCGTCCGCCACCGTGCGGGCAACAGGGCGACCAGTGCGACCGCCAGGATCGCCCCGAGCGGCAGACTCCCCCAGATCAGCCAGGGGCTGGTTCGGCCGTCCCGCCGTACCGCCGCCCGAACCGTGCCGACGGCCCGCCGGGGGCCCCGCGCCAGCAACCGCCCACACCCGTCGACCCAGGCGGAAAACCCGGTGTTGGCCGCGATGACGATCGGCGTGCGCACCTCGACGGCCCGGAAGATGGCGGCGGTCAGGTGCATGTCGAGCTCGCTCGACCCCCAGAACCAGCCGTCGTTGGTGAGATTGACGATCACGTCGGGTCGGCCGCCCCGTCGGCCCAGATTCAACACCAGCGATCGCACCGCCTCGGCAAGTGCCGTCTCGTAGCAGATGTTCACGGCGACGCGATGCCCCGCGATCGTCACCGCGACCGGCTCGGAGCCGGCGGTCAGCCCGCCGGGGAGCGGCGTGAGCCTGTAGAGCCACGGGAATCGGTCGGCGAGTGGCACGTATTCGCCGAACATCACGGGGTGCATCTTGCTGTAGCACGCCATCGGCTCCCCGGCAGGGTCGAGAAACAGCCCGCAATTGAAGTTCTGGACGCCGGCGGCCGCGTGCGGTGTGAACAGCTGTCTGTCGAGGCCGACGAGCCAGTGCGTGCCGTAGCGACGGGCGTAGGCTCCGAGCACCGCGAGCCGCTCCTGCTCGAGCTGGCGGCGGCAGGCCGCCTGCCGCTCGGCGGCGGGCAGCTCGTCGTCGATCCCTGCCGCGGCGAGGGTCGCCGCGACGAGGCTCTCGGGCAGTACCTCGTCGGGGGCGATCTCCAGCAGGCCCCAGCGCCACATCGTCTCCGGCCAGGCGACGAGATCGGGTGGCGCCGAGCCGTCCCGCGGCAGCGCCGCCACGGTGAGCTCGTCGTAGTGCCGGGCGACGTCGGCCGCGGCCTCCGGATCGTGCTTGAGCTCCGTGTCGATCGATCCCTGCACGAGCAGCACGTCGAGCGGCGCTGCCTCGTCGGCGGGCGCCGTGGCGAGCCGCCACGTGCCGTAGCCCAGCACGGCCAAGAGCACTGCAACGGCGGCCGACGCCGCGAGCGCCGCCTCCCGCAGCCCCTCGCGCCGGCGGCCCGCCGCGATCAGCCCGGCGAGCGCCGCCGCCACCGTCATCACCACCCCGCCCACGCCGACGGCCCCGACCGCGTCGGCGACCTGGAGGAGCGTCGTCCAGCGCCACTGCGTGTGGCCGAGCGCCGCGAACGTGAAGCCCCCGAGAAACCAGCCGCGGAGCTGCTCGCAGGCCATCCATGCGACGGGCGCCGCCGCCACCAGCGGCCACCGCCACGCGTGGACGAGCCGCCGTGCGATCGCGACGAACAGCGGCACGTAGGCCGCGAGGTAGGCCGACAGCGCCACCCAGCCGATCGCCGTCGCGGGGTGCGGCAGCCGCAGCCAGTGGATCGCGGCCAGCCAGTGCAGCAGGCCGGCGGCCCAGAGGATCCGCCAGGCGTGCGTGGCGGGCCGTTCGTCCTGCACCAGCGCGAGCCACGGCAGCGGCGCCAGCCAGGCGAGCATCCAGCAGTCGGCTGGGGGCTGCACGAGGAACATCGTGACGGCACCGCCGATCGCGAGCCACCAGGTGCGGCGATCCGTCCGTGCCTGGCTGGATGGCTCCATGCTCACGATGCACCCATCCTCACGATGCACCTGGGCTCACGATGCACCCAGCCGCCTCGAACTCCGCGATCACCATGCCGGTCGACAGCGGGTCGTCCTCCTCGGCGATCTGCCGGGAGAGCCTGCCCGTGACGGGCGCCTCCAGATCGATGGTCGCGCCGCCGGCCACGAGCTCGACGACACGATCCCCCGCCGTCACCTCAGCCCCCTCCGGCACCAGCCAGAGCGAGAGCCGCAGCGGCATCCCCACCACGCCGCACTCGGGCACGGTCAGCGTCGCACGGCGCACGTCGGCGGCATCGCGTGGCTGCATCCCCGCCCTACCGCTGCCCGCGCAGCCATTCGAGGAGCACGCCGCCGACGGCCTCCAACGACTCGCCCGCGCACTGCTCCGGCAGGTCCTGCGTGGTGTGCCAGTGCGGGTAGTCGAAATCGATGATGTCGCAGGTGGGGATGCGGCCGATCATCCGCAACGGCACATGATCGTCGTCGATCGTGTACTTCGGCCGCGGCACGAACTGCCGCACCCCGCGGCGGGCCGCCACCGCCCAGATCGCGTCGACGACGGGCGCCGTGTCGGGCCAGGTGACGCTGCGCTGCTCCTGCCAGATGCCGAGGTCGCGGTCGGCCACCATGTCGACGATCACCCCATAGCGGTAGCGAACGGCCTGTGGCGGGCGGGTCTGCTGACCGGCCGCGTACTGCCGGGCGAAGTACGTCGAGCCGAGGAAGTAGGGATCGCGCTGGCTGAAGACGTACTCCTCGCCGTCGAACAGGACGAAGTCGACACCCACGGGCGTCGCGAGCGCCGGCATCCCCCGCGCCAGCTCCATCAGGAGCGCCACGCCGCTGGCACCGTCGTTGGCCCCGACGAAGGTCCCCCTGGGGTCGACCGGATCCCGATCGGGGAACGGCCGCGTGTCGTAGTGGGCGCCGATGAGCACCCGCTCCGGACGGTCGGGATGCCACTCGACGAGCAGGTTCTCCATGTGCACGGCGTTGCCGGTGCGCGGGTCGCGTATCGTGAACGCCTGCCCCGAGACGGTGCCGCCCGCGGCGCGGAAGTGCTCGGCCAGCATGGCCCGCTGCGTCACCATCGCCGCCGACCCGCTCGGCCGCGGCCCCAGGTCGCAGATCTTCTGGAGGTGGGCGAAGGCCCGGGGGCCGGAGAACTCGGCCGTCTCGTCGGCCCGAGCGACCGCCAGCCCCACGGCCATGCAGACCGCCACGCCGCCGGCGGCCCGGCTGAACGATTCTGATTTCCACGAGGGCATCATCCGGGCTCCTTCCCACGGTAGTCTATATGTCCGCGGACGAACCCATCCATGCCGTCGTCCGCACGGTCGACGCGGCGGCGGTGAATGATGCATCGGCTTCCCCTCTCATCGCCGGACGTGACAGCGGCCTTTTTGCCGGCCGTGCCGCCGGCTCTACCGCCAGCCGTGCCATCCGTCGTGACGCCTGCAGCCCGCGCGGCGATCCGGACGATCCTGCTGTCGGCGTGCTGGGTGGCGGCGCTGGCATGCCATGCCCCCGCCCGGGCCGGGCTCGGCCCCGAAAACCTGTTCCTGGTCGTCAACGCGTCGAGCCCCGACAGCGTCGCGGTCGCCAACGCGTTCGCGACGATCCGTGACGTGCCCCCCATCAACGTGCTCATGCTGCCATGGCAGGGGGGCACCGAGAGCATGAGCATCGCCGCTTTTCGGAGCGACCTTTTACTGCCGGTGCTGCGGGCCATCGACGCCCGCAGGCTGGGGCCCCAGATCGACTGCATCGTCTACTCGAGCGATTTTCCCTGGCGGATCGACTTCGCGGCCGAGATGCCTCCGGCCCTCGCCTCGCAGGAGCAGTTCAAGCACCCCTCCGGCTCGCTCACCGGCATGACGATGCTCTACCAGGCCGTGCAGGCGGGCACGGGCCCCGTCTGGCTCGACCAGCGCAGCAACCGCTATTGGCGGCCGCTCGACGCCGCCGGCATCCCCATCTCCACCGACGGGTTCCGGAGTTGGTACGGCTGGGGAGCGGCGGGCGACCTGCTCGAGACCGGCGGGCAGCGCTACGTGCTCTCCGTGATGCTCGGCGTGACCGCCGGCCGCGGCAACACGGTGCCGGAGATCGTCCGCACGCTGTCCTCGTCGGCCGACGCCGATGGCACGCGGCCCGCGGGCACGATCTACTTCGTGACCAACAAGGACGTGCGGACCACCACCCGCAGCCCCGCCTTCCAGCCGATCGTGGACGAGCTCAATCGCACCGGCGTCAAGGCAGAGATCATCAAGGGCACGCTGCCCGTCGACCGGCGGGACGTCGCCGGCCTGATGACGGGGCGGGCCGACTTCGACTGGCCGGGGAGCCGCAGCACCATCGTGCCGGGGGCGATCTGCGAGAACCTGACGAGCTTCGGCGCGATCTTCACGCCCTCGGCGAGCCAGACGCCCCTCTCGGCGTTCATCCGCGCCGGCGCCGCCGGCTCCAGCGGCACCGTCACCGAGCCCTACGCGATCCAGGCGAAGTTCCCGCATCCGTCGATCCAGCTGCACTACGCGCGGGGCGCCACGCTGGCGGAGGCCTTCTATCAGTCGGTGCAGTCGCCCTACCAGCTCCTCGTGGTCGGCGATCCCCTCTGCCGCCCATGGGCCGCGATCCCGCAGGTCGACGTCGCCCTCCTCGACGGCGGCGTGCCGCTGGAGCCCGGCGCGCCGCTCAGCGGCCTGCTCGAGCTCGCGCCGAGCGGCACCGTCACCCGCCCGTCCGGCGCGGCGGACGCCGCGCCGGTGGTCGACAGATTCTCGCTGTTTGTCGACGGTGTCAGGCTGGCGCAGTGCGGCGCCGGCGAACGTCTGCCGCTCGACACGACCAAGCTCGCCGACGGGCACCACGAGCTGAGCGTGGCGGGCAGCGAGTCGTCGCCGCTGGAATCACTGGGGCGCTGGAAGAAGCCGGTGCTGGTCTCGAACCACGGCCGGTCGCTCTCCCTGCGAGTCGAGCCCGCGCAGGCCAAGCAGGCCGGCACGGTGCGGATCTCCGTCAAGGGCGACGGCATCGACGCCGCGGCGGTGTTCGCGATGGGCCGCGTGCTCGGTCGTACGAGCGGCCCGGAGGCGACGATCGAGGTGCCCGCCGCGCTCCTCGGCCGCGGCCGCGTGGAGATCCACGCCACGGGCCGTGCCGGCGAGGGCGCCGCCAAGGCCGTCAACGCCGCCCCGGTGACGGTCGAGGTGGTCGACTAGAACGATGCCCGGAAAGGGTGGCGTGTGGGGAGGCGGACGATCATGGCGACGCGTGGCGACATCCTCGAGCGGCTCCGACGCCGCGTGGCGGCGGGCGAGCCGATCCTCGGCGCAGGGGCGGGCACCGGCATTTCGGCCGCCTGCGAGGAGGCCGGCGGCGTCGACCTCATCGTCATCTACAACTCCGGCCGCTTCCGCATGGCGGGCCGGGGGTCGCTCGCGGGCCTGATGCCCTACGGCAACGCCAACGAAATCGTGCGGGAGATGGCCGGCGAGGTGCTCACCGTCGTGCGGCACACGCCGGTGCTCGCCGGCGTCTGCGCCACCGACCCCTTCATGCTCCGCGACCACTTCCTCGGGGAGCTCAAGGCCTTGGGCTTCGCCGGCATCCAAAACTTCCCCACCGTGGGCCTCATCGACGGCGTGTTCCGCCAGAATCTCGAGGAGACGGGGATGTCGTACCAGCTCGAGGTCGACTGCATCGCCCGCGCCCGTGAACTCGACATGCTCACCACGCCCTACGCCTTCACGGTGGACGAGGCGACACTGATGGCCCGGGCCGGCGCCGACGTCGTGGTCGCCCACATGGGGCTCACCACCAGCGGCGCGATCGGCGCCCGCACCGCCCTCCCCCTCGACGAGTGCGTCGTCCGCGTGCAGCGGATCATCGACGCTGTCAAGGAGATCCGCGCCGACGCGTTCGTGCTCTGCCACGGCGGCCCGATCGCCACGCCCGACGACGCGCGGCAGATGTTCGCCCGCTGCCACGGGCTCGACGGCTTCTACGGCGCCAGTTCCATGGAGCGGCTGCCGACGGAGCGGGCCATCACCGGCGAGGTCCGCCAGTTCCGGGAGCTGCGGCTGTGACCGGCGGCGTCGCGCCGCGGCCGACGATCGCCGTGCTCGGCACGTTCGACACGAAGGGGATCGAGCACGCCTTCGTGGCGGAGGCCATCCGCGACAGGGGGTGCACGCCGCTCGTGATCGACGCCAGTCCCGCGCCGAGGCCGCTGCCGCCGCAGCTCGCCGCGTTCGAGTGCCTCCGGGTGCGGGGCGACGCGGGGCTCGCGGCGGCGGATCGCGGCACGGCCGTGGCGGCGGTCGCCGCGGAGGCAGAGGCGCTCGTCGCGGCCCTCACCCGGTCCGGCCGGATCCAGGGCGTGATCGCGCTGGGCGGCTCGGGGGGCACGGCGATCGCCACGGCCGCCATGCGATCGCTGCCGATCGGGCTGCCGAAGCTGATGGTCTCGACGCTCGCCGGTGGAGACGTGTCGGCCTTCGTGGGGACGAGCGACATCGTCATGGTGCCGAGCCTCGTCGACGTGGCGGGGCTCAACCGGGTGTCGCGGCAGGTCTTCCTGCAGGCGGCCGCGGCGGTCTGCGCGATGGCGGAGGCGCATCTGGCCGCCGCGCACGACGCCCACGCCCGGCCGCTCGTCGTCGCCTCGATGTTCGGCAACACGACGCGGTGCGTCGATCATGCCCGGGGGATCCTCGAGCAGGCGGGCTACGAGGTGCTCGTCTTCCACGCCACGGGTACCGGCGGCCGGCTCATGGAGGCGATCATCGCGTCGGGCATCGTCGCCGGCGTGCTCGACATCACCACGACCGAGTGGGCCGACGAGCTCGTGGGGGGCATCCTCGGCGCGGGGCCGCACCGGCTCGAGACGGCCGCCCGGCTCGGCGTGCCGGCGGTGGTCGCGCCCGGCTGCCTCGACATGGTGAACTTCGGCCCGCAGGAGACCGTGCCCGCACGCTTTCGCGACCGCACGTTCTTCGAGCACAGCCCGCAGGTGACGCTCATGCGGACGACCGCCGCCGAGTGCAACGAGCTGGGCAGGATCGTCGCAGAGAAGCTGAGCGCGTCGGTCGGCCCCGTCTGCGTCGAGATTCCCCGGCGGGCGATCAGCGTGATCTCGGCCGCCGGGCAGCCGTTCGCCGACGCCGCTGCAGACCGGGCGCTCTTCGAGGCCCTGCGCGGGCATCTGCGGCCCGACATCCGCTGCACCGAGCACGACCTCGAGATCAACGACCCCGCCTTCGCGGCGCGGTGCGCGAACCAGCTGCTCGCGCTGCTCGACGGCGGCCACGCGGCGAAGCGGCCCAGGGATCGCGGGTGAGAGGGCCGCGTCCCGTCTGCGCTCGAGGCTCGGGAAGTCGCCGGCCGATTGTGCTGAAATACGCTTTCGACCGATCGCATCAACGCCATCAGCCCGATGATTGAGACTCGCTCGCATCGGGGGTAGCCTCCAGGAAGGATCGCTTCCGCCCTGCTCCCGCTCTTCGGAGGAATGGCATCATGGGTCTGATCCAAAGCCTGCACCGGAGCCGCCGCAGCCGCAGGACGGCGCGGTCGGTCGCCCGGCCCATTCTCGCGCTGGAGCGTCTCGACGAACGGATCGCGCTGGCGGTCGACCAGTTCTGGGTCGACCCAGGCAGCCCGATGTCTTCGCTGCATCCCACCGGCGCCCGCACCGACCCTTTTCCATCTCTCACCGACGCGCAGGCGGCGATCCGGTCGCGGCTGGCAAAGGGCACTCAAGTGCGCGACATCGTCGTCAACGTCCGCGGGGGCACGTACGACCTCGACGGCCCCCTGGTCTTCTCGGCCGCCGACTCCGGCAGGAACGGCCGCACCGTCACCTGGCAGGCGGCCCCCGGCGAGACGCCCGTCTTCTCGGGCTCCCGACCGGTGACGAATTGGCAGCTCGTGGTCGATCCCGGGCTGCTGGGCCTCGGCCTCAACGCCGTCTGGAAGGCCGATGTCAGCGGTCTCTCGGTCGCCGGCCGCTCCGAACTGCGGGCGCGACAGCTCTATATCGACGGCGTCCGCGGCACGCTCGCGGAGACGAATCCTTCGGCGATGCCGGGCGACCTGGCACCGACGTACCCCTACGGATTCCGGCCGTTCATCGGACAGTACGAGTTTCTCGTCAGCGGGCAGCCCGTCTTCGGCATCGCCTACAGCGATCCCCTCGACCCAAACAACACGAATCCTGCCGACTGGTATTTCCCGACGACATGGGACCAGGTCGAGGGCGTTTCCGACCCGCGACGACAGCAGGATGTCGAGGCGGTGGCTCGGATGCAGTGGCGGGAGTTCCGCATGCCCGTGGAGTCGATCGGCGGCTACGACCCGGCCCAGATCGTGAGCATGCCGGATCCGTTCGACGACGTGTCCGTCGGCATGATCACGATGCAGGCGGATCCGTGGTACGCGGCGTCGCTCGGCGTCGCGCCCCAGAGCGCCGTGTCCGGGGCACCGCCAATGCGGCCCCTGACGCCCGCCATCTGGAACCCCTGGCGGATCACGCAGTTCGCCAACTCCTACCAGTTTCTCGATCAGCCCAACGAGTGGTACTACGACCGCGTCGGCCAGAGCGTGTACCTCGCCTGTGCGCCCCTCGTGAACCCCAACACGCTGGACGTGCAGATTCCCGTCGCCGAATCCCTGCTGCAGGTGCGGGGCACGGCCGCCAACCCCGTGCGCAATCTCGCCTTCAAGGGCATCACGTTCACCGGTGCCACCTGGCTCGACCCGAGCTTCGGCGCGGGCTACGTGCCCGACCAGGCGGGCGTCCTCATCGACGCCGGCCGGAACCCGGTCACGGGTGATTTCCTCAACGACCTCACCACGACCGGCCACAGCAAGTTCACGAAGGCGACGCACGGCAACGTGGCGGTGGCGTTCGCCCGCAACGTCGAGTTCAGCCGCAACGTGTTCCGAAACCTCGGCGGCGTGGGGCTCCAACTGGGCTTGGGCACGCAGGGCGTGCGCGTGCTCCGAAACACGTTTACCGCCATCTCCTCATGCGCCATCACGGTCGGTGGCGCTTCGTGGTGCCGGGTCGACGCCTCGATCGATCCCAACAAGCCGCAGCCCAAATGGGTGATCGACCCCGTCCGGCGGATCACCGTCCTCGGCACCGACGCCTTCCCCAGCGACTCGCGGGCCGCCGTTCGCGACAACGTGATCCTCCAGAACACGATCACCGGCACCGGCGAGGACTACGTGGATGCCTCCGGCATCTTCGTGGGATTCGCACGGAACACCCGGATCGAAAACAACCTGATCAGCGACACCTCGTGGTCGGGCATGCAGATCGGCTGGGGCTGGGGGCTGATCGACAGCCCGCGGTTCCCCGGCCAGCCCAACAGCACCGTCTCCTCCTGGCTGCCGCAGGCCCTGGGGGTGCCCACGGCGATCGGCGGCACGAAGGTGATCGGCAACGTGATCACGAACTTCGTCACCCAGGTCTACGACGGCGGTGCCATCTACACGGCAGGCGCCCAGGGCCGCGGCTGGGCCGACGCCACGGTGATCAGGGGCAACGAGATGCACTCCAAGCGGCCCCTGGCGGGCAGCAACGTGATCTATACCGACGGCGGCACGCGGTGGGTGAACGTCCAGAACAACCTGCAGTACGACAACCAGCAGGGCCAATTCTGGATGGGGGCGGATTTCAGCCTCTTCGACCGCCTCAACGTCAACTCCTCGGCTGTCTACCGCTTCTTGCCGCTGATCAACGGCATTTCCTACGGCAGCGAGATCGGCGGCTGCATCCCGGCGGGCAACATCCGGTACGTGGGCAACCTCTGGGAGAATCGCTGGGCTGGCACGTCGTACCCGTTCCCACTGTCCCGCATGGTCGATCCCACGATCCCGGCCTACGCCAACGTTTCCGACTGGCCGAACAACCCGCTCTTCTATAACCCGTCGCCGCAGCCCTACTACGGGCTGACGACCGGCCTGTCGTTCGCCGGCAACAAGTTCCTGCTCTCCAACCAGGGGGGCAACAACCCGGCGATCACCGCCTGGCGCGCCCGCCAGGGGTATGGCACGCGGTGGAAGCCCGGCGCCTGAAGCCCAGGCCCTGAGAATCAGCCCTGGCGGCATGCCCCCAAGGCTGCCGAAATCGTCTGCGATGCCGCGGCCACCTGCCGGCCGAGCGCGGGCAGCCGCGCGGTCGTGACACGGTCGCTCGGCCCACTCACCCAGATCGCCGCCACGACGTCACCCGAGCGGTCGAAGACCGGCGCCGCCGCGCACGCATAGGCCTCGCTCTCCTCCCGGCGGTCGACCGCGTAGCCCCGCTCACGCACCGCGGTGAGCTCGCGGAGAAACGCCCGCGCCGACGTGATCGTGCGTGCGGTGTGCCGCGTGAAGCGGATGTCGGCCACCAGGCTGCGGCAGGCCTCGTCGGGCAGGAATGCGAGGATCGCCTTCGCGGGGGCCGCGGTGTGGAGCGGAAACGCATGCCCCACCTCCACGACGACCTTCACCGGCTGCGACGAGGGCACCTGGTCGAGCACGATGCCGCGCGAGCCGGAAAGTGTGCCGAGCAGCGCGGTCTCGCCGGTGGCGTCGCGGAGCGCCCGGAGCACCGGCCCGGCCGCCTCGAGCAGCCTCGTGGCCCCGATGGCGGCATGGCTCACCGCCAGCAGTTTCCGGCTCACCCGATACCGCTTCGTGGCGTCGTCGCGGTCGACGTAGCCCCGCAGTGAGAGCGTCGTGGCGATCCGGAAGACGGTGTTCTTGGGGATGCGGAGGGCTTCGGTCAGCCCCGTGAGCGTCATCCCCTCGGGGCGGTCGGCCAGCGTTTCCAGCACGTCGAGCGTGCGGTCGAGCACCGGCACCCGGTAGCGGCTGAGGGCGTGCGGTCGCGCGGCTCTGGGCATCGGCATCGCGCTCGCTCCGGGCGACCGCACGGCCGCGTTGCGGCCGCGCCATCGCGAGTGGTATACCACCGGCTCGCCGGAGATTTCAAATGACAAACCATGTCTCATCTGACAAACACACGGTCATCGTCACCGGCGGCTCCCGCGGCTACGGTGCCGGCATCGCGGCGGCCTTCGCCGCCGCAGGCAGCCGCGTCTGGATCACCGGCCGGAATGCCGCCAGGCTCGAATCGACCGCCACCCGCATCGGCGCGACGCCGTTCGTCGCCGACGTGGCCGACGGCCCGGCGTGGGACGGGCTCCTGGCGGAGGTGCTCGCGGAGACCGGCCGGCTCGACGTGCTCGTCAACAACGCCGGCGAAGGCGTGCAGATCGGCCCGGCGGGAGAGCAGACCGACGAGGCCATCCTGCGGAGCATCTCCAGCAACCTCACCGGCGCAATGCTTGGCTGCCGCCGGGCGGCCGCGATCATGCAGCGGCAGGGCAGCGGGCTCATCGTGAACATCGGCAGCGCCTGCTCGGTGCACGCCTGGGCGGGCTGGGGCGTCTACTCGGCGGCGAAGGCGGGCCTGCTCATGTTCACGCGGTGCCTGCTGGCCGAACTGCGGCCGCACGGCGTCCGCGTGACCTCCGTGCTTCCGTCCTGGGGCCAGACCGATTTTACCACGGGCGCCCATCTCCCGCCCCGTGATCCCGAGATCCTGGCGCAGTGCATCGCGCCGGTCGACCTCGGCCAGCTGATCCTGCAGACATCCCGGATGCCGGCCCACCTCGTCACGGAGGAGATCCGGATCTGGCCGATGGTCCAGCCGATCGCTCAACTGTGATTCTCATGGGCCTACTCATGCGCTCCCTCTTCCTGCTGCTCGCTTTCGCATCGCTGCTCCCCGCCGCCGAGC